>JAFOYZ010000012.1 GCA_017424485.1 Bacteroidaceae bacterium
CGCTCTTTGCGTTTGCGGATAGTAGTGGGAGTGGTGTGGCCGATGTAGGCAATGACATTGTTGCTATAGCCCAGATAGGTGCAAAAGCAGCATACCAGCTCCTGATCATTCAGCTCAAGTCCCTCGTGCAGCGTGCTGCAAGCCTCCTTGAAGGAGTCGAAGAGCGTGCTCTCCACATCACGAGTAGCCTCGTAAGCCATATCGTAGAGTTCCTTTTCCTTAATCTGCATGGCGTTAAGTTCCTCATAGCTGGTGGTATTCTCAAAGGCACGGCGACCATCGGCAAGCGAGCGGCGCAGTATCAGTGTCTCGGGAAGGGAAAAGGTCTCCTTGTCCTCCTCCTCTGTAGCCATTGTCGTGGGGCCGGGAGGTGGCGACTGCGGCTCCTCACGGACAAGGTGTTGGCGACGATAATGCTTGCGATAGTAGCCTATGGCAAAGGGAGAAAGGAGGAGGAGCAACAGGAGTATGCGATAGATACGCTGGTTCCGTTTCTGTGCCTTGAACTGAGGGTCACGTTTCTGAGCCTCTGAAGCTCGCAAATCCTCTTTTACCTCAGGCTTGCCATTGGCAATGACATTATTCTTCAACTCATCTATCAGCTCATCCATCGTCTGTTCCTTATAGAGTTTCCCATCACGTACCTTGTAATAGAATTGTTTGTAATGCTCAGCAGAGTCGCGCACACCCAATTCTTTGTATACTTGCCACAGAACATGACTACATATATAGTCTATAGACTGATGGTTATGGGGAAGCTGCAAGGCCAACTTAGCATAGTAGATGGCAGAGTCGCGCTCTTCAATATGCCATAGGTCATCAGCCTTGTATGCTAGATTCAGCACATAGTAGGGATGGTTTTCTGGTGTCAGTACAACACATTGGTTCAGGTATTGCAGTGCCACGCCATAGTTGCGTTTCTGATAGGCTTCGATCCAACGCATGTGGTGTAAAGCAACGATACGCAATGTGTCGTTGGAGTCGTCACGAACCACCACATTGGCATAGTGATAGATGGCTTGGTTGTATATTTCCAAACTCCTCTGTTGGTTTTGGCTATTGTTCTTGTCAGCATCCTTAATCTTTCCTGCTTGCCTGCTCAGTTCATGTGCCTGCAAGAGTTCTTCTTTTACGGATAACGGCTCTTCAGCTTTCGTCGCTTGTTCTGTCACTATTTGCTCTGTCTGCCCTGACCGATTGCACGACGTGAATGCGAGAGCAACGATAGTCAGCAGGGAATAGATGAATGTTTTCATAGTGCAATGCATATATTGAGTGGTTACATATATAAAGTGTTCGTCTGTTGCAAAGATAGAGCTTTTACAACAGACGAACACAAAAACGGGCGTGAAAAAAGCGTGACATGAGCGTGACAAATGCGTGACATTGGTCACTGGAAGCGTGACATAGGGGATTATGTAACTGGAAATTCTCCGATGAAAAGGCAGTTTTTCAGCCCAGCATCTTCTCTGCCATCTCGAAGCCATGGCGATAGAGGGCATTCATCTTGTCCATATCGGTTTCGATGCGGGCCACCTCTACGGGATGGTCGGGACGGATGACAGTGATGCGCCCTTCGCGTTCGAGCTGCTCTACCCGCTCGAGCTGGGCATTGTAGCGCTTGCCTCGGGTGCGCAGTGCCTCGCGCAACTTGGGATAGCGGCTATATATAAAAGGTGGCAGGTGAGGAGACTTCTCCTCCTTGCGGTAGCCGAGATGCCGGGTGAGCACTACGATAGCGTGCTCATAGCCTTGGCTGAAGGCACGATCTATGGGGATAGAGTCGGCAATGCCGCCATCGAGCATGGCGCGTCCGTCTACCTGAGCGATGGGGCAGGCAAAGGGCAAGGCCGAGGAGGCACGTACGATGTCGATGATGCGCTCGGAGCTCTCCTTTTCCTCGAAGTATACGGCTTCGCCTGTGAGGCAATCGGTGGCCACGCTCTCCACACGCATGGGGTTGGCACGATAGGCAGCATAGTCGTAGGGCCACAGTGTCTCGGGCAATTCACGATAGAGGAGATCCATATCCAGAATGCTATGGTGGCGCAAGAGATTGCGCACGCCGAGGTAGTGACGCTCGGCTTGCAGGTCGGCAAAGGTGTACTTGGCACGGCCACGCTGATGCGAAGCGAACGATAGGGCGTTGCTCGAGCCTGCCGACACACCTACAAGGTAGGGGAAGGTGATGTGGTGGTCGATCATCCAGTCGAGCACGCCGCTGGTGAATACACCGCGCATGCCGCCCCCTTCGAGCACCAAGGCTGTGTGAGCAAACTTATCTTTCATACGATGCGTTATATTTTTGACCAATTCTATGATTATTTCGCAAATATATAAAAATCATTTTGTAATTTCGCTTCGTAAAGCCGATGTTATGGCAAAAAAGTAGAATTAATAAAAGATTTCTGACTATGTCAACCGTCATCTATCCCTCCCCTATATTCGGTCCTATCAAGAGTCGCCGCTTAGGCGTGTCGCTCGGCATCAACCTATTGCCTGGCGATGGGAAGGTGTGTACCTTCGATTGCATCTATTGCGAGTGTGGCTTCAATGCCGAGCGTCGTCCCAAGCAGAAATTGCCTACACGCCATGAGGTAGCAGATGCATTGGAAAAGAAGTTGGCACAGATGCAGGCTGAGGGTATAGCCCCCGATGTGTTGACCTTTGCTGGGAATGGGGAGCCTACGGCACATCCTGACTTCGCGGCTATCATAGATGATACCTTGCAGTTGCGCGATAGCTACTTTCCTCAGGCCAAGGTGAGTGTGCTCACCAATGCTACACGTATCAATAGGCCCGAGGTTTTTGAAGCACTGAAGCGAGTAGATAACAATATCGTGAAACTGGATACGGTGGATACAGTATATATAACTCGGGTAGATCGTCCTGTAGGAAATTATGACCTGGCAGAACTCATCGAGTGTATGAGAGCCTTTGAGGGGCATTGTGTGGTGCAGACCATGTTTATGAGAGGAACCGATGCCGATGGCGTGTCGGTGGACAATACCACGCCTCAATATGTAGAGCCGTGGATTGATGCTGTGGAGAGTATAGCACCGCGTGAAGTGATGATATATACGATAGATCGTGAAACACCATCGCACAATCTGCAGAAGGCCCTGCCTGAGCAACTCGACGGTATCGTAGAGCGTCTCATGTCTCGGGGTATCAAGGCCTCGGCTTCGTATTGATGTTTTGTTAGTCGCTGTGTGTGACTCTTATATATATAATAGCATTGTCTTAAACCTTTCCTCGTCTCGGGATGTTCTTATCGGGTAGAATATCAACCTAAAAAGACATCCGTATGAGAAGTGTGAAAGGAACTTTGACCGAGAAGAACCTGCTGACCTCGTTTGCTGGCGAGTCACAGGCACGTATGCGCTATACCTATTTTGCCGATGAGGCTCGGCGCGAAGGTTTTGAGCAGATAGCAGCCATCTTTCAGGAGACAGCCGAACAGGAGAAGATGCATGCCGAGCGCATGTTCCGTTTCCTCGAAGGAGGCATGGTAGAAATACGTGCCGAGTATCCTGCAGGGAAGATACAAACCACTATGGATAACTTGCGAGCTGCAGCTGCAGGTGAGCATGAAGAGTGGTATGAGATGTATCCCGTATTTGCCGACGTAGCCGAAGATGAGGGCTTCAAGGAGATTGCCATCATGTATAGAGCCATCTGTGTAGCCGAGCAGCAACACGAAGAACGCTACCTGAGACTATTGGAGAATATGGAGCAAGAGCATACCTTCCACCGTCCTGAACCTGTAACATGGCAGTGTCGCAAGTGTGGATACACATTCACTGGCAAGAAGGCGCCTGATCGCTGTCCCGCTTGTTTGCATCCTAAAGGATACTTTGAGGTGAAGGCCGATAATTATTAATAATGGTGGCATGGATGCAGAAACTAACGAAAACGAATTATCTTTCATGCACCATTTGTTATCGTCTGATGTGAAAGGCAGCGGAGTTTTTCCGTTGCCTTTTTATGGGTCAATAGGGCTACTTGTAATCTGAAATCGTTGTTTTTGCTACATAAAAGGTCGAGAAATGGGCTAATTTGATATTATTCTTGCTCAAATTTAGTTTTTCAGTGCATTTTTGTTAGAAATCCAGAAAAAATATTTGGAGTGAAAGAGAAAGTTTCTTTTCTTTGTAGTGCTTTAAGTTATTTATTCATTAAAAACATTACTATTATGGCAGAAATTGAAGCAAGAGTAAAGGCTATTATCGTTGACAAGCTCGGTGTAGACGAGTCAGAAGTAACTCCTACCGCAAGCTTCACTAACGATCTCGGTGCAGATTCTTTGGATACAGTAGAATTGATCATGGAGTTGGAGAAGGAATTTGGTATGTCAATTCCCGATGATCAGGCTGAGAAGATCTCTACCGTACAAGACGCTGTTGATTACATCACCAACAACGCAAAGTAATCAGAGTACAGCGATAGTACTATAAAAAAGTCGTATTAATTGGTGTCATCCGATTATACGGCTTTTTGTTGTAATAGTCAATTGAGGACAGATAGCAATCGGCATATCTGTTGTTTGCTAACGACTTGGTCATAGAGCTTATGTTGTGCCAGCTATCTGTAGTCTACTAATTTCAGTCCTATGTATCGCCTTGTTGATTTCATACACTACCTCTTCTGTGGCGATAAAGAGTTTCGTCGCAAGCTATATCGGATTTTAGGATTCTATCCTCGCGAAACTTCTTTTTATCGTGAGGCGCTCATGCATCGCTCGCTCAATCATCATCGTCCTAATGAACAGAAGAAGGATAATGAACGCTTGGAGTACTTAGGCGACGCCATCATTGAGGCTGTGGTGAGCGATATCCTATATCATCACTTTTCTGGTAAGAAGGAGGGCTTCCTCACCTCTGTACGCAGCAAGATAGTGCAACGAAGTAGCCTCAACCATCTTGCTAAGGAGATCGGGTTGGTTTCGCTTATCCAATCTACTCATATCAACCGCACACACAATAGTTTTATTCCAGGCAATGCGTTTGAGGCGCTTGTGGGGGCTATCTATCTCGATAGGGGTTATGCTTGGTGTTATCGCTTCTTCGAGAAACGCCTAATAGACAAGCATATTGATCTCAAGAAGGTGGCTAAAGAGGACGACAACTTTAAGAGCAGGCTCATAGAGTGGAGCCAAAAGAAACAATACAACGTCGTATTTGAACTTGTAGATGAGAACACGGTGGGAACCAATAGTCCCACTTTCCGCAGTCGAGTATGTATTGAGGGGCTTGAGTTTGGTGTCGGTTTTGGCTACTCAAAGAAAGAAAGTCAGCAGCTTGCAGCCAAAGAGGCTATGTGCCATATACGCAAAAAGGATGAATTGTACAAGAAAGCAATAGAGGCATACGAGGTGCGAACGAATGTAGAAGAAGTTCCTCGCGTGGAGGAGACAACAGCATATGTAGATGCCTCCGTGACATCTGACGAAGGAACCATTTCTTAGGTGCTTGCCAATTTCTGGCAAGGCAATGTCATAGCATAGTGCTAAGTAATGTTTTGTGTGATGTTATGATATGTTATAATTTATTATAATTTACACCTATCGTAATAGCTTTTCAAAACTTTAGATTACTTTTGTGCGGTTTTTATAAAGGAGGATGATGTTAACCAAACTGATTGGTACTGCCTTAAAGTTCAGACAGCACAAGATTGACCGATATGACATACTGAGTGAGGAGATACAGCGCGGGGTATTATCGCGTCTCATCAGCAAGAGCCGCCACACCGAGTGGGGCACTCGCTATGGATATGAGAATATTCGAGACTATGAGCAGTTTGCTCTCCGTGTGCCTGTTTCTGACTACGATGGTTTGAAGAGCTACATTGATCGTATGCGCCATGGAGAGCGCGATATCTTGTGGCCTGGACGGGTGAAATGGTATGCCAAGTCATCGGGAACCACCAACGACAAAAGTAAATTTATCCCTGTATCACAAGACGGGCTCGACAACCTTCACTACCGTGGCGGTGCCGACTCCGTAGCCCTCTATTTGCGCAGCAATCCGCAGAGCAAGATGTTCGCAGGCAAGGCTCTGATCTTAGGTGGTAGTCACGCTCCCAACTACAACCTACCTCATAGTCTCGTGGGCGATCTTAGTGCTATCCTTATCGAGAACATTAACCCCTTTGTAAACCTAGTTCGCGTACCAGGTAAGGAGATTGCTTTGCTGAGTGATTTCGAGGAAAAGATGGAGCGCATAGCTCATTACGTGAAGGACTGCAATATTACGAACATCTCTGGTGTGCCTTCTTGGATGATGGCTGTGCTGAAGCGTACGCTTGAGGTGACAGGCAAAGACAACCTCTGCGACGTATGGCCCAACCTTGAAGTGTTCTTTCATGGAGGTGTGGCCTTCACGCCCTACCGTGAGCAATATCGTCAGCTCATTCCCAACGACCATATGCACTATATGGAAACCTACAACGCCAGCGAGGGCTTCTTCGGTTTGCAGAGTGACCTTGCTGACCCCGCTATGCTGCTGATGCTTGACTACGATGTGTTCTACGAGTTTATTCCTATGGATGAATTCGGAAAGGAGAATCCCACCATTGTGCCTCTTTGGGGAGTAGAGTTGGGACGCAACTATGCGATGGTCATCAGCACCTCGTGCGGATTGTGGCGCTACATCATCGGTGATACTATAAAGTTTACGCAAAAGGATCCCTACAAGTTTATCATTACCGGTCGCACCAAACACTTTATCAATGCCTTTGGCGAAGAGCTCGTAGTTGACAATGCCGAGAAGGGACTGCGACAGGCTTGCGAAGCTACTGGTGCACAGGTCAGGGAGTACACTGCCGCTCCTGTCTTCATGGATGGCAATGCCAAGTGCCGCCACCAGTGGCTCATCGAGTTTGCTACTCCTCCTGTAGACCTTGCAGCCTTTGCCACATTGCTCGACCAAGCCCTACAGACACTCAACTCTGACTACGAGGCTAAGCGTTACAAGGATATCACCTTGCAAGAGTTAGAAATAGTACTTGCTCGCGAGGGTCTCTTCGATACCTGGCTCAAGGGGAAGGGTAAGTTAGGAGGACAGCACAAGATACCGCGTTTGAGCAATTCGCGCGACATCATTGAGGAATTGATGAGAATCAATTTGCCAAAGTTGTAATGTAGGAGTAGCCTTTGAGGTATTCCTTACGAAAGATTTTTTAAAAATTGTACCCGATATTCGTGAAAAGGTGGTAATTTTGCACCATCAAATGACACGATTATTATAAGGTATCAGTTTTTAAGTCTTTTTCCCATATGAAACTATTTGAATTTCAGCCTAAGTTGTTATCCTGCATGAAAGGTTATAACAAGGCAACCTTTATGTCCGATCTCATGGCCGGTATTATTGTAGGTATTGTAGCCCTTCCGCTGGCCATTGCATTTGGTATCGCATCGGGTGTTACTCCTGAGAAAGGAATTATCACAGCTATTATTGCAGGCTTGCTTATCTCGGTGTTTGGAGGTAGCAAGGTGCAGATTGGTGGTCCTACAGGTGCCTTCATTGTCATTGTCTTCGGTATCATTGCCGACTATGGCTTTTATGGTCTCACCATCGCCACCTTCATGGCGGGTATATTTCTCATCTTGATGGGTGTGTTACGTGTGGGCACCATCATCAAGTATATCCCTTATCCCATTATTGTGGGTTTCACGAGTGGTATCGCCCTTACTATATTTACTACACAGATTAAAGACCTCTTCGGTATGCAGATTGCCGATGTCCCTGCCGACTTTGTGAGTAAGTGGGTGGTGTATTTTCAGCACTTCGATACCATGAATATATGGCCTTTGCTCATAGGCATATGTAGTATTCTTATCATTGTGTATACACCAAAGATTAGTAAGAAGTTGCCTGGTTCATTGCTAGCAATCATTATTATGACTATAGTGGCCTTGCTCTTGAAGAACTATGCTGGTGTGACTACTATCGAGACTATCGGTGACCGCTTTACCATCAATCCCAATATGCCTAAGCCCGAGGTGCCTAAGATCACTTGGGAGGTATTCACTAAGCTCATGTCACCTGCCCTTGTGATTGCTATGTTAGGGGCTATTGAGTCGTTGCTCTCTGCTGCTGTTGCTGATGGTGTTATAGGCGACAAGCACGACAGTAACCAAGAACTTGTAGGTCAGGGTATTGCTAATATGGTATGTTCGCTTTTTGGTGGTATTCCTGCCACAGGTGCCATTGCTCGTACCATGACCAACATAAACAATGGCGGACGCACTCCTGTGGCTGGTATCATTCACGCCTTTGTATTGTTGCTCATCTATTTCTTCCTCATGCCGTTGGCTAAATACATCCCCATGGCTTGCTTGGCTGGTATCCTTGTAGTCGTATCTTATAATATGAGTGAGTGGCGCAGTTTCAAGGCCATCTTAAAGAACCCCAAGAGTGACATCATCGTGCTGCTCGTGACCTTCTTCCTTACAGTCATTTTCGACCTGACGGTAGCCATCGAGGTGGGTATACTTATAGCTTGCTTGCTCTTCATGCGTCGTATGTCTGAGGTTACAAATGTATCGGTGGAAACGGGAGAAATTGATCTTAGTGCCGACAGTGATCTCCCCGACAATGTGGAACATCTCATCATTCCTGACCATGTAGAAGTATACGAAATCAATGGACCTTACTTCTTTGGTATTGCTAACCGTTTCGAGGAGGTAATGAACGATATGGGCAGTATCCCTGCTGTACGTATTATCCGTATGCGTAAGGTTCCGTTTATAGACTCTACGGGTGTGCACAACCTTACCAATCTATGCAAGAAATGCCTAAAGAAGGATGTGTATATTGTGCTTTCAGGTGTCAATCCCAAGGTGATGGAGGTTCTTACTAAATCAGGTTTCGATGATCTCATCGGTAAGGAGAATATCTGTAGTCATATCACAATCGCTTTGGAGCGGTCGCGCGTACTTGCCGAGGGATTGAAAAGACATTGAGCAATGATATAGTAAAGATGTAGTATCCATGCAAGAGAGACATACCGATTACGAACGCTATTTTTGCGAGAGCGAGGAGTCATGCCAGAAGTATTACCTTCCCTATTTGAATGAGCATACTTCCCTTGCTTGGGGAGACTCCTCTAAGATACTCGAGGTGGGATGTGGCTTAGGAGGCAACTTGGCCCCCTTTGCCCGTTTGGGGTGTCACGTAAGCGGTGTAGATATTGATTCCTTGTCCATTGATTGGGCGAAGAAACTATTTCCAGAGAAGGGCTTGGACGGGATGTTTACATGCTGTGATATTCATGATCATCAAGATGAAGGCAATTATCAACTTATCATGTTGCACGATGCTATTGAGCATATCCAGGAGAAGAAGCGATTGATGTCTCGCTTACGCGAACTCCTAGACAATGATGGCATCCTTTATATCGCTTTTCCTGCTTGGTGTATGCCTTTTGGTGGACATCAGCAGGTGGCGCGTACCAAGTTTGTGTCTCGATGTCCATTTATCCATTTGTTGCCGAATGGTATGTTTGCATGGTTGTTGCGTAGATTGGGGGAACCCGAATTTGTGATTCAAGACCTCCTAAGCGTGAAGAGTACGCGAATGTCGATACAAGCATTTCAAAGACTCTGCTCTGAGGCAGGCCTTGAGATTGTCAATCGTAGGTTGTATTTTATCAACCCCCATTACGAGATGAAATTCGGTCTGAAGCCGCGTAGATTGTGGAAGGTAATAGCATGTGTGCCTTATATACGCGACTTCTTTAGTACCTCATGTCATTATTTAATACGGAAGAAATAAGATTTCTTGATGCCCTTAGAAGGAGTCTCTAACTTGAAGTTGGAGACTCTTGCTGTGTATGTCGTTCCAATGCTTCGGTTCATCGTATCTTTTGGAATGGTATTGATGCTATCCTGGAATCTAGGAAAAAAGCAAACAGTCGTTTTTTTTACGTTGCTGAGTGATGGATGTTGCCTTGTATATGGTGGAAGCATTGTTTTATTCGCTTGCTTTTCATACCTTTGTTGCATGAAAAGATTATATGGAATAGTGATATGTTTGCTTTTGGCAAAATTGACAGGTGCCAGTGTATTAGCACAGAACTACCGTAGCAAGCAGATTCCTCTACCTATAGAGCTGTATGAGGGCGATACCATTCCGGTGATTCATATGCGTGATGTTTATATCTACCAGCGTCCAAAATTCAAGAATCGCCGTCAAGAGCGCTATTATTGGCGTACGGTGCGTGATGTAAAGAAGACCCTCCCCATAGCTCGTGAGGTGCGTGGTATCATTATCGAAACCTACGAATACTTGCTCACCATCCCCGACGAGAAGGTGCGCGAGGAGCATCTGGCTGCTGTAGAGAAAGGCATGCTGGCTCAGTATACTCCCCGCATGAAGAAGCTTACCTTAAGTCAAGGCAAGATGCTCATCAAACTCGTCGACCGCGAGTGCGACCAGACAGGATACGACCTCATACGTACCTTTATGGGTAGTTTCAAGGCAGGGTTCTATCAGACCTTTGCAGCACTCTTTGGTGCTAGCTTGAAGCGGGAATACGACCCCGAGCTCGAGGATGCCGAGATAGAGGAAATCATCTATTGGGTCGAACAAGGAGCATTGTAATTCTTTTCTTCGAGCAGAAAAGCAAAGCTTTTTGACCAATTATTGAAAATTTCTTGTAACTTTGCAAAGATACAATAAAAACTCAAAATTATCTATCATAATAAATAGTAAAGCTATGAAGACAAACTATGAAGTGCGTTATGCAGCACATCCCGAGGACGCGAAGAATTACGACACCAAACGTATCCGTCGCGACTTTCTCATCGAAAAGGTGTTTGCAGCCGATGAGGTTAACATGGTGTACTCTATGTACGACCGTATGGTAGTAGGTGGCGCCATGCCTGTAAACGAAGCGTTGAAGCTTGAGGCTATCGACCCGCTCAAGGCTCCCTTCTTTACCACTCGCCGCGAGATCGGTATGTTCAACGTAGGTGGC
>JAFOYZ010000092.1 GCA_017424485.1 Bacteroidaceae bacterium
CGTATCGGTAAGTACAGACGAGGCTGAGAGTGGAGCCGTGAGCACAAGTCCCTCGAGCGAGCGAAGACGACTGAGCGCCACATATACTTGCCCTGCAGCGAAAGCAGCATTCACATCGAGCACGGCACGGTCGAAGGTAAGGCCCTGACTCTTATGAATAGTGATAGCCCACGCCAGTCGCAACGGATATTGACGAAACTCGCCCTCTATCTCTTCGCGTATCTCCTTGCTTTCCTTATCGATGACATAGTGTGCATTGGTCCACACCTCGGGTTCAACCTCTACAACGGTGTTGTCTTCGAGTCCGCGCACACATATCTTTGAGCCATCCACGAAAGTCACCTCACCTAGCTTACCATTATAATAGCGCGATCCCTGGCTATCATTCTTTAGGAACATCACCTGGCAACCTTTTTTGAGCACCAAAGTCTCTTCGGCCGGATAAGAACTTTCGGGAAAATTGCCCGTCACCGTAGCCTTGAAGGAGAAACGCGTGCCTTTGAGTGCGTCCATACGCTCTTCGTTGTAGCGATTGGCTGTAGCGTTATGGGTGGTAAGACGAATGGTGCCGTCATTTAATTCTGAATTCTGAATTTTGAATTCTGAGTGGACTGAGTCCTCCGAGGACTTGGAGGAAACACTGATACATCGGTCATTGAGTAACGCTAGACTCTCTGCTGAGAGGCGATTTTCGCGCACCTCATTGAGTATATTAATAAAGGTATGGTCGGTCTGGCGGTATACATGCGACAACTCTATCGTCACATGCTGCGTCTGCTGCAAAGCCTGACTACCAAAGAAGTAAGGTGTAGCATAATGTTCGCGCAACAAAGCCCATTCACTCTCCTTCACCACAGGAGCCAACTGGCTAAGGTCGCCAATCATCAAAAGCTGCACTCCACCAAAAGGGCGGTGCTTATCCTTATGAAGGCGAAGAACCGCATCTATCTGATCGAGAAGATCAGCACGCACCATAGATATCTCGTCTATGACCAGGAGGTCAAGTGTGCGTATGATATTCTTCTTCTCTTTACTGAAGCGATACTTCTCATCGCTACCTCTGAACGAAGTGTTAGGGATATACGGTGCTAGGGGAAACTGAAAGAAGGAGTGTATAGTAACACCACCAGCATTGATGGCTGCCACTCCTGTGGGAGCCACCACCACCATACGCTTGGGCGAGCGTTCTTTAAGACGACGCAGAAAAGTCGTTTTTCCCGTACCGGCCTTGCCTGTAAGGAATACATTGACCCCTGTGCGTTCTACAAACTGCCACGCAAGGTCAAGTTCGGGATTGACATGCTCTTGACTCATATATAGAAAATAATATTGCGAAGATACATAAATATCTGCTCATACCGTATGGGAATCGTTAAAAATGTATCATCACCGAAGGATTATTTGTTTTTACACACGATTTTCAAGAAATATCCGTATATTTGCATTTCATAATAGATAAAAACAAAATTATAAAGTAATATGAAAAGATTATTCTTGACAATATGTTTAGCAAGTAGCCTGATGGCTGGATGGGCACAAGTAGACGCAAAATATGGTGTAGGAAGTGTACCTGTAACCAATGGCCGTGTAATGTTCCAAGACACTATTACGACTGTACTGACCAAGGATGTTGCATACCAGAAAATTGCAGCATGGGCAAAAACCAGATTCAACAAGCCTAATGTTATCATCTCCAAATTCATCACAGAAGATGCACAAAATCAGCAGTTGAGCCTCACTGCCGAAGAATACATGGTATTCACCAACAAGTTTTTTGTACTTGACCGTACCCGTATAAATTATTGGATCGAAATTCAATGCCACGAGAACTATGCTACATTAAAACTTACTCGCATCAACTACTGGTATGAGGAAGAGAGAGATGGAGGTACAAAGTTCGGTGCAGAGGAAACCATTACCGACGAGCATGCGTTCAATAAGAAAGGAACCAAGTTGTTGAAAGAGCAAGGTAAGTTCCGTAGAAAAACTATCGACTTCTTTGAAGATTGTGTAATGCAAATAGCGCAAGTTCTAAGCTAACACAGCAAGAATTATGAAAAGAAAAGACCTTCGCAACTTACTTAATACGCTATTTCTTGTAGGCTTTGTCATTGCACTGATATTATACATATCTATGCCAGACAACCGAACACCCTTCCTTGTCGTCAGCTTCACCGCTATGGCTATTAAGATAGCAGAATATATCGTCAGATTCTTCTGACACCTGTTTTTAAGATTACCCTCCCAGGTTCCCATGCGAAAGAAAGTATTCTGCATCATAGCATCAGTATGCCTTGCCCTTAGTCTACAAGCACAGGAGAGTTTGCGTATGGCTGGTGACCGAATGGGGAATGGTGGTGGCATACCCACACTCAATCAGCAAGGATTTGCTGACGGTGACCAACTCGGTAGGGATAGTACAGTCGTAGACCGCGGTGTGCCACGAGATGTCAAAATGTTTCATGTGAGTAGTGTATTGGGGAATATAATCCCTGTACCAACAGATACGGCCATTTATAATTTTCAGAATCTTCACTTCACCGACGGACTTAATGGAGAATACAATCACTTAGGTAATATGGGATCGCCCCGCCAATCGCGCATATTCTTTCACCGCGAAGGAGGGCAGTTTGTATTCACTGACGCATTGGATTTCTTCTTAATTCGCCCTGACCATTTCAACTTTACCAACACCAAATCACCCTACTCCAATATTAGTTATTATCGTGCAGGAAACAAGATTAATGGTGAAGAGAGATTCAAGGGTTACTTTGGAGTAAATGTCAACAAACGCACCGGCCTAGGATTTAATATCGATTATCTTTATGGTCGTGGACTATACGACCATCAATCCACCTCATACTTCAATGGAAGTCTCTACGGCTATCATCACGGCGATCGCTATGGGGTCAATGCACTATTCAGCTACAACAAATTACGTTTGGCTGAGAATGGCGGTATTGCCGACGACCGATACATAACCAATCCTGAAGCTATGGCCGAAGGAAAAAAGACCTATCGACCAGCCGACATGCCCACCAACCTGCAGTCGACATGGAATGAGAACTTTGTTCTTACCGGTTTCTTAGCTCAGGACGTCAAGTTGGGCTATTACAAAGCACGTGTAGACAGTTTACCTGATACGACTATCATACATCACGATTTCATTGCTGTAAGTAAGGTCTTCCACACCATGGAGATAAACAGTAATAGTCGTCGCTTTATCGATTATGTCAACACTAAAAATTATTACACCAACGAATATCTCCCATACGACTCAATAGATGCTACTCAATACTTCCGCATACGCAACAATATTGGCCTCACACTCATTGAGGGCATCAACAAGTGGATTCCATTCGGAGCATCTGCTTATGTCAGCCATGAATACCGTCAGTTCACCTTACCAGATAGCATAGGAGGTAAAGGTCGCGATCACATACACACATATAAAGAGAACAACATAAGTATCGGAGGTAATCTACGTCGTACTATCGGTAAAGCCTTCCATTTTAATGCCGATGCCGAAACCGTATTAGCAGGAACAGACCTTGGTGCTTTCCATATCAAGGGAGATGCAGATCTAAACTTCACGCTTTGGAAAGACACCGTACGACTAAGCTTAGAAGGCTACATGAAGAATACCAATCCGTCGTTCTACTATCGCCACTACCATTCACAACACTATTGGTGGGACAATGATTTGAACAAGGAGTTCCGAACACGTCTTGGTGGAAGTCTTTCCATTGACCGTTGGCGCACACGACTTTATGCAGGTATTGAAAACATCAAAAATTACACCTACCTATCAGGCACTCCTTACCTCCCCAATTACATGTCGGCACCACTTAGCCTAAGCAATATTTCTGCCCGACAGCATTCTGGGAATATACAAGTGCTGAGTGCTACATTAAACCAAGATTTCAAGTTAGGTATATTACATTGGGATAATGAAGTGACAGCCCAATATAGTTCAAACGATGAAATCTTACCATTACCACTCCTAAATATATATAGCAATCTATACCTAAAGTTTGCTTATGCCAAGGTGTTAAAAGTGCAAATCGGAGCCGATATGCGATATTTTAGTCGTTACTATGCACCCGACTATGCTCCAGCATTGGAACAATACTTTGTACAAGAGGGAGCACATCGTGTAGAAATAGGCGGATATCCATTCATCAACGTGTATGCCAATTTCCACTTGAAGCAAGTACGCTTCTATGTCATGTATCACCACGTGACACAAGGAGTATTCAATAACAACAATTCATTCCTCGCCCCCCACTACCCCATCAATCCCCGCATGTTCAAGCTGGGATTGTCATGGAACTTTTGGGATTAATACAAGTAAGCGGTTAGTGGATGAAGGTTAGTAGATTATTTTTTAATTATTAATTATTATTTCTCAATTACATATGATACGTTGGGGGGTTATCGGATGTGGCGAGGCCACTGAAAAGAAGAGCGGACCAGCATTCTCTAATATCGCAGGTTCAAAGATTGAGGCCGTCATGAGTCGTAATACAGAACGTGCACGTTCGTACGCAGAGCGACATGGCATCAAGAAATGGTATACCAACGTAATGGATATAATTGATGATCCCGAAGTTAACGCAATATACATAGCTACTCCCCCATCATCACACGCTACCTATGCCATCATGGCCATAAAGGCAGGCAAGCCAGTATATATCGAAAAGCCTATGGCAGCTACATACGAAGATTGCATCCGCATCAATCGAGCCAGCGAGGAGATGGGTGTTCCATGTTTTGTAGCCTATTATCGTCGCTATCTTCCCTACTTCCGTAAGGTAGAAGAACTTATTCCACGAATCGGAAAAATTATCAATGTACACATACGCCTGGCACAGCCGCCACGAGAATTTGATGGTAGCACTGGCAGCAATATGCCTTGGCGCGTACAAGCCAACATCGCCGGAGGTGGATATTTCTACGATCTTGCTCCTCATCAGCTAGACCTCCTGCAACACTATTTTGGTTATATTATCGAAGCTAAGGGATATACTGCCAACCGTGGCGGACTCTATGAAGCCGAGGACAGCATCAGTGCAACCTTCCGTTTCGATAGCGGACTCGTAGGCAGCGGTTCCTGGTGTTTTGTAGCACATGAGAGTGCACAGGAAGACCGCATCGAAATCATCGGTGACAAGGGAATGATCTGTTTCTCTGTATTTACCTACGAACCGATAGCCCTACACGACGCTGAAGGAAGACACGAATTCGTTGTCCCTAACCCAGAGCACGTGCAGCAACCTCTTATTGAGAATATAGTACACCATCTACAAAAGAAGGATATCTGCACCTGTAATGGGCTCAGTGCCACACCCACCAACTGGGTGATGGACCGCATATTGGGAAAGATATAAAAGCAAAGTGCTTAGCACGTTTTAGATTACTCTAGGAGGTAATAAGATATCCTAGGCAGACTTCTAACATCCTATAGCATTTTCTTCAGTTCCGTATAGAGACGCTGCACGGGAAGCCCCATAACATTGAAGTAGGAGCCTTCAATGCGCTCCACACCGATGTAGCCTATCCACTCCTGTATGCCATAGGCACCAGCCTTGTCCATCGGACGATAATGAGTGACATAGTGCTGTATCTCCTCATCGGTGAGCACGGCAAAAGTGACATCGCTGCATGAGACGAACGTCGTAGTCTTATCAGTGGTAGTGAGCGTAACGCCTGTATATACTTGATGTGTACGTCCACTAAGACTACGCAGCATCGCTATGGCTTCGGTCTCATTGGCAGGTTTCCCTAGCACCTGTTCGTCGAGACAAACGATGGTGTCGGCAGTGATGACAAGTTCGTCGTCGGCCATGGTAGCGCGATAGGCCTCGGCTTTGACACGAGATATATGGGCAGCAATATCACCGCCACGAAGACTATCGGGGTATGATTCGTCAATACCATTGAGGAGACGTACCTCGAAAGGATAGCCAAGACCGGCAAGCAATTCTTTGCGGCGGGGAGAGTTGGATGCAAGGATGAGATTCATTGAGTTGTGAGTTATGAGTTGTGAGTTATGAGAGGGCGGAATTTGGCTGCTGCGTTGACGATAACGATGACAGCACCTCTTTAACTTTTAATTTTTAATTATTAATTTTTCATTCATTATCATTTTACTTATTTGAGCATAGAGAACCTGCAGGTCGGGCATATCAGAGAGACGCTGAATATGGCTTTGCATGACAGCTTCATCACCACGCACAGCTGGTCCTGTCTGTGCCTCACGAGGAGTCAGGGCATGTACCTTAGCAGCCGTCTCATCAATCAGGGGAAGCAGTACGTCGAAGGGAATATCGTCTGAAGCCAGCAGACGATGAGCAGCATCGTACATGGCATTAGTGAAGTTGCAGGCAAAGACCGCAGCTACATGAAGCAAGGAACGACGTCGCGAGTCGGCCCAATACACTTTATCAGACAAACCATGAGCCAGGGCCTCCACTGCTGTGAGGGATGCTTCATCTGATGCCTCCACAAAGAGCGACACCTCACGCATAGCTACCACACGCTCCTTACTAAAGGTCTGCAGAGGATATAGTATTCCATAGCAATTGGCTCCTGCCTCACGCCAAACGTCCATAGGCACGCTACCTGCTGTATGGAGAAAGAGAGGTGCGTGGGGAGAGCGTTGCACATGGGCAACAATCTCCTGTGCAACCTCAGGCAAAGCTCCATCAGTAACACAAACGATATATACATCTGCATCATCGGTCACAGCCGTGAGGTCATCGGTATAGGATATTCCCAATGGTTCGGCTAACATACGCGCCGAACCCTCGGTGCGGGACCACACTTGCCGAAGGTTGTACCCAGCTTGCACAAGTGCCGGTGCTAAATGAGTTGCCACCTTCCCGGCACCGAGCAAAACGATAGAGATTGCCTGAGAGTTGCCACTCGCATTGGAGAGGGAATGACAGGTTACCACTCGTTGAGATGCAACTTCTCCCATTGCAGATGTTCTTCATTGAAAGGTTTGCGCTCTACAGCCTTATGTCCGACTGCAACAATAGAGAGTACCTCCATGGTTGTGGGTATACCCAAGATTTCGCGCACTACATCATCGGAATTGCGACCGTCTATAGTCTGACGACGACGTACCTGTACCCAACATGAGCCAAGACCAAGTTCTTCGGCCTGTAGCTGTATCATGAGCGTAGCGATGGAGGCATCCTCAATCCATACATCGCTAGCTGCAGGATCGGCACACACGACGATAGCTAGCGGAGCACCATCAATAAGGCCTGAGCCATGCTCCTTGCATGCCGAGAGTGCATGTAGCTTCTCTTTTTCATCAACAAGGACAAACTGCCATCCGTTGGTACGATGCGATGATGGGCTCATCAAGGCTGCGCGCATCAAGGCTACGGTCTGCTCTTCAGTTAATGGTTGCTCTGTGAATGTACGACATGAGCGACGGGTTTGGATAAGATCTTTGAAATCCATGATTTGAGTTATGAGTTGTAAGTTATGAGTTATTTGATTGATGGAGGGGCTGCAACGATGACGAAAACGATGACGGCACCTTTTTAACTTTTAATTCTTAATTATTAATTGTGAATTTTCAATTGCGTATCTCCTGCCACCTTTACTATATATACGCCTTCGGGAAGGGTTTCTACTGAGAGGGTTTCTACAGCGTTTGTCAATGTATGACGCTGCACTACTCTTCCCTGAAGGTCATAGACGAGGAGTTCTTGCGGTAGCTCATACTCGTATGGCAAGTTCACTGTCACCCTTTGCGATGCATAGCTAATCTGTGGCAGTACGGAATGAGTCTCCATTGTCTCAACCGATACATCATCGGCAGTAAAGCGCATGGGAATGTTATATGGACTATAGAAGTTGGCATCACTGAAGGTCATACGATTCATTACGTACAAATCATCAGCACCGTTAGGATATCGTCCGTATGAAACATTCTTTCCTATTTCACCTACATACAACGAATCAGACCATACCAAATTGCCTTGGTTATCATAGCAACTAAGCATAAGTGCCTCTCCTGTCGAAGAGAGCTTGAATGGCAGATGCAGTTCAGCAAACGACATCAACTTGTCTGCCCATAATATACGGTATCCATGAGGAGGTATAACTGACAGTTCTCCTTCATCAGGTATACGATAATAACGCGGATTGCTCAAATCATTGCTCACATAGAGTCCCGCTATAGATTGGGGTTCATCAGTCGTGTTATACAACTCTATCCAATCGTTACGTTGGAAATATTCATTTACATACGTAGCATTGCTTAAGCACACCTCATTGATACGTACTGGAGGTATAGTCATTTGTTCCTCTCCTACAGGTTCAAAACATGCCACCATTTCCACGGGACTATTTGCTACAAAGGTATAGGGATTATCCGTCACGAGCATATCCTTTGCTGCAACAGTCGTTGTCACAGATAAATCCATATATACATCACTACTTGTAGCTGAGTTTTGATGTACCTCAATAGCCAAAGTATTTTTTCCTTTACGAAGGAGCGAAGCAGGAATCTCCACTACCAAACGATCAGGATTTCCACTGGCATGTGCGGTAGCATAGTCGTAGAATGTCACTGAGCCCGACGGCATCAAATGACGAAAAGCCTCCTTCCCATTAATGTATACGATAGCGCCATCATCTACATGAAGGTTTATGAAATAGCGTCCTGTGGGGTTGTAGTCAGGCATTGTAAAAGTAGTACGAAAATAAGTTGTCGGATACTTAGCATTGGCGTTGTCACCATATGAAACGATTGTTTCTATACCTTCTTTGGCGTATCCGAGTGGCGCCTTTCCTTGCTGCCAATAGCTGTCATCATAACTTGCCGACATCCAATTATCCCCATCCAACGACCCCATATCATAATAGCGCCAAGCACTGCCTTGAGGCATTACGCTACGTTCCGAACCAGACATGGTGTTCCACCCTACAAATTGGTAACCAGCAGGAGCTGTAGCAGATAGCGTCACCTCACGCCCTTGGTAAGTATACCCATCCATATATCCCAATGGCAGCGGAATAGAGTTGAATGTCAGTACTGCTGCCGAATGTGTAGACCTCACTGTAAAAGGCACATCAGTGCCAAGAGCAAACTGTTCACGGAAGTCGTCACGCAAGTAGGCAGGACGTTGACGGTTGAAATTTTTGAAATCCTCCACATATCCCGCAGCATTATAGGTGGTACCCCATCGGTCTCGATTGTAGGGAAGTTCATCAGCGATAAGAGCATATATACTATCAGCCAAATGATCAAATCGGTCAGGATTGAATATAGAGCCAAGACAGATGCTCATATTATCAATCAGCAACGCTTGAAACTCCGGCTGCTTGAGTAGTCCTTGCATCAACTTTGTTGTATGCCCGTCAGCTGTCTTATATCCATTAAATCCATATTCGCTGTTCGTAAAATGATTAAATTCCAGATCACCGAAGCCATTTTCCAAGTCGTAGAGTACCCAGCGGAACTTACCATCTTCACGATGACGGAAGAATTTGATGTTATTTTGAGGCCAGTCCCAGTTGCCAGTCCACAATTCCGGCATTAGATAGTTTACCAATCCATTGATATCCACCAGCTCTTCTAACTCTGCATATGCAGCATCATCAGGTAACATACCAGCTAGTTCCACCACATAGTCAATCGCTTCAGTGTCACCTGCCTTTATCTGATAGGTACATCCTGTGCCAATGAAGTCACCATATGGAACCTTTTCTATCATATCTATCTCTTCTTCATCCCAGCCGAAGTTTGAATACACATAATGCGTATTGTTGCGTTCACGCATATTGATGATGCCATAGTATTGTCCATTGATATAGTGTACCGTAGGCTGATAACTCTGATACTCTATATCCATCACTTCTGCTACTGTCATCTGCAATAGAGCATCCTTCATCATTGAGTTATTCCAGTCATTACCGCCATTGCGAAGCAATATGCTCTTGTATTTGAGTCCGGGCTTGGCTGTAAAGAATGGATAGTCAAAGGAGTTCATCATATCATACTTCTTCTTGGCAGTCACCTTCAATGACTTCATTGACGACCCTCTACTCCATCCACCACTAATGGCAATATCACAAGGTTGCGACATCATGCTGTTACCGTCTATCATATATTCCATGTTAGCCGGACGACTCCAGTCACGATTCCAGTTGCGTGGAGAGTCACTGCCATTACCAGGGAGTCCGTTAGTACCTGTAGTATAGATACCATAATCATTGCTCCATAAATTGGCCTTATCCGTCACTACCGAAACCACAGGTAGTGTAGGCAGATGATCTTCAAAGATATAGCTATGTGTCACTACACGAGAAGGCAGATATCCTTCTGCTACAGTCATAGCACGTATTACCATTGTTTTATCGAGAGTGCGCTTTCCTATCCACTGGTCAGATTCTAATGTGGGCTGCGTAAAGTCGGTGGTATATAACACACGCATACCTTTGGGGCAGCTGATTTGGAGCGCCACATCATCAAATCCCTCCAGGAATACGCCTCCAGTATGTGAGAACTCAGGCTCGGGGCAACGCTCCGTTGCATATTGCGCTCCGTTGTTCGATTCCGCATGAGTAGGAAATGCGCAGAAAGTCCATTCATCACCAGCATCAACTGTGCGAGCATACGATATGTCGGGCATAGCAACAGGATAATCCACATGCGACAGTTCACGACCTATACGATCAGCAAGATAAATACGTCCACCATCACAGTCAAGATCAAACTTCATCTGTAATGTATCCGTTTCAGTGCCTCCACCATAGAACACCACATACCCTTTAGCAGGAATCGTTATATGCTGAGTGATACGAAACTTACGCAACTTCGCCCCATCATCAGAGAGGAAAAATCCATACAGATCCTGCGGATAATTTTCTGTATTATGGAGTTCCACCCATCCGCCATAGTTCCATCCGCGGTCTATATAGCGGGAATTCGAAGGACATATCTCATTTATTACAATGTCTGCACGAAGAGCTGTCGTCATACAAGCCAACAGGAGACATAGATACCATTTTGTTTTCATCTACTTACCAGAAAAATAAACTAAACTGCAAAGTTACAAATTTATCATCAGATACATACATAAAATTTCAAAAAGATGGTACATATAAAAATGAGAGCGATGTAAAGACTTACACCGCTCTAACCATCAAAGAATCATTTCTATCTCTTT
This sequence comes from Bacteroidaceae bacterium, assembly GCA_017424485.1. Taxonomy (GTDB): domain Bacteria; phylum Bacteroidota; class Bacteroidia; order Bacteroidales; family Bacteroidaceae; genus UBA1189. The sequence goes on from JAFOYZ010000092.1 coordinate 11,196, forward strand.
CGCATCTTCCATACTATCCATACCGCCACCACAATATAAGCCGCAGCACCGATAATACCTGTAGGCACGGGGCCCACAAAGCGGTCGTAAACCATGGGGTCGGCAAGGAAGATGACACCAATGGAGGCTGTACCATTCATCATGCCATGGGCAAACACGGCGGGCCAGCAGCTCTTGGTCTTCAGGGTGATATAGGAGAAGAGAGTTCCCAACACGATACAGAACATACACATGGCCACGATACCCGTCCACGGATAGCCAGGATAGTTCATACCATAGTTATGTCCAGCCACAATGATAGGCGCGTGCCAGATACCCCAGATGAAGCCGGTGAGCAGTACCGTTGGGAGGAACTTCATGCGCTGGGCCACCTTGGGCAACAGGTAGCCACGCCAGCCCCACTCCTCGCCAAAGCAGGTGACCACATTGAGCAGCGGAGCCACCATCATTAAGAGTAATTGTACAATCCAAAACACCTTCGGTGAC
>JAFOYZ010000093.1 GCA_017424485.1 Bacteroidaceae bacterium
GAGCAGGTGCTCCGCTTCTTGATGGACTACATCGATGGTGACAACTACTACAAGGTACGCTACGATGGTCACAACCTCGTGCGTACACATGCTCAGTATAAGCTTCTCACTAGCATGGAAGAGCAGTATGAGCGTATGCAGCAGATTGTTGCTGAGGCTGCGAAGTAATTGAAGGATCCTTTTCAAACTTTTCCTCTATGAACAGAGGGGGAGTTTAAGAAAGTAAAAAAAGATTAAAATACTTAATAAAACAATTATGACTCAAAAACAAAACAAAACCGGCATTGCATTGGCGATTTGTGGATTATTCTTCTTCGCCATCGGCTTTGCTTTAGGTATCAACGGCTTCTTGACTCCCGTGCTCAAGGGCGCTTTGGATATTACCCCTGTGGTAGCCAACCTGTTGATAGCATTCAACTTCGTTCCTTTCTTGATCTTCGGTATGCCTGCTACATGGTGTATTGAGAAGATTGGTTACAAGGCTACTATGGCCGTGTCGTTCGCGCTGTTTGCCATCGCGTTCGGCTTGTTTATTCCTGCAGCTAAGTTTGCTTCGCTGCCCTTCTTCTTGGTGGCTTGCTTTATCAGCGGTGCGGCCAATGCCGTGCTTCAGGCATGCGTGAATCCCTACATCACGATCCTTGGTCCGCTCGAGAGTGCTGCTAAGCGTACCTCTATCATGGGTATCTGCAACAAGCTTGCTTGGCCTACCACTACTGTATTCATGACCTTGGTGATTGGTAAGTCTATCGACCAGATTCAGATGAGCGACCTCTTCTTGCCCTTCTATATTATTATAGGTATCTTCGTGTTGCTAGGCATCATTGCTGTGCTTGCTCCGCTTCCCGAGGTGAAGGCTGCTGGTGAGGATGAGGACGATGCTGCAGCATGTCCCTATGCTGAGGGTAAGACATCTATCATGCAGTTCCCCCACCTGTTGCTCGGTTGTTTGACACTCTTCTTCTATGTGGGTGTTGAAACAATCTCGTTGGCTACCGTAGCAGACTATGCTACCAGCCTTACTCAGGAGGGTGTTGCTCTGGCTGCTTCTACTGAGTTGCTCGGTTATATCCCCTCGGTAGGTATGGTTATCGGTTATATCTGCGGTATCCTCTTCATTCCCAAGTATCTCAGTCAAGACAAGGCTATGCGCATTTGTGCATGGGTAGCCCTAATAGGTTCAGTGTTGGTGGCTGTGCTCCCAGGTGAATACTCTATCTACTGCATTTTGTTGATGGCTCTCGGTTGCTCACTCATGTGGCCTGCTCTTTGGCCCTTGGCAATGGCTGACCTCGGCAAGTTTACCAAGAAGGGTTCGGCACTCCTCACCATGGCGATGGCTGGTGGTGCTGTGATGCCCCTTGTGCGTGCTTGGGTAGAAGGCATGACTGGCTCATTCCAAATGAGTTATTGGGTATGTGTACCTTGCTTCCTTGTTATCTTGCTCTACGGAAGCAGTTGGTATAAGATTCGCAAGTAGAAGAAGGTATAAGGCAGTGAATCTGAAAACTAGACTTTGCAGATTTTTAGATTCACTGCTTTTAGGATATAAAAACCTATATATTTTTTATTGTATAAACGTATATTAATGAAAAAAACGTTGCGAAGTTTGTTACTTTTATAATCTTTGCAACGAAAATACAATGTAAGTTTCTCGCCTAGGCGAGTGCTGATATTGTATGAGTGAAAAACACATTTACTGACAATTTTAAAGAGAAAACAAAAATTATTATTAACTTAAAAAAGTCTCAAAAAAACATGAAGAAAAATCTACGATTGTTGTGCTTGGGTCTTGCTGCTCTGACCTTTACTGCAGGCTTTGCTCAAGCTGAGAATGTAACCTCCAAGTTGCGTAATGCCAACATGGAAGAGGGCGTTAGAGGCTGGGGTATTGACGGAGAAGGCAATATCTTTGGCAAGAATACCAAGATTGGTCGTCCCGGTTTCCATGGTGTTAACAACATGGTACTTGAAAACTGGAATGGTAGTGGTGCTGGATTGAGTGATAACTCTATTGCACAGACCGTACGTGATCTCCCTGCTGGTACTTATGTGTTCGGTGCTTATGTAGCTGCCTCATTGCAGGGAACAGAGGAGTCTAATAAAGATGCAGTAACAGGTGTTACATTGTTTGCCAACGAGGCAAGTGTACCTGTAGCTACAGACAATCCTGATAAGGGCCATCAAGTGCAGTGGGCGCATACAGCAAAGTTCAATGTCGCTACCACTGTTGCCGAGGGTGGTTCGCTCGAGGTAGGATTGAAGATTGAGTCTACTACAGCCAACTATGTTATCTGGGATAATGCTACACTCTACTACTTTGGTAACATGAGTGAGGCTGATGCTCTCAACGAGATGGCCAAGATTGACATGGCTGCTACTGTAGCTATTGCCGATACTTGTGTAGCTCATAAGATGAACGTTGACTCATTGGCTCTGCTTAATGAGGGTATTGCGGCAGCTAAGGCTATTGCTACTGCAGACCAACTCTGGCAACTCAATGAGAACCTCTACTGGGCTATCAATAAGTCTACAAAGTCAATTTCTGACTATCGTAATTTCAATAGAGCTATTGCTGCTGCTGAGGTTACTGCTGCAGGTGAGTGGGATCCTGCTGTTGACCCTCAAGTTGCTGCATTGAATACGCTTATCGATGCTGCTAAGGCTACTTATGCTGCAGCAACTGCAGGTCGTCCTGAGTTGAACGAGCAGAGAGCTGCTTTGAACGAAGCTGCTGCATTGGTGGCTTTGGATAGCTGCTATGTAGAGTTGGAGGCTTTGGATACTTTGATCAACGATGAACTCGAGATAGGCGATGAGGTAGGTATGTATACCGATGATATGATCGATGCCATGAACGACCTTCTTACCGAGGCTCGCTCTTTCGTTGATGATGCATATGCAACAGAGATTACTGCTATGCAGGCTCGTCATCTCTATGATAGCATATACAATGCAATCCAAAATGCTATTAACAACCCCATCACAGTAGATGCATTCCCCTTCACTGTAGGTGAGGCTGATGGTACTGTTGCTACTAAGGTAGATGGCCGCTTTGAGTTTGCCTCTAAGACATACAACATGGTTGCTCCTGTGACCAACCTTCGTTTCACATTCTTGGAGTCATACAACGAGAATGGTGCAGCATGTTTGGAAAGCGATAAGTATCCGCAGATTGCTATTGCCGAGTTCTACCTTTACGATGGCGATGGTAACCAGATAGACCTTGACGTAGACAATTTCTCTACCAATGCTCAAGAACCCAATGAAGGCCCGATGGCTAATATCTGTGATGGTGATAAAACTAACTTCTGGCATTCAAAGTGGAGCTCAAGTGTAGGCACATGGCACTATCTTGAAATTACACTTCCTGAGGGACTTGACTTGACATCATTTAGCTTCGGTTGGACATCACGATACACTGCTCAGGTAGTTCCTAAGACTGTAGAGGTATCAAGTGTTACTACAGCTTCGGCTGATCTTGAGTCCGCCATCTCTTCAGCTAAGCTTATGAAGCCTTATACTGGTACAGAGCCTGGTTTCTATAAGGAAGATGTATCTGCTTTCTATACCGCACTTGCTGCTGCTGAGGCTCTTGTTGGAACCGATGCAACTGATGATGTTGTTTATGCAGCGATTGGTGCTCTTGAGGAGGCTCAGACTATGATTGATGAATACCAGGTTATTATGCCTGAGGCTGGTAAGAAATATCGTATTGTATCTGCTGGTGCGTTCTATGCTAATCAGGGTATTAGCAAGGCTCTCACTTCTCGCAACGATACTTTGTGGTGGGAAACTGCTGGTAAGGATAGCTTGAACCAGGAATTTGTATTGCAGCCTATCGCAAATGCTGACGGCCGTGCATTCTATACCGTACAGAATGTAGCAACCAAACTTTATCTGAACTCTCCTGAAGAGGGCGACTATCATGGCTTCTTCGCAACTCCTGATACAGTAGAACTTATCGCTATTGGTGCTGGTCAGTTTGGCTTGAAAGCTACTTCGGCTGGTGTGTTCCATGCATGTGACCACAATAGCGGTAGAACAGGTGCAGGCTGGACTGGTGATGTATATGGCCAGGCTGGTGGTCTCTTTGGTGAGTATAGCCGTATCATTCCTTACGGTGAGGCAGACCTCAATGGTTTCTCTTCTTGGTATTTCCGTGAGATGAATGAGCTTCCCTATGATGCAGCAAACATTGCTGAGGCTAATTTCACTTCTGCTCCTATCCACCTTTACACAGGTGTTAATACTATTACTTTGACTGCTAATGCAACTTGCTCATTTGCTGATCTCGTTGTGTATGACGTATTGGGTAATGTGATACCTTCTACTTATACAACCTCTGGTGCTACTGCTACCGTATTGTTGGATACTGCTAATGTGGAGACATTCTCGTTCGCATTCACTGCTGAGGGCGTAACATCTGTTAAGGTTGAAGGTTCTATTTCAAAACTGTCAGAGCTTCAGGCTGCTCTTGATGCAGCTCTTGCTGTAGCTCCCAAACCCGGTTTTGCAGTGATGGAGTATGCTGACTTGAAAGACTATAATGCTGCAATTGACGCGGCCAATGATCTGTTGTTGAATGGTGGAAGCGATGAGGAAATCAATAAGGCTATTAAGGCTCTTGAGGATGCTGTGGCTGCATTGAAGCCCAATATGCCTGAGGCTGACAAAGCCTACTACATCGTAAATGCTGTGGCTGCATTTGAGGAGAACCATGGTGTGCCCATGATGCTTTACGCAAATGTAACAACTGGTCAGCCCAGATGGATGTATGAGAATACCAATAATCCTAACCGCTTGTGGCAGTTTGAACTCGCTCCCGTAGCTGATGATGCTGAGGAAGGTGCACCTGCAATGTACTACATCAAGAATGTTGCTACAGGTACTTACTTCGGTGATGGCGTTGATGCTTTGGTAGCTAAGGATGCTGCTGCTCCTTATGCAATCACATCTTTGGGCGAATCTCAGGTAGCTCTTGATAAGAATGCAGAGAGCTCTGGCCGTATCCATGCTAATGGTCATGGTGGTGGTGCTGGAAAGGGTAACAATATTGTTTACTGGAGCTCAGGCTTTGGCACTGCTTCTGCTTGGTATATTTATGAGTCAGAGGCTTACCTCACCGATATCGACTTTACTGAGATTGAAGAAGGCGCAGACGAGTATGTAGCACCTGCCGTTAAGGGTATCTTCGACCTCTTCGGTCGTCGTCTCGAGGCACCTGCGGCTGCTGGTATCTACATCATTGATGGAAAGAAGAGGGTTGTTAAGTAAGAATCCTTCTAAGAATAATTGTCTGAGGGCTACCTGCAGGGTAGCCCTCTTTCTTTTGTTGGCCATAGGCTTTTGAGTGACGCAGTTTTATAATGCGTTTTCCCTGTTATATGCCTGTAAAATTATTTACCTTTGGGCAAGGGGAAGGTTGCTGTTGCCCAAGGGTAACCTTGCTGTTGGGCAAGAGTGAGGTTGCCGTTGCGCAGCGGTAAATAAAAATGAAGTTTGTTGCCAGGGAAGACGCATTATAAAATCGCTCTAAAAAGATGTCTTAATAATCTATATCTAACAGGCTCTTCTCTCACAAAAATTTGATTCTCACGCAGATCTCACGAATCTCACGAAGAGCACTTGCTACGCTCGTGCTAGCCATCCGGATGGTAAACACTCGGCAAAGCCGACAGCTGCGAGCCTTTAGCGATGCAGCCTTCGTGAGATTCGCGAGATCTGCGTGAGACAAAATTCTGATTATCTGAAAGAAACGAGTTGTAATGATTAATGAAATTATAATGCGTTTTCCCTGAGTTTGTTGCTCTGGAATGGTATTGCAGATAATATGATAATTCTAGGAAATCTTGCAATATTACCGATTTTTAGCGGAGATGGATTATCGTACGTGGTGTCTGCCGTTAAAAGCGTGTGTTACTGCTGTGTACATATTATTGGCTGATATTGGCAGATGTAAGCTGTAAAAACCTTTTAGATACGCTCGAAATTTCAGAAGCTCTTTTTGTTATATCCTATAAAAGTTGTAATTTTGCATCGATTTTTGTAATAATTGTAAGAATATGAAAAAGTTAATGTTCGCAGTGTTGGCAGCATCTATGGCTGCATGTACTGCACCGGTATGCGAATCTGTTGAGGTGGCGCTTACAGTAAATGATACCATAGGGCGTAAGATGATGATTGCGCCTATGGGTGTAGATGCTAACTCTACAATGATGACCATCAATGATAATCGCTATTGTGCTACTCTGGAGACTAGTCCCCTGGGTTTTTATCACTTGGTGTCAGTCAAAGAGAATGCTCAAATCATTCTTCCTTACTATGTACCTGTAAATAAAGGAAAGAGTGCATCGCAAATCACCTTTGGCGAGCGAGCAAGAGTGGACCTCGATGGCAGTCAGGACAACGAGGCTTTGGCAGCATATCTCAATGCCTATGCCCAAACAAGCCGTGCCATATGGTCACCCAATGCCGACCTCACCACTCCGGATTTGCTGAAGAGTTATATTACAAAGGCCGATTCGATACTCAAGGTGTATCGTTGCTCTGAGCCCGTGAAGGAGTATCTGCGTATATGGGGTTATGTGAGTGCCTACGAAGACTACGCTTCGGTGCAGCGTATATTGAAACTCAAGACCGGGGATATGCCCTATAGCCGTGCCGACCTGATGGCTCAGTCGCATTCAGTCTTCAATTCGCCCATCGCAGCCCTTTTCCCCAGTACACTGAATATTGTATACGCAGGCATCCCCAATAAGAGTGATCTCAATAGTGCTTTTGATTATGTAGCGCAACACTACACTGATACCACGCTTATCAAGAAGGTCAACAACTATATTGCAGGGCGATATGTGAGCAGTTACGACTATCGCAACGAATTTGATAAGGGGCTTGAGAATCTGCAGGCTGCCACCGAACGCTACAACCTCGATCCACTACATGCTGAAAACTTTGCCAAGCGTCGTGCTACAGTACCTGGACAATTGTTCCCTGAAGGAATTGTGCTTCAGGACCGCGATGGCAACGTAGTAGATTTTAGTGCTTTCCGTGGTAAGTATGTATATATTGATATGTGGGCAAGCTGGTGTGTACCTTGCTTGCGTGAGGTGCCCGAATTGCAGAAATTGGAGAAGACATTGAAGAACAAGAAGGTGGAGTTTGTGTCTATCTCTATTGATGCCAACCAGGATGCATGGAAGAAGAAGATGGATGAGAAGAATATGCACGGCAATCAGCTTTGGAATCCCAAAGGTACATTGGGTACTGCGCTCAATGTAAAGGGTATTCCCTTCTTTGCCATCTATGATCCTGAGGGAAAGCTCTATATGTACGGAGCTCCGCGTCCTAGCCAAGGTCAAGGTCTGGTAGAGTTGCTCGAAGGATTAAAATAATCATTTTCTTTAAGTATAAGAGAAAGAGGGGAGTCGTACAACGCGACTCCCTCTATCTTTTAGTTGAAGGCCAAAAACATGTTTTACAACATTTTTTCATGTAAAGTTATTGTATTTCATGAATTTTGTCTTACTTTTGCGCCCTCAAACAAAGAAATAGGTATATAATTTTTACAAACTAATTACTAATATTAAAGATTTTAAGGTATGAAGAAAATTTACTTTTCTACTTTGTTCGCTGCCTTGATGCTGTTTGTGGCTACGCCTGCTACAGCACAGGTAAGCGTTATGTCCGACTTGTTCGGAAAGTGGAAGTTTGCTGCTACTGTAACAACCACTGAAGCTGGTGCTGCTTATGCAGACAAATTCAAGAGCGAGTGTGAAGTGACTATCGAAAAAGCCGAGTCAGAGTACTTCATGGCAGACATTAAGAACTTTGCTGGTGCTGATTACGCTATGTCTGTGTCTGGTTTTAACACATCAACCTACACGATCGAGATCAATGGTCCCAACAGTGCCAACTATGGTATTTGGGATGGTTATATCGCTGTAGCCAATGCTGCAGGTGAGTGGCCCTTCTCACGTTGGGATGTAGAGGGATCGGTTCAATATGGCATGAACATGACTGTTGACCCTGAGACTAAAGAGATCACAGTTCCTGACTTCACTATTGTATCACTTGATTGGCAGACCTATACTCCTACTGTTCTTGCTACCGTAACCAATGCAAAAATGACTGTTATCGAGTTGGATGTGAAGGATACTTCTGGCTACCCCGATTTGACAGGTTTGTGGACTTGGGAAGGTGGTTTGAGAACAGACACAGTTTCTTTGCAGGGATTCAATGTTGAGTTTGAGCAGGCAGGTGAGGGCAAGGATGCTTGGAAGGCTACATTTACATTCGGTGAGTACGAGCCCTTTACATTGGATGCCACTTTCGATGGTTCTATGATAACTGTTCCTC
>JAFOYZ010000094.1 GCA_017424485.1 Bacteroidaceae bacterium
GCATCGTCAGTATCCTCAAGCCAACCGATTGTGGGATCGCCACCATACACACGCAGATCGACCGGAATACCGCAAGGTTCATTGTTGAGGTATACCTGTACCACACCACGTTCATCACCTACTGTATATCCTAAGCGAATCTCATAGGTGCCTGATGGGACAGGAGGCAACTTGAATGATACATCAAATACACCACTGATACATACTGCATTGGCATAATAGGAGTTCCAGTAACCCACATCACTATGCACACCTACATAAGTTTCATCACTTACACGCCAGTTAGAGATATACTCATTCTTGAATCCAGTAAGGATATCCTCACCATAACGTCCACGACCATTACAGTTCATGAAGTCGGGACTCAATGTTGTAGCATCAATACGGATACGGCAATTGAGCACTTCATCGCGCACTTGAGTTGTATATGCAAGAATATCATCAAGATAGTGATATACACCATTCAACGCATTCTGGTCGGTAGACCCTGATTCAGAGGGTGAGAGCACCTTTACGCCACGTACCTTGGCATTGTTCTGTAATCCCTTACGATTGATGAAGAGACCAGCTGAAGGACCAGCAAAACGCATGATGGTACCCGGACACATCGTCTCGTAGAACTCTTCAGGATCGGTGAGCGATGTATACCAGCAGTGTTGTCTGAGATCACCAGACTGCACCCAGCTGTTGTACTGTCCGATACGAGGCAAGAGGTGATAACTTACAAAACGGTTCAACGGATTCTTACGATGCGTAAAGTCATCATCGTACAGCCCTGCATCATCGGGATATGTCTCATCATATATCTGCTTAGCATAGGCAGCTAGGTCATCAATGTTATATATACCATGCTTATGATATACCTCATCGGGCTCTACAAAAGCTGTATACTTGAAGTAGCGCTTCTCAGGCCAGTACGAACGAGTGTATAGAGCCGAACCAGAGGTACAGCGTACCATCACACCAGTATGTACAGAGTCTTCACTGCATGAATAGCTGTAGTCAATATAGTTGATCAACGAGTCGGCCATGCCAGTGAGATATAACGCCTCAGTAAAGATTGTCAAGGTGGTATCCTCAGCTATCTTGTCGGCAAGGAGCATATTGGCTGGGGTAATCACACTATTGAGCACATGCACTACACCATTGGTAACCGAGTCATCGTATTCTACCATGCGCGCGTTCTTATTTATATAATATACCAACGCATTGTTATTATATATGTCAGAGTCGCTTGACAATACGATATAGGCATCGTTCATATTCAATTCGGGTAAGGCACCCTCACTGATATCGGTAGTAAAGAATGCACCTTTCTTGATAATATGGGTACGCACCAATGTATCACAAGTAGTTGTAGGTATACCATCAACAGTGCCATAACCATTAGCATCTACATAGTTACCTATAGCTGCGTTAGTGGGAGCAAATAGTGTAAACTCGCCATAAGTTGACAGCAATGAATAATAGGGAGTACGCTTCAGTATGTCTATGAAATCACTGAACACATCGATATTCTCTTCCAAATATCCAGCAGCAGTAACCTTAGTAGAAGCATAATAGTTTACTACCACATCATCATTGTCTACACATGCCGTCAGACTGCCCATCAGACAGAGAACGGGTATTAGATATTTTAACTTAGTCTTCATAACCTTTTCAATTAGAAAAATTCAACTCAATACGTTCTACTTGTTGGTCGTCAACTCTGAATCTTCATCATGACCATAAGCGGGATTCTGCTTAAGCAACGGATTCACCTTGAGCTCACTCTTGGCATAGGGGAAATAGATGATATCGGGATTGGCCAACTTAATCTTGATAGCATTGATATTCTCAATATACTTACGTGTAGCCAAAGTCACCAAACGGTTATTGTTTCCGTCACGACGTGCTATACGCACGAGGTCAAACCAACGCTTACCCTCAAACATAAACTCACGCTGACGCTCAGCCAATAGGAGTTCTTCCATCTGCACCTTTGACTCGGTATAGTCCTTGAGTTTCAACGTATCGGCTCTCGATGTAGTAGTCACATCATTGGCACGCTTGTTCACATAGTTGATAAGCATGAAAGCTTGTGTATAATACTCGGGGCCTTTCTGGATGAGTGCTTCAGCCTTGATAAGCATCATATCGGTCAGACGATAGATAATCCAGTTGGGATACGAGTTGTATGAACTGGTGAACTTGAGATCCTTCTCCGTGTTGATACTTTGTGTTGTAAAAGAGACATTACTATACACATATTTTCTGATAAAATAGGTAGAATTATCCGTCTCAGTAGTTGAATATGCACGGCCATCAGTCTTCTTGAACACCTCGTTAGTGCCTTGTGCCACATCCTTGCGAAGGAAGTCAGGTACAGTAAGACGTCCGTTCAGATTACCTCTTGAACTACCATAATAATCATCTACCCACTTGTTTGACTGCTGCTGGTTGTTAGCAAAGTAGAGTTCAAAGATACTCTCGAAAGAGTTTCCACTACCAAAAATCTCTGTATATGAATTACCACACACTGTCTCACCCTCAGGTTTTTCCAATATCATAGGAATATCTCCAAAGAGAGCAATGTCATATACATTACCTTCACGGTCAACCATTTCTTCATATTGTTGGCGTTTGAAGTCGAGTACAAGGTCGCAATACTTGATGCAATTGTCCCAATCGCCCTTCCACAAATAGAGATCGGCCAACAAGGCATGGATGGCTGTA
>JAFOYZ010000095.1 GCA_017424485.1 Bacteroidaceae bacterium
AGCGTCCAGTACTCTTGAAATAGCAGAAATTGTCCATCCACTGACCGTTACCACGGTTGAAAGGGTCAGCTTGCTTGTAGATATTATCGTAAAGATCACCCCATGCAGCATAGCGTTGCTCATCATTACCACTTTGTATATCATTGATAACGATAATTTTGGTATTCTCCACTACCTCTTTACGTGAGGGAATACGCATGGTACCATCGATAATCTTTCTAAACATGTCTATCCAACCTCCCTTAAAGCTATTGAAGGTACCCCAATTGCGACGGGTATAGCCATCCACAGTGGAGTTGTTGAGATTTTGAAAATCCTCAGTCCAGATCAATTCAGGGCCATCCCATACCGCACCACCATTGACACATGTCTGCTCCATCACCGTACCGATACCTGCTGCTGTAGGATATTTCTTACCATGACCTTCACCTAGAATTGCATCGAGAGCACCATTCCAACCACAGTTATCATAACGCACGCCATAGTTAGTGGCAAGACCCGTGATAAAAGGCGAGATTGTAACACTCTCGTTGTTGTAGAAGCATGATGAGGTAGTATACTTGTAAAGCCACAAACATGCCTCGGGATATGCTTTACATGCTGCCAAAAGATCTCTATTACGCTTCATCATTCCTACAGGATTGAGTGGATGCGACCAAATATTGCCACAAAACGAGATTGTAAGAAATCCGCCATACTCATGTGCCATGGGAACTAACTTTGCAAAAAGGGCAATGCGGTCAGTCTGCGAACTTGAACTCTTGTCATTAGGTTCATCAAATCCCCAGAACTGCTCACAATAGTTCCATCCGAGGAAGTTTGGATAACGTTTGTAGAAATATTCAAAGGTTTCCAAATCATCGTCCTGGATATGCGTATGTCCACCACTAGCAGGTTGGCATGTAAACCACATTCCATTGTGCTGACACACCGAAGCCCACGACTTATAGGTTCGTATAGCATTCTGAGGCATTTTATAAACATCGCGTTCGGTGTCATATTGGCACGATAACGAGAGATTAAGGCACACATAAGGCTTTATGTCGTCTGGTATGAGATCAATAATCTTTTGTGGATCGGCCTTGTTCCATACGTCAACATGAATGAGCCATAACGGATTCTCATTATTGATGGGTCGACGCTGCTGAGCCGACACATCAGATGATATAGCCATTGCAAGGAATATCATCATTGAGGAAAGAAATCTTTTAATCATAGTCATGAAATATACTTAATTTATCATTTTACTATTAACTTCCAATATGGACATCTTATATATGAATGCAAATATACATTAAAAAGATAATTCACAAGCATGAGGAATGTATCATTTTATTTCTCAATGGTTGCATATGAATATTACAATCAAGAAGGTTTTCACTGCATATGATGTATTTTTCACTATGGCAGTACTTGTTATGAGATAAAAAGATTAACTTTGCAAAAAAGATACAATATACAAAAAATGAAAAAAGAACAGGCCGTATTTGCTGCAGGTTGTTTTTGGGGCGTGCAGTATCAGTTACAGAGAGTACCAGGTGTGATAAGCACCAAAGTAGGATATATCGGTGGCGACGAGCCCAATCCCATATATGCCGATGTGAAGGCACACCTCACACACCACGTAGAGGCTGTATACTTAGAATTTGATGCCGATATAGTCTCATATGAAGAGTTATGTAAGGTCTTCTTCGAAATACACGACCCTGCACAAACCGATGGCGTAGGTCCTGACATAGGTCCGCAATATCGCAGCGAGATATTCTATTTCGACGACAATCAGCTTCAATCTGCCGAATCCGTCATAGCCCTACTCCGTAACAAAGGTTATGAGGTAAACACTAGGTTACGTCCGATGTCAACATTTTGGGATGGTGAGGAGTATCACCAAGACTACTATAACAAGACAGGCGACGAACCATACTGTCACATCCGCACAAAGAAGTTTTAACCCACCTACTCGGGAGCATCCATACAGCGCTCCCAGTTCGTCATCATCAATCAAGGTCAAATTAAAAGCGAGGTCGACATCTGTCGGCCTCGCTCCATCATTGTATCACTTCACTTATTCATCAATTGATGAGATATATTTTCTTATTTCCTTGATAAGTGAACGTTACTGTAGCACGTCCCTCAACGATAGGACTTATTGAGATTTTCACATCGGGATGTGTAGCTGTGGCTGTGATTTTGGTACCCTCAGCTAGCGGAGCATATACTTGATAGCGTGTAGCATCGGTATAGCCATTAGCATTGGTACTACGAATAGGTGTAGATGGAATGTTCAGTTTCTGTCCATCAGCCATAATGGTCACCTGAGGTACTATAGGACGTTCACAAGGCATACCAGGCTTAGAGAAACCTATTCCATGGAGATCATAAAGGCCAACAGGACGCTCAGGTTGCTGAGGACGTCCACTCCACTGCTGACGCTGTTGAGGTTGCTGAACCTCTGGGCCTTCAGTTACAAGATATATGGCATGCTTACCTTTGAGTCCCTCTACAGCAGGCACTGCCACACTATACGTGGTAGCAATACGGGGAGCATCGGCAGGAACCTCGATAACAGCAATCTCACGACCCTTCCAAGTTTCATTTGCGTAGGGACCATCGAGCATTACATGTATCTTAAATGCGCCATGCCCACCAGGAGTAAGATTGAGGCAAAGTTGGGTACCATCACCTTTGTTAGTACCGGCAAAAGCATGTATTCCCTTGGTATCTTTATCCAATCCACCAAAACCGAAATATTTGAAACCTACGATGCCTCGATTAGTGATACCGGCGAGATCCATATGGTTGTTCCACACGTCATGATTGTCTTGCATCCATTGATAGCCAGTCACGTAGCAAGCATATCCTGCAGAGTAATATGCATATGGAGGAAGGCCAAAAATATGGAAGCCTTCACTGGTAACCTCAGCACCTGTATACTCCATACCATCCGAAGCCTTCGCTGTCCACTCATTATTCTTTGTATACGGATCGTAAGCAACAATACGTACCTGACCGCCATCGGCAACCTTCTTCTTGTCCCATGTAATCTTAACAGGAGCAACCATAGCTTGGCGGGCATTGGCAAAGCCGCGAGGAGGACGATGGTAGAATACGTACCATTGACCATTAATCTGCTCAATAGAGCCATGGGTATTATGAGCAAAGTTGGTAGTAGTAAGATGTGTACCATCTTCATTAGGTACTACGCCGCGTGAATCCACGAGTACACCACCCGAACGCCAAGGGCCTAGAGGAGAGTCACCATAAGCATATCGCAAGGCAGAGTTTGTAGAACCCAAGCCATAGTCGGGACCCGAATAACCAGAGAATACCATCACGTACTTATTTCCGACCTGACGGATTGAAGATGCCTCAAAGAAATTGAAGTCGCCAGGGTTTTGACCCTTATAAAGCGCAGGATAAGTAGTACCTTCAGGATCGCGCACTTCGCCATAACGACTGCTCGCAGGGATGAAGTAATCATGCACTTTTGTACCAGGACGAAGGGCATACATATTATCTTGGTCAAGTTCGAAAGCAGTAGAGCGTTGAAATCCGTAGAAGACATAAGCACGGAATCCCTTTTCATAGTCAGGGTCACGCTTGTCAGTCACGTACTCCACGAATACTGAGGGGTCGAAGTCGATCATCGAGCCAGGTACACACTGACGACCATCAGGAGTGATATTGACAGGAGTGAAAGGACCATCAGGACGATCGCTTTTGCACACCATAGCTACTCGACGCCATCCACGTGAGTGAGGATATAGATAGTAGGTTTTCTTACCGGTGGCTTTGTCACGTACTTCCACTAGGTCGGGAGCAAACATGGTATCCCACTGTCCGTCAACGTAGTGAGTAAATATGGGGCCTTCATCAACCCATTGTGTAAGGTCTTCAATTGGTGCACTCCACATACGTATATCCGGACCACAATAAGCACTATAGGTTACATCGTGCGAACCAATAATATAGGCGCGATACTTACCAGGATTGTCTGGATCTTCAAACACACGAGGTTCACCATCAGGTAGATGTTCCCACAAAGGCAGATAAGGATTCTGCGCTGTCGCTGTAACAGCTGCTATAAGCAGCATTAAAGGAAGAAAAATTCGTCTCATAGTTATTATAATAGTTTATTATTGTTATCGTTTAATATATTTCTTGCCACGGACAATGATCATGCCTCTATAGGTATCATCGACACGCTGGCCCATAACATTAAATACAGGTAATTCATCGTGGGTTACATCAATAGTCTCCACACCTGTATCACCAAAACTAATTGGTACAAATCGGTCTGTAGACTTAAGAGTTGCATATACCTCGAATGGTGCAAGATGGCCATCATTCTGCATGCGCGAGAATCCCCACTCACCGTTGAGCGTACCTAACCTATACGAACCCTTGTAAACTGCAACGGGCACATATACACCACGAACAACCGAGGTTAGTGCATTCACGGCATACGACACCTCACCGCTACCCTCGAAGGAGACTTCACCATCAGCTAGCACAAGTACTGGTTGATGGGCAGGTATTGTTGTCAGCTCGGTAGCCACCATATCTTCACCTACAGCAAAGGCCTTTACTCCTTGAGGTACGTCTGCAGCAAAAGGCAACATGATCATGCGCCCTCCATCAATCATGCAAGTAAGCATGGCATGTTCGGTTTGGAAGGCACGAGAGGGACGGAAGGGACCTCCATCGGTCGATAACACCAATTTTGCACACGTCTCTCCGACCACCATATTAGGTTCGTCTACTTGCGCGCTCTGAGGAAGATAAATGATACGATTCCCCATATTCACACCCAATGAGTCTGGCAAATTGGTCACAGCGGTCATGTCAAGGCTCGTACAGGTGATGTCATCCAAATAACCTAGCAACTGACTATCATCAGCCACATAAGCACCGCTCATCGAAGCCGAATAGAGGTTACCATTGCTCAAGTAAACGTCTCCAAACGTGAAAGTAAGTATTGAACTCCAGTTATTATTAGTAATAGAGATAATGCCCTTGCATCCATCGGTAAGCGTATTGGGAGACAAATCAAACACAAGATTAAAATTCTCTCTACTATTAAATTGCAGGTCTCCATAATTATGCGACGACAGAGTACCCTTATCATTTATATAGTATAGTGTAGTGATAGCCGAACTATAGTTCAAGGTAGATGTCAATTTCTTCACTTCCAACACCAATTGGCTATAGCGGTCTTTTAGAGGCAGATAACCATTGGCAGCATTGGTCAATTTCGATATTATGGGATTGCTATGATCCAGTGTCACACTCTTACCCGACATCTTATATGCAGTTCCAAAAGTCGTCTTTGTTGGAACAAGTCCATCAATACGATCGAAGTGCACCACACTACCCTTCATATCAGATACTTGGCGATCACGCGAGCGCACAAAGAGAATTGTATTGACACTAGCTGGCGCAATTACCACTTCGGGTCTACAAGTTTCAACCTTTTGAGTCAGATCTGTATACAACATATTCTGCGTACGAGTAGTACTCTGCATTTTTCCTTTCAACGTATAAAAGGGGAGGTCTAATGTAAGACTACGCTCATCAGTAGATGGGTTAATCATCACAGCCACTACCGTATCGCCCGATTGTGATAGATATACCGATCCCTCTAAAGGTGTTGGTGCATCATCAGTTATCACCCCTTCCACACGGGTCATACCAGTTACAAAGCGTGCAAAATGCGCCATTACGTATCCGCGTTTTGTGACAGCTCCCGACGAGGTGCCGTACTGTCCATCACCTAACATACCATAATAGCGCTTTGCTGCATAGTGTATCCAAGCATTAAAATCACCTAGCATGCAAGTATTGATGCTACGAAAAAAATTGAAGACATCTTTCGCATAATCAAAATTACGCGCAGTGCCAGTATTCTCATTCCAGTTGATAAGATACTCAGTCATCCAGATTTCCTTTCCCTTGTCGGCAAGTTTCTTATATCCATCCTGTATGCCACCATACTGATGTCCTCCGTAGATATCAAAGTTAGGGAGTACGTTTGACTTGTTCAGTTCATTCACATAGGAGTCATTTACAGCCAATGTCTCGGGCGCCATGATCTTGCAACTGATTTGCCTACCATAGGTAGCTACAAATTCGGCAATTTCGCTTGCCGACCACAAACAGCCAGCATATGTAGCAGCCCAATCGGGTTCATTTTGTATAGATATAGCATCTAGCTCTACTCCATTCTCACGCAGATACTCTACGTAATCATTCAAGTATTTGGCATAGTCGTCCCAATACTCACGTTTAAGTTTTCCCGTAGTGCCATCTTCGTTCTTTGCATTAATCGTACCATTGGTTTTCCATTCGGCTGGCTGTCCCCAAGGCGATGCAAAAACGATAAGCCCCATTTCCTTGGCCTGCTTAGCTGTCTGTAGCGATTGCCCCCACGCATTACGCCCTATAGGTATATACAGACGCATTATATTGCATCCCACAGTACTACCTGTTCCCCAGACCTTTTTCATGTCGGATTGGGTCATATGGTTATATCCAAACTGCGGACTACATACAAAGCCACCAAAGCCAGTAACATGCTGATGCCTCTCTTGTGCATCAATACGCAATGTCGCCTGTTGGGCTCTTACACCAAGGCATACACATAATAGGATTAAAGATATCAGTGATTTCTTCATAAGAGGAGATAATACCACCTTTGAGGATCTGTAATACAAAGCCACAAAGGTGGTTATAGTCAAATTCGTTATTTCTTAAACAATAATTGCGCCATCTCATGCAAGCTACGACGCCATGTTTGAAACTCATGCGCAGTACCTTCCGACACATATCCAACGGCATTATGTCCGGCGGCCTTGAGCTCCTCTACCGATTTGCGAATAGCATCAGGATTCTCCTTACTTCCTGTGCTTTGGAATATAAGGCGCACCTGCTTGGGATCCTTGATATCGGCAGGCGAATAGGTGCCTCCGCTCATCAGACCATAATATCCGAAAGCCTCAGGTCGGCGCAATGTGATGAGTCGAGTTTCAAAAGCGCCCATCGAGAGGCCCGCCATAGCACGGTGCCATTTGTCGGCACGTGTACGGAAGTTTGCGTCTATATAGGGTACCAGTTCGTCTACGAGTACCGTCTCAAAGTCTTCGGCAGTAAATTGCTGCAAGCCTCCGAATTTCACCTCATTAGTCATACCGTAGGTGGTCACGATGATGAATGGTTCGGCTTTTCCCTCGGCAATGAGGTTATCCATAATCAGGTTGGCATGACCCTGATTCATCCATGCCGTTTCGTTCTCACCCCATCCGTGTTGTAGGTAGAGTACTGGATAGCGCTTACGATTCTTATCATACATAGGCGGCGTATACACATAGGCCGTGCGTGTAGTCTGTGTGCTTTCTGACCAGAAGAGTACTTGCTGCACCTTTCCGTGAGGGACATTCTTCACGGCATATATCTCGCCATCATGAGCGGGTATTTCTATACCGCTTTCCCAACGTTTACCGCCAAAGTAGTTCATTGCACCTGGATCATTGGCAACGCCACCATCTACAGTAAGGTGATAATAGTGGAATCCCTCATCTTCAGGCTTGGCTGTTGTGGCTACCCATGATCCGTCGTAGGCTTTGCGCAGGGGGGTACCTTTGCCACCACCCAGGCTAGCCACTACAGAGCGAGCCTCGGGAAACTCTACACGTAGGCGTACATATCCTTGTGAATTGACCTGCGGATATTGCTGTTCGGGCTGGTTCTTTACCGAGGGTTTGAAGTCTTCCTTGATAGCTGGGTTCTCAGGGAATGCCAAGTCGGGATTGAAAGGTGCTCTCTCCCCTGCTTGTGCACGAGGCTGACGCTTGCGTGCAGGCTTCTTAGGCAAGTTCCACTTAGGTTCGCGCATTTCAGCAATATATTCATACGCTAGTTTGGGTCGATACTCGGTATCGAAGGGCAAGGGATAGTTGCGTGCTCCCAGCCATGAGTCGCGGTCGCTTAGGTTCCAGAATGTTACGCACTTTACCACATCCTTATGGTTGCGGAACACACGGAACACGCGTGCATACTGGTCGGCCAGATGCTGCTTAACAGAATCGCTCACATTGACACCCTCTCGGCTAAAACGCAAAGCTCCGCCCATCTCCTCGTTCACGCGAATATCGAGTTCTGTGACGTGAATACAGTCTACCACCTGCTTGTATAACTTTATCGCATCGTCCACTTCCTTTTCTGTAGGTCCATATATATTATAATGTCCCTGCATACCAATACCGTGGATGGGTACGCCCGCCTCCTTCATCTTCTTCACCATCTCGTAGATACGACGGCTCTTCACCGGATCACATTCGTTGTAATCATTGTAGAAGAGCAACGCATTGGGGTCTGCCTCATGAGCATACTCGAAGGCCTTGGCAATAAACTCATCACCAGCAATCTTGTAGAGTGCCGATTGTCTGTAAGGATTCTCTGCATTAGGGTCATCGGTTATGGCTTCGTTCACTACATCCCAGCAATAGATTACATCCTTGTATCTATTTACGATAGCATGTATATGATTGCGCATACGACTGAAGAACACCTCTTTAGTAGGATTATCATTATACATCCATGCACCTATTTGGCTATGCCACATGAGACAATGTCCACGTAGTTTGATACCATTCTCACGGGCAAAGTTGGCAATACGATCGGCCGATTCCCAATTAAACTGTCCCTCATTGGGTTCTGTAGGTTCGGGTTTCATGTCATTCTCAGCAGTCATGCTATTATACTGCTGTTTGATGAGTGCCATCTGCTCAGGATTAGTCACATTGCGTTGGTTCACAGCCACACCAATCATAAAATAGTCTTTGTAGGCATCCTTCAGGCCCTGCGCCCATACCGACGCGCTGCCCAGCATCATGAGGACAGCCAAGGATAGAGTTCTGATACGTGTCATAGTCATATCTATTATATGGTTATTAGAATTTAAATCATCACGATACATTGCAAAGATAGTAAAATCCTTGTCACCACCTCATTGCGGCCGTATCATATACCTTTCTATTTGTTGCATCGGCCCGCAAAACTCAGCAATCAGATTCTAAATCAACGAATAAAAAAGGCAGAGCGCTCCATTTGAAGCCTCTGCCACAACACTAGTCACATGTGCCTTTGTTATCGCTGCTCTACGGGAATCATAAGTCCGTCTGCATCATAATGCATTTCATTTACACATACAGAGCGTCGTCCTATAGTACCATGCATACCATCAATGGTTAGTACGGCATTATGGTAGAACAGATAGTCTTTTCCATTAAAGTGGGCAATGCCGGGATGTATGGTAAAGCTATTCTCGGCCATTCCCGTGAGTTCACCTCTATAAATCCATGGTCCCTCCATGCTGGTAGCAGTTGCATACTGTATATTCTCGCGTCCGTATCCCATGCCTGCATAGGTAAGATAGTATAGGCTGTCGCGTTTGTGCAGCCAGGGACCCTCTACGAAGCGTGGCATATCCAGCACACGTATATCTCCGTCAATCTCAGTCAAGTTGGGTTTAAGTTTAGCCAAAAAGCAGGTGCCGTTACCCCAGCACAGCCAAGCCTCATCGCCATCGATGAGTACGGTCGGGTCTATATCGTTCCACCATCCACGTGCACCATTGTCGGTCATCTTATCATGCACGAGCGGTGCTCCTATGGCATCTACAAAAGGCCCTGTAGGACTATCACTCACGGCTACACCCACAGCCTTGCCCACGAATGGTTCGCCAGCCTGTACGGTCGTGAAGTAATAGAATCGGCCATCCTTCTCTACCACCTGCGAAGCCCATGCTTCACCTACGGCCCAGACAAAATCGGTAGGGCACAGCACTGCACCATGATCGGTCCATGTCACCATATCCTTAGTAGAATAGCACAGCCACTCGGTGATATTGAATTCACGCCCGCCATGGGCAGTATCCTGCCCTTCATAAAACTCGTCATGTCCTACATAAAGATAGAGCGTACCCTCATGTACGAGCGGAGCCGGATCGGCAGTAAACTTATCGGTTATCAACGGATTACCTTCTGCTACAAAGGTTTTTTCTTTCACTTTCGGTCCGCAACATACCATCAGTAGCGCGGCGCCACATAGAGCCAGTACTTTGTTCATATTATGATTATTAGGAGTTGAGTGATGTATTATGGTTTCAAGGTAAAGTCTGCTCCAGCGCCTATCAAGACCTTCTGCCCGTTGCGTATATAGAGACCCTTGGTCGGATTCTCCACTGGTCGTCCCATCAGATCGTAGTAGATGACATCAGATGGCATCACTAGCCTATCCACAACCGTTTCGGGTGTTTTGACAAGGTAAGCAGCAGTCAGGTTGGCATTGGCACCGCCGTAGGCCACTTTCAGAGCGTTCACATGTACAAAATCATCTGGTCGCTCTACGCCCTCATTGGTGAGTGCCGTGGCTATATCTCTCAGTGGCACGAAGATGGCGTCCCACTGACTATTCCAGTATGGGTCATTGGCATTGAACGACACCTGTATTTGCTTATAGGGTCCATGCGGCACAAGTCTGTTGGCAATGATACGTAGGTCGTTGCCCGAGCCACGCAGTACAAGCGTATCGTAGGGTGTGAGGTCGGCATATTCATCGTATAGTACCGATGCGCTCATCATCACTACACCACCGCCACCCATCGCTTTGCCGAGGTTCCACTCTACGTATAGTTCCTTATCTGTAGGCTGTGCATCGGCGCCAGTGCCATCCCATTGGTGAAACATCGATGCCATCATGGGCACCCAATGCTCGGGCACCTCCCATTCGTCATACATTACGCCTGTCAGCTCCTCCACATACTCATTGATGAGCCCCAAAGCTATCTCTGTACGGTATGGAAAGTAGTCGTTGAGCAATCTGTTGCGCTCCCGCATAAAATGGTTATCAACGGTATAGAGCGGTGCCTTCGACTGGTAGGGATGCACGTCTCTGCGGTAGTCACCCCAGCGAGCCGCCTCAACATACACGGCCGATTTGATGTTGTTGTACAGGCTATCCCACAGGTGCACTACCGATGCCGGTCCCAGGTGGCCATCCTCTGCGAGCACCTCTGAGGCGCGTTTCAGGTATTGTTTAACAAATCGTGGGTTCTGCAGCAAGGCGTGAAATATCCAGGTAGGAGCGGCATAGTTGTTGACGTTGAGGTTGCTGTCTCCGTTACCCTCGAAAATCTGCTCCGTATCCCAACACAAGAAACAGAATCCACGGCTATCGGCACCTCGCTTGCGTATGGCATACCAGTTGTGATGGTCCCAGTCGGTGTTACCGCCATACTGATTGATGAGCATATAGTCGATGAATGCCTCCACATCGAGTAGCGGTTCTAAGGTAGGGTCAGGGTTGCCCTCAGCATCCCTACCCTGCAGGCGATAGTATACTGCATCGTCACCGGCCGATGCCAAGATAGCGATGAGTTCATTCCAGGCCTGCAAATCGCCCTCCGAGGCCTCTATGTGGTTGCCGCCCGACTCCTCTATCTTAATCACGTCGTAGTCACTTTTCTTTCCTCCAAAGTGCGACTTTCCATACTGGTCGTCAATACGTTCTGCAATATTATATAGTCCCCAGTACATACCATTGAGAAACACATGCACGTGTAGGGCATTCACTGCGGGGTTTCCCATCTGCCGCTGCATGCGTCTGGCCCATACATCTCGGGTATACTGTGCCTTCACACACCCCCACTCTCCCCAGTGCTGCCATGAGTTACCAAAGTGGCAACGCAGCACCAGCTGGTTAAAGGTCATGGGGTCATCCATCCCGAAGAGCGGATAGTTGAGTGTCGTAGGTCCGTATTCATCCTTAAACACGAGTCTGAACGAGTGTTTAGGATTCTTCTCGGCGAGTCTACCATGCCCGCCATGCAGTCTGAGTCCGCAGTCAATAGTCATATCATGCGCTTGTGGTCCACCGATGAGCTCCACGCTTGCCGGACGTGTCCATCCATGTCCGGTAGCATCGCCCACCGGAGGTCCTGTAAAGATGTATATGCCGCCACGTGCCGTATCGTTCTCGTGGCTGAAGAGGTTATCCTTGTCGGTTACAATCGATAGTATAGGCAGTTCATACAATCCTTCCACGATTTTGGGGCGCAGTGTCTCGTCGCCCGTCATCTCAGGGTCCATTTCATAGTCTGCAACAGCCCTACCCTCAATATCGGTATACCGCCCCCACTCTGCGGGATATCCCTCGGGCGAGTTCGACTGGCTGAGCACCGACTCCACAAAGATATACGATGCCGTGCTCACCGCCGAACATAGCGTATCGCCCTTAACCTCGGTTGCTCTGAGCAGTGTAGTGGCATTGATGATGAGCGGGGCTGTGTAAAGCGTACTCTGCGATGTAGGTAGCGACCCGTCCGTGGTATAGCGTATTTCAGCATCGGCATCGGTAGCCGTGATGGCCACCTCCAAGGTTGTCTGCTGATACAGTCCATGGGGATGACTAAACTGAGGTTGTGCCGACGTCCATATCGACATCATCGATAGCAGGCCGCCTATTATTTGTTTACGGTATTTCATATCCGCAAATATACGAAATCCCCACACCGTTCTATTCCCTCGACGTATCATATACCTTTCTATTTGTTTCATTGATTTATAATCATAGAGGACAATCCAGGAATACCCAGGAATACCCATCAATACCTATCCGATTGTCCTCAGAAAAAACGCCACTTGCCTATCCCATCTACCTATATCTTTTCGTATATTTATGGCTACGCCAAGAAGACACTCACGCTCGTTGCAAAAAGTTCAAGCAAACTTGACTTTTCACTCGCTTATTCGTATATTTGCAATGGAAAACAAAATAGATAAAACTCACATACTTATATTATCATTCATCTATGAAGACTCATCGCCTCATCCTCACCCTCTGTCTGGCCATAGCCAGTCTGACGTGCAGCGTTGCGCAGAGTAAGCTATACCCCCATCTTTTCGACCTCCAGCAGGTGACCCTCACCGATGGCATGTTCAAGACCGCCCTCGACCTCAACAACAAGACCTTGCTTGCCTACGACGTCAATCGCCTACTCACTCCCTACTTCCGTCAGGCCGGCATCAACGGATGGGAGACCATGCATCCCAACTTCCCGAACTGGGGCTCGGGCAACTTCCGTCTTGACGGTCACGTGGGTGGCCATTACCTATCAGCCCTGGCCCTGGCCTATGCAGCCACCAAGGATGAGGGCATGCGCACCCAACTCAAGGAACGCATGGAGTACACTTTGGAGAAGATGGCCCAGTGCCAAGCTGTATTTGACACCAACACCCAAGGACTCTATGGCTACGTGGGCGGACTCCCAGACAACGGTGTGTGGACGGGCCTCTACCGCGGCGACCTCAACCGATACAATCAGAACCGAGGCAACGTACCCCTCTATGTCGTGCATAAGGTGATGGCCGGATTCCGCGACACGTGGCTATATGCCGGAAGCGAGCAGGGGCGCGACTGCTTCCTCAAGATTTGCGACTGGGGTGTCAACCTCATCAGCAACCTCACCGATGCCCAGGTGCAGGATGTGCTCAACACCGAACATGGCGGCATCAACGAGATGTTTGCCGATGCCTATCAGATGACGGGCGACGACAGATACCTCATCGCAGCCCACCGATACAGCCACAAGACAATGGTGGACAATATGCAGACCGTCAACACCACCTTCCTCAGCAACAAGCATGCCAACACCCAGGTACCCAAATACATCGGCTTCATCCGTCTGGCCCAGCAAACAAGGAATCTTAATGCAGAGCATTATAATTCAGAATTCAGAATCCAGAATTCAGAATTAAGAGCGTCAGCTCATAACTTTTGGACCGACGTAGTACAAAACCGCACCGTGGCTCTGGGTGGCAACAGTGTGAACGAGCACTTCGTGCAGCACAGCAATGCCCACCACCACATCACCATGACCGACGGCCCCGAGAGCTGCAATACCAACAACATGCTCAAGCTCACCGAAGACCTCTTTGCCGATGGGCCCCATGGCAAGTATGGCGATTTCTACGAGATGGCTATGTTCAACCACATCCTCTCTACCCAGCATCCCGTGACAGGCGGCTACGTATACTTCACCTCCTTGCGCCCCCAGCACTACCGCATGTACTCACAAGTCAATCAAGGCATGTGGTGCTGTGTGGGCACCGGCATGGAAAACCACAGCAAGTACGGCGAGTTCATCTACAGCCGCAACCCCGCTACCGGCACCCTCTACGTCAACCTCTTCGTGCCCTCAGTGCTCGCCGATACCACCTATGCTCTCACACAGCATACCCGCTTCCCCTACGAGCCCTCCTCTACACTCACCATCGACAGAGCCGGCAGCTACACCATCGCCATACGCAAGCCCTCATGGTGCAGTGGCTTCGGCATCACCATTAATGACACCCCAGTCAGTGGCAAGGAAGCCGACGGCTATATATATATAAAAGGTGAGTGGCAGGCAGGCGACGTGATAGGGGTGTCGCTTCCCATGCAGTTGGGCTACCTCCCCTGCCCTGGCTACGACGACTACATCGCCTTACGCTACGGCCCCATTCTCCTGGGCGCCATCACCAGCACCGACAACCTCACAGGCCAGCATGCAGGCGAAGGGCGTATGGACCACGCTCCGGGACAAGGCGCACAGCTCAGCCTCACCTCGGCTCCCATGCTCATCGGACCACGTGCCCACGTGCTCGACTCCATCTATATGGTCGACTCCACCAAGCTCCACTTCAAGATACGCCCTGGTCTGTACAACAGCCAGCGCTGGGCCAACCTCACCCTACAGCCCTTCTACACCATCCACGAAGCACGCTATATGACCTACTGGAACCAGCTCACTGCCGATGAGTGGGAGAAGATACGCCAGCAGGTGATGGCCGAGGAGGAGGCCCTGCAGCGCCTCAACAATCGCACGCTCGACTTTGTAGCCACTGGTGAGCAGCAGAGCGATGCCGGTCATGCCCTACAGGGCACCTTCGGCAAGGGCAGCTACGATGGCGAGTTCTACGTCGATTGCCAGAGCGGCCAGTCGTTCACCTACCAGCTAGCCACCCAAGGCATCAGCCAAGGCGTATCGCTCATGTGCCGTTTCCACTCAGCCGATGCCGGACGCATAGTCACCATCTACATCAACGACAAGCGTCTCACCCGCATCACCCTCGACACCAAGTCCTTCACCGGTCACTACAACTGGGAATATCCCATCAGCGAAGAGCTGCTCATGACCGACGATACCCTGCCCGACAGCATCAGCGTGCGTTTCCACGCCTCAGGGCACACCCCAGCCCCCGGCCTCTACTACCTGCGCCTGCTCAAGGACTATGCAGTGAAGCCCCTCTACACCTATGTCAACTATCATTGGATTTCGGGCGACGATGCCCGCGTCAACCGTGTCGTCTACAATGACGACAACACCATCACCGTCTACGGCAAGCAAGGCCCCAACAACATCGCCCTGCAGTATGCACCCTACTTTGACGACTACTACGACCTCACCCGCGAGCACCAGTACCTCACCGTCTGCGGCACCCCACTCAGCCGCACCAGCACCGCCTCGTACCTCTGGTGGCTAGGCGGCATCAACCGCGCCAGCCAGGTAGCCCCCACCTACGTCACCACCACCCACGATGGGCAGACCCTCTTCGTGTGGGACATCACCCGCAGCGGCCTCAACGACAACATGCGCGACGCCCACTTCAGCTACACCTCTAACGGACAGCCCATGAACACCGTTTTCGGGCTCACCACCACACGTGCCGACGGCAGCGCCACCATCAGCGACATCAGCTTCTACACCCGCGACTCACTCGTTACCCGCTACCCCGAGATGCAGACCTACCTAGGCGCCCCCGACAACAGTATACACCAAACCCAGCCGGTCTTAGCGCTCCGCGGCATCTACACACTCGACGGGCGCAACGTCACCCACCTCCCCACCCTCACTACGGGGATCTACATCATCGACGGCAAGCTACGCTTCGTGGGCAACCGGTGACCACGCCACCACACGCTGAGGAGCTAGAGACTGGCCGGCAAGCCGACAAGTACTGACATCACCAATTATCAATCAATTTAATCCCCCACCCACAATGAGAAAACACATCACCCTATGCCTGCTCGCCATCCTCGCGGCAATAGCCACGACAGCCCAAGAACTTCCCCAAGTAGCCAATATCCCGGGCCGCCACACCACCTCGCTCAACGGAGAGTGGAGCTACATCGTCGACGTCCAAGAAGAGGGCTACTACGACTACCGCATGAACCCCATGCGCCGGGGCTTCTTCACCGATGCCAAGCCCAAGCACCCAGAAGACCTCATAGAGTACGACTTCGACCGCTCGCCCACGATGCACGTGCCGGGCGACTGGAACACCCAAGACCCTCAACTCTTCTTCTATGAAGGCACCGTATGGCTCAAGCGCAGTTTCGACTATAGTCCGCAGCAGGAGCGTCGCACCCTACTCTACTTCGGCGCTATCAACTACGACGCCCATGTCTACGTCAACGGGCATAAGGCAGGCCACCATATAGGAGGCTTCACCCCCTTCAACTACGACGTCACCGACCTACTCCGTGAAGGCACCAACACCGTCATCGTAAAGGTCGATAACAAGCGATATGCCGAAGCCGTACCCACACAGATCTTCGACTGGTGGAACTATGGCGGCATCACCCGCGACGTGATGCTCGTGAGTGTAGCGCCCACCTACGTAGAGAACTACAAGTTCAGTCTCGCCCCCACCCTTACAGGCAACAGCCGCCAGCACCAGATCAGTTTCAGCGCCAAGCTCAACAAGGCCGATGCCGGGCACATCGTCACCCTCAGCATCCCCGAGCTCAAGGTCAAGCAGCAATTCCCCACCTCCGCTGACGGCACCATACACACCGCCCTCAAGGTAAAGAACCTGCAGCTATGGTCGCCCGAGAGCCCCAAACGCTACCACGTAGAGATAGCCCTGGGCGGTGAGGTTATGGTCGACTCCATCGGCTTTCGCACCATACAGACCCGCGGCAAGCAAATATTGCTCAACGGCGAGCCCATCTTCCTCAAGGGTATCTGTATGCACGAAGAGAAACCCTATGGTGGCGGACGTGCCAACTCCACCGCCGACGCCCACACCCTGCTCACCTGGGCCAAAGAGTTAGGATGCAACTTCGTACGCCTAGCCCACTACCCGCACAACGAATACACCATCCGCGAAGCCGAGCGCATGGGTATCCTCGTATGGTCAGAGATACCCGTATACTGGACCATCGCATGGACCAACCCGCAGACCTACCAAAACGCCGAACGCCAACTCACCGACATGATCAGCCGCGACCAGAACCGTGCCAACGTCATCATCTGGTCTATCGCCAATGAGACCCCCCACTCAGCCGAGCGCGACCAATTCCTTGGCCGTCTAGCACAGCATGCCCGCAGCCTAGACGATACCCGCCTCATATCCATGGCCATGGAGGTAGGCTCAGCCTCGAATTACCACAACCGCCTACGCGACAACATGCACCAATATGTCGATGTGGTATCCTTCAACCAATACATAGGCTGGTACCGTGATGTCAACGATGCCGCCAAGATGACCTGGGAGATACCATATGACAAGCCCGTCATCGTGAGCGAGTTTGGCGGCGGAGCCAAGTATGGTCTACATGGTGAGAAGAACCAGCGCTGGACCGAAGAGTTCCAGGAAAACCTCTACCGTGAGAACCTCTCCATGCTCGATAAAATAGACGGACTAGCAGGCACCACTCCCTGGATACTCAAAGACTTCCGCTCGCCACGCCGCGTGCTCCCCGACATCCAAGACTACTACAACCGCAAGGGCCTCCTCTCCGACGAAGGTCAGAAGAAGAAAGCTTGGCACGTGCTCAAAGCCTGGTACGAGACAAAGTAACCATACCACCGAGGAGACTATTGATACGGTTCCCTTAACGTATAAATACCCCCAGAGTTTGAGATAAACTCTGGGGGTATTCCTTAAGTGAATGCCGTTCTTCGGCTAATTAATGGTAAAATCCGAACAGCGTCTTAGTTCGCTTGCTTGTTGTCTGAGGTGAGCTTCTGGCCTTGATACTCACCGGTGAGGGTGCGCATGAAGGCTACGATAGAGGCTACCTCGGCATCGGAGAGCTCTACGTCGCACTGGTAGAGTGCCATGTCGCGTACAGCCTCCTCCATGGTGGCACGGGTGCCGTCGTGATAGTAGGGCCAGGTGAGCTCGATGTTGCGCAGGCCAGGCACCTTGAAGCGATGGCGGTCGCGCTCCTCCTGTGTCTGCTTGTAGCGACCGTTGTCCTCCTCGGTGAGCTCGGTGCCGCGTGCCTCGAAGTAGTGTTGGCGCAAGCCCATCAGCTCGTACGACTCGCCACCCAGGTTGGCACCTACATGGCAGGTGGCGCAGTTGTTGGCCTTGAAGAGTTCATAGCCATGCACCTCGTCGGCAGTGAGGGCCTCATTGTTGCCCATGAGCCATTGGTCGAAC
>JAFOYZ010000096.1 GCA_017424485.1 Bacteroidaceae bacterium
AGACTTGGGCTTATTGGTGAGGCGTGCCAGGGTGTCCTTCACTTGCTTCTGGATTTCCTCTTCGCTCATCTCGGCCTTGTCGAGAATGCGCTTTGCACGCTCTTTATCGCGGTCGAACTTAGCGCGATGGGGGTCGTTGCCCTTGCCGCCTTGATTCTTACCGCCTTGGTTACCACCGCCATTGCCGCCACGGTTCTCGTTGGCAGCCTGCTGACCAGCCTTGTTGATATCGACACGTTCGTTCTGTATACGGGCGCGCTTCTTCTTCTGTCCATCGCCCTGACCCTGTCCTGCGGGCTTGCCTGCAGTGGCTTGTTGTCTGCGCTGAGCAGCCTGCTCCTCGCGTTCCTTCTTCTTCTCCTCCTTAGATTTCTTCTTGGGGCGAGTAGATTGGTTGATGGCCGAGAGGTCCACCTTACCTACGACGTTGAGCTTAGAGACAAACTCGGGACGCTTCACGGCAAATACCTCTGGTTCTTTCTGTTCGACAGTATGAACTACAGATTCCTCGGCTATGGGTTCCTCCATTATAACAGGAGCATCCGTTTTCACCAAAGAAACTGATTCCACTTCTTCAGCAACAAGAGCAGGAGCAATCTCTTCTTCCATGGAGACTTCCTCTACAGGTTTCTTCTCCTCCACCACAGGTCTCTCTTCAGCCTTGGGTTCTTCTTCCATTTCTATGGCTTCTTCCTTCTTGACCTCTTCTTTCTTAGGAGCATTCAAATCTATCTTGCCTACCACTTTAAAGGCTACGGCAGGCTTCTCTTCTTTTTTAAGAGAAGGTGTCTCTTTCTTTGACTCTTCCTTTTTTGGATCTTCAACTGCAGCTTTGGCCTCCATCTTGATGTTAATACGTTCTCGTTGAGCCTGCTCTGCCTTTTGTCGCAAATCCTTATCCTGACTGAACTGCATCACCAGCAGCTCATACTGCTCGTCATCAATTTTTGCGTTTAGTGAGTTTTCAACCGCAAATCCTTTCTTTTGTAGGAAATCGACACATGTCTGCAATCCCACATTCAGTTCTTTCGTTACTTTA
The DNA here is from genome assembly GCA_017424485.1 of Bacteroidaceae bacterium. GTDB lineage: Bacteria > Bacteroidota > Bacteroidia > Bacteroidales > Bacteroidaceae > UBA1189. The sequence continues at coordinate 1,040 of JAFOYZ010000096.1, forward strand.
CTTAATCTTGGCATTCGTTTTGCTTTTTTGTCAACGGTCAACGGTCAACGGCCTAAAGTTCTCCAACAATAGTCTGTTGCCTGCTGCCTGTTGACTGTTGACTACTTAATCTTCGTTCTCAAACTCGGCACGCAGGATAGCGAGCACCTCATCTACGGTATCCTCCTCGAGGTCAGCCTTGTGTATAATCATCTCACGAGGAGCATTGAGTACACCCTTAGCCGTATCTATACCAATGCCACGGATGGCTTCAATTACCCATTCATCAATTTCATCAGAGAACTCCTCGAGATAGATATCTTCCTCCTCATTTTCCTCGTCGAGTTCGCGGAACACATCAATGGTATACTCAGTGAGCATAGAAGCAAGCTTGATATTCATTCCGCCCTTACCAATGGCAAGAGACACCTGATCGGGCTGCAAGTATACCTCCACCTTGCGTTCCTCTTCGTTAAGGATAAGTGATGACACGTTAGCAGGACTGAGCGCACGCTTGATGAAGAGTTCTATATTTGCAGTATAATTGATCACATCGATATTCTCATTACGCAACTCACGCACGATACCATGAATACGAGACCCCTTTACGCCCACGCAAGCACCTACGGGGTCAATACGATCATCATATGATTCAACAGCAATCTTGGCACGCTCACCAGGAATACGAGCAATGCGCTTAAGGGTGATAAGGCCATCGTTGATCTCGGGCACCTCTTGTTCGAACAAACGTTGCAAGAAAAGCGGCGATGTACGACTAAGGATAATCTTGGGATTGTTATTAAGATTATCAACACGAAGTACTACAGCGCGCACCGTGTCACCTTTACGATAGAAATCGCTGGGGATCTGTTCGCTCTTAGGGAGCAACAACTCATTACCCTCGTCGTCGAGAAGCAGAATTTCCTTCTTCCAAATCTGATACACTTCGGCTGCGATGATGGTTCCTTCCATATCTTTATATTTGTGAAAAAGGCTATCCTTTTCGAGTTCAAGAATCTTCGAAGCCAAAGTCTGACGCAAAGTAAGGATAGCACGACGTCCGAATGAGATGAACGACACCTCTTCAGTCACTTCTTCACCCACTTCATAATCTTCATCTATTTTCAGTGCTTCGCTTAGAGGAATCTCAGAATTAGGATCTTCAAAATCTTCATCAGCCACCACCACACGGTTACGGCGAATCTCAAAGTCACCCTTATCAGGATTAACGATTACATCATAGTTCTTGTCCGATCCAAAGGTCTTTGCAATCACACTGCGAAAACTATCCTCAAGCACATTAATCATTGTAGCACGATCAATATTCTTCAGCTCCTTAAATTCTTGGAATGTATCAACCAAGTTGATTACACCATCATTTTTCTTTGCCATAAATCTTATATAGTTTTATTATATTTTTAGAATTTTATCAGATACTTCGTGTATTTCACCTCATCGTAGCTCCAAACATATTCTTTATCCACCAATACTGGTCGTTTTGCTCCTTCCGGTTTCTCCTTCACTTGAATACTAACAGCAAAACTTTCCTCATTGGCACGCTTCACTATACCACGATACTTCTTGCCATCCTTAGCCAGCACTTCAACCTCCTTGCCAATATGATTCACATATTGTTGCAGCACTTTGAAAGGCTGTCCAATACCGGCTGACCCCACCTCAAGTTCATAATCCTCTTCATCCCGATTCAGATTGGCTTCAATGTGCCTACTCAACTGCACACAGTCTTCAATCCACACACCCTCAGCATGGTCAATTTCTACCGACACATAGTTATCTGCACTCACCACCACATCGACCAAGAAATACTCCTTTCCGGCCAACCACTCATTTACGATTTCTGTAACTTTTTGCTTTGCAATCATGCGCGTATTACAAATAAATAATGTATGTATAAATAAAAAAGACCCCCGAAGGAGCCCCTCACATATCATCTAAT
>JAFOYZ010000097.1 GCA_017424485.1 Bacteroidaceae bacterium
CGGAAAGCCTTACCGATCTGTGCGATACCGAAGGGCACCTTCATGCGGCCGGTCTTCTGCACATTGAGGTAGTTCACGAAGATACCCTGCGCAGTCTCGGGGCGGAGGTAAATCTTCATGGCACCATCAGCTGTAGAACCCATCTCAGTAGAGAACATAAGGTTGAACTGACGCACCTCGGTCCAGTTGCGTGTACCCGAGATAGGACATACAATCTCCTCGTCGAGGATAATCTGACGGAGCTCGTTGAGGTCTGATGCATTGAGGGCAGCAGCGAAACGCTCGTGCAGAGCATCGCGCTTGGCCTGAATCTCGAGTACGCGACCATTGGTAGAGAGGAACTGAGCCTCGTCGAATGCCTCACCGAAACGCTTGGCAGCCTTGGCTACCTCCTTGGCAATCTTCTCGTCGTACTTGGCGAGCTGGTCCTCGATGAGCACGTCAGCGCGGTAGCGCTTCTTAGAGTCCTTGTTGTCGATGAGAGGGTCATTAAATGCATCCACGTGACCCGATGCCTTCCAGATGGTGGGGTGCATGAAGATGGCTGAGTCGATACCGACGATGTTGTCGTTGAGCAACACCATTGACTGCCACCAGTATTGTTTGATATTGTTTTTCAGCTCTACGCCCATCTGACCATAGTCATACACAGCGCCAAGGCCGTCGTAGATTTCTGATGAGGGGAACACAAAACCGTACTCCTTACAGTGCGATACGATTTTCTTGAAGGTTTCTTCTTGTTGTGCCATAGTTATATTAATAGTTTATGTTTATCCTATACTTACTCTTTCAATTAAAATGCAAAGTTAATGCAAAGTTTCGGTTATCCGAAATCTATGTTTGCTTAATTTCTATTGTTTAACAAATAAATCCATATCCCCTAACCGACAGGTTGTCTTTTTTCACCCCTCAACGCAAAGGTTCTGAGGGTTCACGAAAAATAAACTTGGTTTATTCGATTGTTTACGCTATCTTTGCCTATTAAAAGCAATACCTGACAAATCTATGAGCGAAGAAGATTTCAACAAGGCAGATAACGTTGAAGAAAACGTTAACGAAAACGTTGACTTTGACGAAAACAATAACGTTGAAGAAAACGATAATGTTGCTGGGGCAGAAAGTCATGCCCACTATCAGCCGAAGAAGGAGAGTGCCGAGGACGATACCGTAAAGTACCAACTCTCAGGAATGTACCAGAACTGGTTCTTGGATTATGCCTCCTACGTTATCCTTGAACGTGCGGTGCCGCATCTCAACGATGGCCTCAAACCCGTACAACGCCGCATATTGCATTCGATGAAGGAAAAGCACGACGGCCGATACAACAAGGTGGCCAACCTCGTGGGACATACCATGCAGTACCACCCTCACGGCGATGCCTCCATTGGCGATGCACTGGTACAGTTGGGCCAGAAGGAGTTGCTCATCGACTGCCAGGGAAACTGGGGAAACATCCTTACGGGTGACGGAGCAGCTGCGCCGCGTTACATCGAGGCCCGTCTGTCCAAGTTTGCCCTCGACGTGGTGTTCAACCACAAGACTACAGAATGGAAACTCTCCTATGACGGCCGCAACAAGGAGCCCATAACTCTCCCCGTAAAATTTCCTCTGCTCTTGGCACAGGGTGTAGAGGGTATTGCCGTAGGTCTGTCGTCAAAAATTCTTCCTCACAACTTCAACGAGCTGTGCGATGCAGCCATCAACTACCTCAAAGGCGAGGAGTTTGTGCTATATCCCGACTTCCAGACGGGTGGTTTCGTCGATGTGGCCCGCTACAACGATGGTGAGCGCGGTGGATCCGTACGTGTACGTGCCCGCATTAACAAGGTAGATAACAAGACACTGGCCATCACCGAGATTCCTTATAGCAAGACCACGACAACGCTCATCGAGTCCATACTGAAAGCTGCCGAGAAGGGCAAAATAAAGATCCGCAAGGTAGATGACAACACTGCTGCCGAGGTAGAGATTCTCGTACATCTGGCTCCGGGCGTATCGTCTGACAAGACCATCGACGCCCTCTATGCCTTCACCGACTGCGAGATCAGCATCTCGCCCAACTGCTGCGTTATCGACGACAACAAGCCCCACTTCATCGGAGTGAGCCAGGTACTGCGCAAGTCGGTCGACAATACTCTTTCGCTCTTACGTCAGGAGCTGGAGATACGCAAGAACGAACTTCTCGAGCAGCTCCACTTCGCCTCTTTGGAGAAAATCTTCATCGAAGAGCGTATATATAAGGACAAGAAGTTTGAGCAAGCCCCCACGATGGATGCCGCCTGCGAGCACATCGACGAACGCCTCACCCCCTACTACCCCACCTTCATCCGCGAGGTCACCAAGGACGACATCCTCAAGCTGATGGAAATCAAGATGGCCCGCATCCTCAAGTTCAACAAGGACAAGGCCGACGAGCTCATGGCCCGCATCCGTGCCGAGGTAGAGGAGATAGATGCCAAGCTGGCCAATATGGTAGGCGTAACCATCGACTGGTTCACCATGCTCAAGACCAAGTATGGAGATGCCTTCCCCCGCCGCACCGAGCTGCGCAACTTCGAGAACATCGAGGCCGCCAAGGTTATCGAAGCCAACGAAAAACTCTATATCAACCGCGATGAGGGCTTCATAGGCACCTCACTGAAGAAAGACGAGTTTGTGGCCAACTGCTCATCCATCGACGACGTCATCCTCTTCTATAAGGATGGCCGTTACAAGATCGTGCGTGTAGCCGAGAAGATGTTCGTAGGCCCTGGTGTATTGCACGTAGGCATCTACAAGAAGAACGACAAGCGCACCATTTACAACGTCGTATACCGCGACGGCCGTGGCGGTCCACACTATATCAAGCGCTTTGCCGTCACCGGCACCAACCGCGACCGTGAGTATAACCTCACCCAAGGCAAGCCCGGTTCGCGCATCGCCTACTTCACCGCCAACCCCAATGGTGAGGCCGAAATCATCAAGGTGCAGCTCAAGCCCGTGCCCAACCTGCGCAAGACCGTCATCGAAAAAGACTTCAGCGAGATAGGCATCAAGGGACGTGCCTCGATGGGTAACCTCCTCACCCGCCTCGAGGTGCAGCGCATCGGACTCAAGTCACACGGTGCCTCCACGCTCGGTGGCCGCAAGGTATGGTTCGACCGCGACATCCTGCGCCTCGACTTCGACGGACATGGCGAGTACCTGGGCGAGTTCCACAGCGACGACCGCATCCTCGTGGTGCTCAAGAACGGCGAGTTCTACCTCACCGACTTCGATGCCAACAACCACTACGAACCCGATATCCTCCACATCGAGAAGTTCAACCCCGACAAGGTGTGGACCGCCATCGTGCGCAACGCCTCGCAGAAGGGCTTCTACTACATCAAGCGCTTCCTCATGGAGGCTACGCCAAAGAAAAACACCTTCGTTGACGAACATAAAGACAGCGCTATGATGCTGCTCACCTGCGAGACCTATCCGCTCATCCAAGTCAACTTTGGCGGTGGCGACAGTTTCCGCGAACCGCTTGTCATCGATGCCGAGGAGTTTGCCCTCATCAAGGGCTTCAAGGCCATCGGTAAGCGCGTCACCACGTTCGAGGTGGCCAGCTTCGAAGAGTTGGAGCCCACGCGCCGCCCCGAGCCCGAGACAGCCAGTCAGCCCGAGGAGACAGAAACCGCAGATGACACTCCCGAAGAGCCTACAACCGAGCAGCTGAACCTCTTCGAAGAGGAGTAACCTTCGAATCTACGACACATTACAAGGAGCAGGCACTTTTCCACCTGCTCCTTTCTTTATATCTATCTCACTTCACATCCTTACTACGCCAGTGCATACGCCCCGCGACAAAACAGCACACATACCAATTCACGCATCCTCTCACACGGCGATAGATGCGTTCTATAGGCTCATAACATTACCACATGACAATCAAGCACAACATTTCCATCAGCCATACGTTATCATAATACAAACCATTGATTAAAGGATTATAGAATATGAGAATAGCAGATATCCGAGGACGCGAGATCCTCGACTCACGCGGCAACCCCACAGTGGAGGCCGAAGTAATACTAGAGAACGGAATCATAGGACGCGCATCAGTTCCCTCGGGAGCCTCTACGGGCGAGAACGAGGCACTGGAGCTACGCGATGGCGACAAGCACCGCTACGGCGGCAAGGGAGTATCGAAGGCAGTGGCCAACATCAACGACCGCATAGCCCCTGTGCTACGTGGCTGCAATGTATACGAGCAGCGCAATCTGGATCGCCTGATGCTCGAGCTCGACGGCACACCCACCAAGCGCCACCTCGGCGCCAATGCCATACTGGGCGTGTCGCTAGCCATCGCACGAGCTGCCGCCAAGGCATGTGGCATGCCGCTGTACCGCTACATCGGTGGAGCGAATGCTCACGTATTGCCCGTGCCCATGATGAACCTTCTCAATGGCGGACGTCACTCCGATGCTCCCATCGCCTTCCAGGAGTTTATGATACGACCCATCGGAGCACACACACTGCGCCAGGCCGTGCAGATGGGCGCCGAGGTGTTTGCCGCGCTGAGGGGCGTGCTCAAGACACGCGGCTATAGCACGGGGGTAGGCGACGAGGGAGGATTTGCCCCTGCACTGGGCGGAACGGAAGAGGCCCTCGATATCCTTGTCGAGGCCATCAAACGGGCAGGATATGAGCCGGGCACACACATCACCCTAGCCCTCGACTGCGCCGCATCGGAGTATTACAAGGAGGGCGTGTACGACTACACCCTGTTTGAAGGCCCCACAGGACATAAGCGCACCTCCGAAGAGCAAGTCGACTATTTAGAGCGTCTCGTAGACTCCTACCCCATCGACTCCATCGAGGACGGCATGGCCGAGAACGATTGGGAGGGCTGGGCCATGCTCACTGAGCGCATTGGCTATCGTTGCCAGCTCGTGGGCGACGACCTCTTCGTCACCAATGTGCAGTACCTGCAAATGGGCATCGAGCGCCACTGCGCCAACAGCGTATTGGTAAAGTTCAACCAAATAGGCACGCTCACCGAGACACTCGACACTATAGAACTGGCCCGCCGTAATGGCTACACCACCATCATCAGCCACCGCTCGGGCGAGACCGAGGACACCACGATCGCCGACATTGCCGTAGCCGTAAATGCAGGACAGATCAAAACAGGCTCTATGAGTCGCAGTGACCGCACCGCCAAGTACAACCAGCTCATACGCATCGAAGAGGCCTTGGGAGGCACAGCACGCTATGGAGTGTGATTGCCGCGGCGAAAAGCACTGATTGCCATCAACCCACCGACCCCTCAGTTAAAAAAACGAAGAAGGATTATTTTTCCTTACGCTTGGGGATAATCAAGTTGAGGATTACGCCTACCAGGGCTGCGAGGCCAATGCCACCGATGGTGAAGTCACCAAAGGTGAGTTCGGCACCACCTATGCCCAGGGTGAGGATGAGCGAGGCAATGACCAGATTGCGCGTGTCGCCCATGTCAATCTTGTTCTTGATAAGGCTGTTGATGCCCACCGATGCGATGGTGCCGAACAGCAGGAGCATGATGCCGCCAAGGACGGCGCTGGGGATGGTCTTGAGGATGGCACTCACCTTGCCCAACACGGAGAAGAGGATGCCCACGATGGCAGCGATGCGGATGACGACAGGGTCGGTAATCTTGGTGAGCGAGATGGCACCGGTAACCTCAGAGTAGGTGGTCACAGGGGGGTCCTCCGATGAGGGCTGC
>JAFOYZ010000013.1 GCA_017424485.1 Bacteroidaceae bacterium
ATCGGCCTTTGTCGCATATTACGAGAGCAACGGCTGGCGCGTCGGAAAGAACCCCATGAAGTCGTGGGAGAGCGCATTGGCAGGTTGGGAGGTGCGCGAGAAGGAACGCGGGAAGGTAGCACCAAGAGCGACAGAGATAGGCCGAACGGAGTTTTCACATAACTACGAGCAATCATGGTAGACTTCAATACAACAGTAGAACATCTGAGGGCTACGGGGTTCAACCCCATGCCCGACCGAGTGCAGATAGGCATACCCGACGCGGAGGCTGCATTGTGGAGCGGACTCAAGTATTACCTCGGGGAGAAGGCCGAATGGCTGCCCTGCTATGACAATATCGTGGAGTGGCTACAAGATAACGATGGGCGCGGCCTATTGTGCTATGGTTCGTGTGGACTTGGCAAGAGCGTGATATGTGGGAAGATCATCCCCGTACTGCTCAGCCACTATCACCGCAAGGTGGTGAGCATCTATGAGGCCGACAGCATGAACAGCCATATCGACCGCGTGAAGGAGAAGCATATCCTCTACATCGACGATATAGGCACGGAGGGTGAGAGCGTGAAGTATGGCGAGCGTCGCATGGCGTTCCCCGAGATAGTGGATGCCGCCGAGAAGAAGGGCAAGCTGCTCATCTGCTCAACCAACCTCGCGCTTGCAGATCTCAAGGCGAAGTATGGCGAGCGTACTACCGACCGACTCAAAGCGATAACGAGACAAGTATTATTCACTGGTAATAGTTTTAGACGATGAAAGTACATCTGAGAGATTATTTGAGAGAAGATAACGAGCATGGGAAATGCTTCCAAGTGTTGCCATGTGTAAACTATTGGTTTAACCACAATACCCCTAATTATCGCGGGATATTTGTCGGGTGGTTATTTTGGGGAGTAGTAATTGAGTTTTAGACGATGAACGACGAAGATAAGTTTTCCTATGTGTGTTGCTGGACGTGCTGCCATTGCATCCTAGATATTGGGGTGAATGAATATATCTGCTCCTACAACAATACGACGATAACCAGTAGGTGGAGACAGGGAAAGCTAAGCGAACCGACAACGTGTGAGAATTGGAATAAATCTAAAAAGTAAAACATTATGAAAAAATATGATTTTGAGGATGCCGTGTTATTCGTGCTACTTGTGGGACTTGTGCTTGTGGTTGGATATATCATATCGATCCCGATATGGATTGCCATAGATGAAAACAACCCAACCTATTTGTGGATGTACCTGGCATATGTAGTGGCTATATGTATTGCATATCTAATCAAGCGAAGCGTATGAAAATCGAAACAAAAGGCAATGAGCTGTACATCGACGGTAAGGTCTACGACAGCATGACAGACGATGAGAGAAAGAATGTATGGATGCGCTGCATCGACTACATGCGCACCCATTACAACCAAACATTGGCGGAACATATCGCCAGATGCGTGCCGTGCTACTTTGGAAAGTTCTTACCATACGAAGGATTCAGTATTGAAATATGACACAGACAGAGATTGACAAGTTCACAAGCGGCTATAATGAAGGCTTCATGTATGCCGTGCAGCTTATGGCTGGTGAGGCTATCCGAACAATCCACAATCAACCACGAATACTCGGAGTGGATAAGACAATCGTAACGGCCAAGATTAAGCAGAAGGCGGCGACAGTGCTTAAGAAGCGAGGACTCATGCCATACACGTATGAAGTACTGACGGGTAAGGCCGAGAAGGTAGAACTGGACTTCAATCTGAAAGCATGAACCACAACCCCATATACACGAAGCTCATCAACTCATGGAAGTGGCAGAAGCTACGACGTGAGCATTTGTGCAGGCATCCGTTGTGTGCACGGTGTGAGCGGCAAGGCCGTGTGGTGGCAGCGACAGAGGTGCACCACATCACGCCCATACTGACGTGCTCGGATGAGCTGGGCATGGAGCGGCTTGCCTACGACAGCGGCAACCTCATGAGCCTATGCCATGCGTGCCATAAGGCCATACACGATGAAATGGGGCACAAGCGTAGAACAAAGGGACAACAAAAAGCATTAACCAAGGCGATAGCCAGCAACTTCGAGCGATGGCTGCCGCCGATAAAAGAAGAAAACAATGGGAATATTCAAAACAATTAAAGACTGGTTCACGATGGAGACAGTGCATTGGAGTGGTAGTAAGCTGCCGCCACCTCCTATGGAAGAGACAGAGACAAACGAGATATGGATGCGTCTATCCGTATCGCGCAAGGGTGACAATGTGTGCATAGAGATGCACGGCTTGGAGCAGGTGAACGTATGCCTCGCATCGTTCCTCACCAAGGGTGTGAGTTATGCGCAGGAGAAGTACAACGAGTACAAGCAATCGCCCAAGGACATCGAGCCTATCGAAGAACCGAAGGCAGATGCAAGAACCAAGCGCGAGAGCCAACGCCCATCAAAGAGAGATATAGAGGAGATGAGAGCATGGAGAAATGCGTATCAAGAAAAGAAAGGAGGTAAGCTATGAAGAAGGTGTACATATCACTGCCCATCAGTGGCAGAGACGTAGAGGAGGCCAAGGCTGATGCCGAGAAGGCAAAGAAGCTGCTGACCAAGAACGGATACGAACCTATATCTCCATTCGATGTGGTGCCTGATGTACCCAATGGTATGACACCGAGCCAAGCCTATGCCTACTGCATGGGGCGTGACATAGAGGCCTTGCTGCAATGCGACGGCATATACCTATGCGACGGACATCAGCTGAGCAAGGGATGCCAACTCGAAGTGGAAGCGGCAAGACTATACGGGATCGAGATAGTATAACAGAGAGAGTAAACAACAGCGTCAAGGGGGCGGGTGAATTTTTCCCAAGGGGAGGGCACCCTAACCCCGCGACCCCTGAAAGAAGAAAAACGATGTAATTCCATCCCTTTGGGGAGAGCATAAAGATAACAACTGCGAATATGATAAAACTATACAACGACCATTTTCAGAATTACAAGGTCTACGGAATACCGAAGGCTCAGCTTGTGATTGCTGATATACCCTACAATGTCGGTGCTGATGCCTATGGCAGCAATCCGATGTGGTACAAGGGCGGTGACAATAAGAACGGAGAGAGCGAATTGGCGGGTAAGGAGTTCTTTGACACAGATAAGGATTTCCGCATTGCCGAGTACATGCACTTTTGTAGCAAGATGCTGAGACCAGAGCCGAAGGGCAATGATGAGGGCAAAGAGATAGGGAGCCAAGGCCGAAAATCGGGTGGGGCACCTTGCATGATTGTATTCTGTGCTTTCGAGCAGATGATGTACGTCATTGAGAAGGGCAGGGAATACGGATTCAAGAACTATATAGCCTTGCAGTTCTACAAGAACTATTCCCCGCAGGTGTTGAAGGCTAACATGCGCGTTGTGGGTAATACGGAGTATGCGATATTGCTCTATCGTAACAAGCTGCCCAAGTTCAACAACAATGGGCGCATGGTGTTCAATGCCATGCCCTACCCGAGAGATACGGAGACGGTGAAGGTACACCCTACTCAGAAGAGCGTGCCACTGCTTCGCTATCTGATAGAGTTGTTCACCGACAAGGGCGATGTGGTGATTGACCCGTGTGCAGGCAGTGGATCTACCCTATTGGCGGCTGCTCAGTGTGGGCGCAATGCCTACGGCTTCGAGATAAAGAAGGATTTTTATCGTGAGGCCACTGAGAAGGTGCTCAACAATATACAGCCGTCGCTGTTTTAGTCTACACCTAAACCGCGAAAAATCTACACCTACACGGGAGAAATGTAGGGCAAGAATAATATTCATCTACACCAAGAAAAAGCCATGACAAAGGAGGAGAGAATCAAGAACCGCGTAGAGCGCGAATTGGCCGAGGCTAACGAGAGGCTGGCACGGCTGCATGGGATAAACCCGAACGATAAGACCTATCAAGCGAAGAAGTACATCATCCGATACGCCTTCGACCATCATATCACGGTGGCCGAGGCGCAGATGATTGTTGCCGAGAAGAGAAGGGAGGGGCAGCTATGGTAAGGAAAGCAACGGAGGCCATCGACAAGCAGATACAGATTGAGCTGGCCAAGGGTAGCCTTGACGTGTATCGCAAGCTGTTGAAGGAGGTTGACAAGCTGCCATCGCTCATCGTGGAGATTACCACACGCGAGGGGAATAAGAAGGCGGAGATTCACCCTATCGTTACGGCCATCAATCAGAGTGCCGAGACGCTGAGGCGACAGCTGTCGGAGTTGCTCGTCACCCCTAAGTCGAAGGGCACACGCAGCGGTCGCACGGCTGACACTACGGATGACCCATTGGCGACCCTATTGGAGAAAATAAACGACATTAGCGATGATTGAGCAACTGAGTGAGGCGAAGGTGCACAGCCTCAAAGAAGATGCCGCAAAACGGATAAGAGCGGGCTTAAACAGCGACCGCATGGCCATCGTTGACAAGACCGACAAACTATGCGGCAAGCATCGCCTGCGCCGCTACCTCTCCGACCTTGTGGATGGCGACAAGCACAACGTATATGAGCAGCTGGCAGGGGCGCGGTTCTTCGAGTTCCTGGAGCGGTACGACTTCAAGCCGAGCAAGGTGGCGATGGCGGTGATGCTCTTCGAGAGCCTGCCCATGCCCTCATCGAAGGGGCGCGACTACTCCGAGTGTACCGCGTGCGAGGTGTTCGAGTTCGCCTGCATATACGGCTTCTACCACAAGGGGCTGAGGCTCACCACCGATGTGCTGCTGTTCGTGCCGCGTAAGTATGGCAAGACTACGCTGTGCGCTGTGCTCGCCCTCATTGACACGCTGTTCGGGGATGCCGATGCCGAGGCTTACATCTCATCGAACCAATACCAGCAGTCGCAGATCTGTTTCAAGAGCATATCGAAGATGCTGAGGATGCTCGACTCGGGGCACGGCCATTTCAAGTTCCGCCGCGACACGATAGACATATCACTGCCCAAGCGCGAGAGCCTTATCCGCTGCCTCCCCTACTCCCCCGATAAACTCGACGGCTTGAAGGCCAGCATCGGCATATACGATGAGCTGGCGCAGGCCGAGAGCTTCGACCAGAAGAACGTGATAGCCTCCTCGATGGGTACGCGTGCCGAGCCGCTCATCGTGGATATTACCACGGCAAGTGCAAAGACTGAGACCCCCTTCGTGGAGGAGTTGGAGGCCTACAAGCGCATCCTGCGCGGCGATGCCGAGGGCGACAATGTGTTTCCCCACCTCTTCGAGCCCGACCCGTGGGATGACCCCTTCAAGGTGGAGACGTGGTACAAGGTGCATCCCCACATGGGCGTGACGGTGAACGAGGAGTTCTACCACCGCCAAGCCGAGGGAGCGCACCGAGGATATGACAATCGCAAGGAGTTCCTCACGAAGCTGTGCAATCAATTCGTATTCGGTGAGGAGAAATCGTGGTACGAGGCGAGCACCATCCATGAGTTGATGCAGCCCTTCAC
>JAFOYZ010000098.1 GCA_017424485.1 Bacteroidaceae bacterium
TCACCCATGCCGTAGGGGAGATCTTCGTAGAGAATGAAGTTGTCTTCGGGAAGGTCGCTCCAGCTACAGTGCTCAAGGTCGTACGACGATGACTGGTGGTCATCATACATCGCCATGGAACGGCGCTCTACGGGGAACTTATACACACCACGCGAACTCACTGTAGAGGCGGTCTCACTGCCCAGTACCACCTGCTGAGGGAGTTTTTTATATGCATCCTGCACCAAGTGTGAGCGATAGTTGAAACCCGGGATATCAAGAATATGGGCAAAACCGTTCTTCACGACCAGATCAACACGGTCCATACCCACGGTACACGGACGCGTAGGATCTTCGCGGTGGAAGATATCCTGAATCATGCGATTGATTTTACCACCATCACCCGTACCTTGGTCAGGTACCTCATTGCCCATGCACCACATCACCACAGAAGGGTCATTACGGTAGCGACGAACGAGGTTCACTATGTCTTTCTCTATCCACTCCTTGAAATCTCGATTGTAGCCATTCTTCACTTTCGCGCGTTTCCATTCATCAAAACTCTCAGCCATCACCATCATACCCATCTCATTGCATGCCTGCACCAACTCGGGCTCGGGCATGTTATGTGAGGTACGATAAGCGTTGCTTCCCATCTCCTTGAGTAGGCGCACCTTGCGACGTACGGCAGTAGTATTGACTACAGCACCCAAGGGGCCATTATCGTGGTGATTACAGGTTCCCTTAAAGATGGTTAGCTGCCCGTTGAGGAAGAAGCCCTTGTCGGGAACAATCTCTATAGAGCGTATACCAAAGGTTGTCTCATACACATCGGTGACGCCCACCTTGTCACCAACCTCAGTGACAGCACGATAGAGGTCTGGGGTATCAGGGCTCCACAAACGAGGATTCTCTACCACAAATTGCTGATTGACTACCCCCTCATCGAAGCGACTGAGAGAGTTATTTGTAACGGTACAGATTTCCTTTCCCGCAGGATTATAGATGGTAGTTTTAATGCAAACCTCCTCGGGCTTTATATTCTTAGGCATATCGAGTTCTACCTGTACGTTGACCTTTGCAAAATCGTCGCGCACTACAGGTGTGGTGACATAGGTTCCCCACATCTTCACGGCAAGTGCATTAGTGACAATAAGATGTACATTGCGGTAGAGACCAGCACCAGGGTACCATCGCGAGCTCTCCTCGAAATTCTCGAGACGTACTGCCAACGTATTCACCTCGCCAGCCTTCATGTAGGGAGTGATATCAAAGTAGAAGGAGTTATATCCATAGGGCCAATAGCCTACCTCGTGTCCATTGACCCATACGCGAGTATGACTCATAGCACCATCAAAGAGCAATGTAGCACGGCGTCCTTCGGTATACTCTGGAGCCTCGAACTGCAGACGATACCAACCAGCCCCTACGAAGGGAAGTCCTCCCGTGCGGCCAGCGTGAGACAAGGCTTCCTTTTGACCATCCTGCTCAATAGCCACTTGCTGACGGTCGTTATTGGCGTCGAAGGGTCCATAGATGGCCCAATCATGCGGTACAGTTACTGATTGCCAGTGCCTGTCATCATAGGTAGTTTGTGAGGCAGCTGCATCGTCCGTACGAGTAAACTTCCACCCCGTCTTCAAAGTTTGTACATGACGTCCATCGGCCAATGTGTAGAGACAGCAGAATATGGCTGCCATCAGAACAAAAGAGATACGTTTCATTGTCGGTATAGATTTTAATTATTAGATTATTGAATACATTATTCTACTATTTCACGAGCACTTTCCATGATATGAGTAGGCACGGAAGCCACCCTCACGAACTTCTGAACATCGGTAGCATCATCTGTAGCGGTCCATATCATAGACTCCTCATAGAGGTCGGTTACAATATAGCTATGATTCCACGATCCCTGTTCATAATCATAGATACCGCTGATGATATCGCCTAATTTGTAATCATTTTCCAACTCAAAGGTACCACTGGTGAGACTAGGATACATGCTTGCCATATTGTCGTATATGCGAAACGACAAATCCTTACGATTCAGAATGATATATACATATGTACTGTCTGCAAGCGGAGCATTGCGCCACTCAGCTAGCTGCCATGTACCGTTGAGGTTGATGGGGTTGACCTCGAGTGTAGGAATGATAGTCTCTGTAGTATCATCGCATGCAGCGAAGAAGAATACAAAAGTCACTATTAGCAGATGAAATATTTTTTTCATATTGAAACTGTTGAGTTTTATTACTTATTTGTAGTGTTGGAAAGTTCTATTTGTAGTGTGCGCGTAGAGGGACGACCCTTGAGTCCATCTATAAGGATGCCAAAAATTATTTTTTCGTCTCGCTTAGGAAGTTTATCCACGTCAATGGTTATTACAAGGTCGGCCTCTTTACCGGGTACAATCACTTCAGGCTCTGTATGGAATGAGGCATATGACGGGAGTATTTGTGAACTAAGGCGAAGAGGTTCGTTACCACTATTTGCACAAAGGACACGCATGGAAGGATGCCCCCCTTGCGGCAATTCGGTAAATTGGACCTTTGTACGCTTTACTCGCAATTGTCCCATTGTAAAAGGGAGGTGACTCCACACATCATCATCTATAACCTCCCCATAAAGAGAAAGGCGAGCCATTGGTTGTTTTTCATCACCTGCTACATATACAAATGCATCCACATCAATAGTTCCTGGACGGTTTTTGGGGTTGTATGCAAGGGTTATCGTGGTCTCTTTCCCTGGAGCTACAGACGTAGTGTCAAATTTTGCAACAGTACATCCACAAGTAGTTCGCACACGAACAATTCTTTGCGTTTTGTTGCTCATGTTTTGCAAACGAAAAGTGCGACTAATAGGCTTGTCCTGTTCTGCCAACTTGCCTAAATCGTACGATGATTTGTCTACATGAAGCGTTTTATTGGCATCGACATGGAGCGTAGGGTTCATAATAGAATCTATCTGAGCTCGAGTAAGGTTGCTAACCGTTGTCTGAGCAACGGCAGAAGTAGCAACACATACCATACAAACCAATATGTAAATTCTATAATACACCTTATCTCCTATTTTAAGTACGATTCTTACATCCACCCATTACCACCCTTTCGCACAGTGATGGCTATGGTCTGCTTGGTGATCACTTGTGAGTTATTCTTGTCGTGCAGCTCGATGGTAGCGGTCGTCACACCAGGCTCAATACCTGTCACCACCAGCTTGGTGTCGTCAACAATCGCAGCATCAGCAACGGTTGAAGAGGCGCACTTCACGATATAATGGACGCTATTACCCTCAACGAAGTATCTCGCCAGGTCGATGGTTTGCACCTCGCTCGGAGCTACGGTGACGTTGGGCACACGCATATCGCTACCTGCTCCATTGCCAATGGCACGCAATAATGCTCCAGCATCGATGAGACGTCCCATCTTGCCACGATAGTCATTGAGGTTCATCTGCACGGTAGAGTAGCCTGCCGAAGCGTGGTTGTAGTGATAAATCTTTGTTTTGTTAGAATACTTGCTATCAAGATCTTGAGCGGTTGACTTCATCAGTTCAACAAACTCTTCGGCCTTAAAATGGCGACGCATCTTTACTGCGTATGACAGTCCCAAGGCCGCAACACCCGACACATGAGGACAACTCATCGATGTGCCTTCATAATATCCGTAAGCGGCTTGGCCATTAACAACAAGTGTGGAGAGAATACCGCCATTGGGATTTTGCCAATCAAGACCGGAATTATCTTCGCCAATAGCTCCATAATATTCTGTATCTCCACCAGGAGCCGAGAAGTCTACCTCAGCACCATAGTCGGTATAACAAGAAGGAGTATAATCGGCAGCGATAGCCGCAACGCTCAAACACTTTGAATAAGCTGAAGGGAAAGCTGGCATTGCAGCATATTCATTGCCTGCCGCAAAGATAGCGATACCACCTTCGATAACTCCATTAGGAGAACCTGCATTGTGGATAAAGTAATCTATGGCCTCCTTCTCCAACGGATAAAGGCTTGCCCACTCCTCCTCAGACGCAGGGCCAGGTGTGAATCCTTGCATCATGTTGGCCAATGCACTATTGTATCCCCAACTACATTGGATGATGACAGCACCATTGTCGGCTGCATACTTGATAGCACGTGCCTCTTGAGCCAACGTCACCGAATACATACCATCGATGACTTGGCACGACATGATACGGACACCGCCTTGCCCATCACGTCCACCTGCCACACCGCATACTCCATCGCCATTGCCATTGACGGCGGCAATAGTACCAGCAACATGAGTGCCATGACCGGTATCGTGTGTCTCAGACCAACAGATAATGGGGCTATCTTTCACAAAGTTATATCCATAACGGTCACCTGCATAGCCGTTACCATCTGCATCATCTTTAGAGCCTAATTCTTCAGATTCGTTAACCCACATATTGGCACGTAAATCAGGATGGCTCCACATCACTCCCTCATCGAGCACAGCAACGATGATTTCGGGGTCTCCGGCCTCAGGAAAAATTTCCCAAGCCTCACGACAATTGACATCTGAGCCAGCCTCAATAGGAGCCCAGTCTTGTGAGAAATCATAACCTCCATTATTGATATAACCCCACTGATGATATAGACCTGGGTCATTAAAGGGCGCCTCGGCAATCCGTGGAGCACCTTCAAGTCGTTCACTACTGATAGCTATAGGTTTGCGAGAAGGATTATCTACACGTTTCAACGTTGTATTACACTGTATCTTCGACACCTCACCTAACTGACGTAAACTATTGACAGCTACCTTAAGGTCAGTATTTTTATCGAATCGTACAATATACCAAAGGTGCATGCCATTGGCACGAGCACGTTCCTCATGACGAGGATCTACGGGGAATACTCGCTCCAACTCATAGCCTCCTAAAATTCGCAACACCTCATCGGTAGAAGGTATACCACTACGAGTTAGCGAGGGAGCAGAGGAAGCCTCAGCCACCTGGTCTAGAATCGAAGTCATCTCGGGAACAAACTTGATTAGCAGTTCGCCTTCCGCAGCATCTTCAGGGATAAAGATGTCTGCAGACTCTGTTTCAATGCTATCCTGAGAAGGTAGGTTAGCATCGTTACAAGCAGTAGCAAATAGTCCTAAAAGCAGGACATATATAAGTTCTTTCTTCATATTCTATATTATTATTCGCGTTCCTCAATAATCTCATATTTCTTGCGATAGCCTGGGAAGAAATCGTAGTAATATTCGTAATCCGTAGGTTCGTTATTGAACTTCACGAGTTTTCCATTAGAGTCTATACCATTCTCCTTCTGCATGTATATAAGTGATTCAGGGAACCAGTCGAGGAGATAGGGGTGATAGAGCACCCAATCTGGAAGATTACCTGTGAAGAAGCATAGGTTCAATGTTAAACGCTTCATATTGGGCATGATCTTGGGCATGCCTACAAGATTCTTAATAGTGTCGCCTCCCCAAGCAGCCACGTCGGCCTCGGTCCATACCTCAACGCCATCGTCACCCACCTTGAAGTCGGGGATATTACCTTCGATATAGTTATTTGAAAGGCGAAGCTCTTCTAGTGTATCCCACAAGAGCAGACGTCGCAACGCATCATTCTCTCCAGTGTTAAAGTGGATGCCGATGCCATCTTCATGAGAGTCCTTGTTGCGAAGATCAGACATGCTCCAACGACGACAATCGACGAAGTCCAGTTTCTTCAGCTTAGGGAAGTTCTCCTTAGTAAGCATCGCCGGTATCTCATCGAAGTTATTTGAGCTGAGGTCGAGTGTTTCCAACTTGTCGCCCAATTTAACAAAATCATCGGGCAATGACACCAGGCCAAAGGCACCAATCTGCAGGTGCTTCAGGTAGTCCAGTTCGCACACTTCACTGCCTAGTTCGATGCTGAGCAGCATGGTGTTGACATTACTGTATATATTCAGCGTCTCGAGGTATTTCAGGTAGCGGATCTCTTGAGGGATGCTCTCCTTGGTATAGCACATCATGATGTTGGCTTCGCGCACACGCCCCACAGCCTCCTGCGGCACCTCACCACTGATAATTTCCTCATCCGTAGCTTCCCAAAGCGTGATATTGTTCCAGTACTGCATATTCTCAGACACCTCCCATGGGCTGAGCAGCTGCAAGCGGTCGATGATGGTGATGAGCGCCAATGAGTCGCCTGCACGGTCGTCGGTGATCGTTGGTGCCGCCTCTTGGGTTACGGTAAGCACCGCAGGGATGTCCAGCACATCGCCCTCGTTGGCCGGCAAGAGATTGATGTATGCCACACGCTGCTCGAAGCGTGTGTTGATGCGCCAGTCAAAGCGCAGGGTGGTGGTGCGAGGTCGCGAGCCACGATCCAGCTCCACATCAAACTTGGCAGGCGTGATCCACTCCACCGTCTCCTCCTCATCATATTCCACGCTGACCTTGAAGGGGATATTAGTGGTCACCGTGGCTTCAAAGTAACGATCGGCCAGACTATTGGTCGACGATGCGATAGTCAGTTCGGGCTTCTCTACGACGATCTGCTTGGCAAATCCAGTCTGCGTCACAGTCACCATCTGTGGTGTCTCACCGAAAGCGCTGAAACGGATATTAGCCGAACGCATGTCATTGACCAACGTAGAGTCCACCACGATGCTGCACTTGGTGACACCCACTCCATTGGCTGGTGAGATGCTCACCCACGGCTCAGAGGCTACGGCCACCCATTCGGAAGCAGAAGACACCTGCAGATATTCAGTACCTCCTTCGGCTCCGATAGTGATATCATTCGTGTCCACAGAGAGCGCGCCCACACCATCGCCCTCTTCACGACACGAGGTGAAGAGCATAGCTACGATGGCAAACAATATAGTTAGTTTTTTCATATCTTCTGTATTTATTTAGTCAAGCAAAAAGTCACATCCACGGATATCCTGAGTCTTATCGTAGATGAGCAGGTTATACCCCAATCTGTAATAATCGCACACGTCCGACAGGTCTATAGAGATGTTCGGATTGTCCTTTATCTCGAAGTAGCGGAGATAGGGCGAAATGGTATCCTCAATCTTGCGCAAATCATTAGAGCCGACATAGAAGGCCACGAGGCTGGGACAGGTGTACAGTCCTGTAGGCCATGTGCGTAGTGTGCGGTTGCCCTGCTCGTCGCGTTGGTGACGCAATCCAAACGTGGTGAGATAGCCACCATCGAGAGGTTCGAAGGGGAACTCAGAGAAGCAGTTATAGCTCAGATCAATGCCATAGAGATAAGGCATGTTGCTCGACCACAGATCGGATGGCAGATCGGTAAGCTTGTTATAACTGAGGTCAAGGGTCTGCAAGTAATGCGAGCATTTACCCGTCATGGAACCAGCAGGTATACGCTTCATGCCATTGCCCGAGAGCACGAGTGTGGTTATGGGCGAACCTGTCTTGAAGAGCACTGCAGGCATAGTCTCCAAACGGTTATACGAAAGTGATACGGTGACAGCATTAATACCATGATGTTGGTCGCCATTCTCAAAGCCGGTGATCTGATTATACGAGAAGTCCACCGATGCCATGATGTTGACAGACTTGGCATTGAAGATGTCGGGAACCTCAGTAAGCAAATTGTTGGTGCAAGAGAACAGCTCCACATCGTAGTACCCAAAGAAGTAATCATACCCGTCCGCTTCGCGGTGCCCAGGGATACGGGTAATCTTGTTATTGTCGAGGTATACCTTGGTAAGGTTTACATTCTTTCCGAAGGGGTGCAGTGTCTCCACTTGGTTGTTGGTACAGTCGAGCAACGCCAGCTTCACCATCTTGCTCAGCTTGTCATACGTGGGAAACTCCTTCAAGTTGTTATAGCCAATATAGAGCATCTGCAGGCGGTCACCACTGTTGCCGTCGGCAATCGCCTCCCAATCGCTCTTGAGTTGCTCGGCACTGATGCCACTGTTGCAAGCGATGTTCAGCGACTGCAGTTCGGGGAGTCCATCCTCACCGAACAGCTCCATGGGGAGGCGTGTGAGCTCCGGGCAATTGTATATCTCCACATCGGTGAGCGCCTCCAGTTTGGTCCAGCTCCATGTCTCCTGCTCCGCATAGAACGGTGAGTCCTCCTTCACATCCACGAAAAAGCTGTCAGCGGTGATGGGCGAGTTAGCGATGTAGAACTGCTGCATCTCGGTAAGGCGCATCATGGCTCGCGAGATACCCTTGATCTGATTGGTCTTCTTGCCGAACTGCACATCCTTCATGCTGATACGGCTGCTGGGGCGTATCGCAGGCTGCTTGCCATCGCGATTGATCTGTTCCTGCAATATATCAGACAGTCTTTCGCGAGCGTCACGAGCGAGGAACTTATCATGGTAGTCCATGCGGATAGCCATCTTTTTCTCCATGCTCATGCTCTCCTCCACCTCATCGAAGAGATGCCCGCCCAAGAGCTCGTCATGCGTACCCAACGAGAGGACGCTGATCTTCGTGAGCTGGCCGATAGCATCAGGCACAAAGCCACGCGCTCCCATGCCCGCCAATGACAAGGCCACGACACGTCCGTCCGCCCCGAGGCTCACGCCCGGCTGCTGACCCCACATGTCGAGGTCCTTGTTGAAGTCCCAGTTACACCCGGGCACCTCAGCCTCACCATAGTAGCTCCAGTGGGGTCCATCCAGCGCAAGCCAAATCTCTTTCAGGGCCAGATAATCCTTGATGTGCTCTGCAGTCTCGCTGAGCTGGATGGTAAAGGGTACATCCTTGGTGAACTCGTTGTCGCGCACCTCAAAAGTAGGGCCATCCTTAATATTCACCACCTCGAGCACGTTGCTAGCCTTCTTGTCGGCATAGGTGATGTAGTTGACTACCGAGTAACGTCCCTCCTTGAGCCACACCACGGTGTCTACAGCAAATGAGGTCGTTTGCGCATTGTATCCCGAGCCGTCGATGTCATGATCGTGGAATCCCTCTTCAAGCGTCACTGTCACCTTGTTAATATCGGTCGTCTCAAAGGTGTCATGGTTCCTTACTGTGAAGCTCACCGCCTTAATATCACCAAAGGGATAAGCGCCCGCTTCACCGGCACGAGTAGATGCAAAGCTTTCGGGTTTCACCAAACGGAACGAAGCCTTACCACGCGGAGTAACCTCTACAGAAAGATTGTGATAAACCAAGCCATTAGGTTTTATAGTAAACTGTGAAGCCGCATTGGTTGTTCCAATCTCTCGGTCAAGGTTATCATATAGTGTATAACCTACCACAGCATAATCTCCAGACAAGAGTTGTAATTTGTCGCTACGTAAGCCATAAGCCGCATTCTCAGCACTGTAGGAGTGCAGCACAAGAGTTTGCTCGATAGACGATGTACCGCGACGCATCAAAACCTTTACCTTGTGTGCATCGGAAAGATAGTCCAAGGTTGCACGCGTAGCGCTCTTCTGCGGAGCCGTATCGTTTTTATAGAGTTTGAACTGTACGTAGCCATACTCTGCGCCTAGTTCTTCATCTGTTTCTTCACAACTAGTAATACCTACCAAAGCACAAAACATAAGTGCTAAAGTAACAAGATGACGACTTAATATGCGATTACTATATTTCATTTCAATCTAAGTTAGGAGTTACTACTAATGCCTTATGAGCAATTTTGTTAGCATCTACGAAGATAATGATATAAGTCTCTTCTATGTAGGAGCGAAACTGTATGAGCATATTATCTTCACCTTCGGCCTCCATCAAGGTGGGTTCTTCAAGATAATCTTCGCCAGAGGTATACATAGTGCCACTCACACCTAATACTTGAATGTCACCATTACCAACACTGGGATCCCACTCAGCTAAGGGGAACATCGGATTGAGAATGTAGGGATGAGCAAATACTAGTTCTGCCTTGAAGAGATTGTTAGGAGCGATGCCATAGGATTGTGCAAACTCCACCCACATTTCTTCTGTCTCAAGGGCCACCTCAAGGTACTCGAAAGTGGGGCCATCAATAAGATGGAAACTGCCAGCCAAAATACTCTCTTGTGTGAACTCGGCTATGAGATATTGCTCACACTCTGCTCTAACTTCGTTAATACCAGTGGTGTCGACCAAGAGAAAGCCTGCAACTTCGTTCAAAGAGTTCAGAGTGGCATCGACTGCATTGGGTAGAACAAAGAGATAGCCTGTACGCTCATTATCCGTGTTCTCAGCAAAGCTAATGGTGAGATTACCGCTCGCATCGTCGGTCACTGTATACCAAAGTTCTGCATCGGGTGTTATCAACTTACACCCCTCCTCTTTATCATACAGCGCGTAATAAAGAGTGTAGGCATCGTTGAGAGCAGCAACCGACACTTGAATGGGGGCATCGTAAATCTCTTGTGACATATCATACAAGGAATTCTTGTAGGTTAAGCCGTCGGCAGACACCTGTATTCCCCACTGTGTTTCTGGCTCGAGAACAATTTTTTGGGCCTCCATGCCAGTATACTCCACATGCAAACGAAGCATGGGGACATCCTTGTCACTGAAGCAAATAGAATCGGTTTCGTTGGTTTGGCTATATTTGACAAACTCTGGCTTTACGCTGAGAGTGATAACATCTCCTTCACGGTCGAGATTGAGCCACTCTGCTGTGGTACTGGGATAAAGGCTATTGGCATCAAAAGTCATTTCCTTGATTATCAATGAGGCCATACCTTCCGGACCTATAAGAAGAGTCTGTCCGTGCTTATAGTCTATAGAGTCATTGCCTAGCACGATAGCATTGGCGATTCCTGCGCGAGTAATAATAGCAATCAGCGCCTGCTGGTCACCCATGCGAAGAGTGATATTAGCTTTTGCGTCATCTACACTCTGTCCGTCGGCACTGATAGTGAATACCACATTCTGCTCTCCAGCTTTGCCATAGGTATCTAAAAAACCATCAACCTTGCACCACATGGCATCTGACGAAAGTTGCCAATTGGTGTTAGCAGTGAAACTAATGGTTACCTTATCGCCAGTCGCTACAGTATAGGTTGCTACTTCATTAGGGAATGCAGGTGCATCGGTTCCTCCCTTCTCCTCACATGCACAAACTAGGAGGGTTGTCAGTGTAAAGATGCCCATCCATAACTTACTTATCATCGTTGCTTTCATCTTTTTCATATAGATCAGTATATTAATATCCTTGTTGTTTAAGTATGCGAGCCTCATCATCGCTAATCCACTCTACGGCATTGACAAAGGTGCCTACTGTATTGGCTCCAGCTTCCATACCTGGTACCCAGATAGTTATGTATTGAAGGATAAACTTTTCACATGAGCTATAATAGCTAACCATCGACGAGGGCTGATATAAATGGAGCATACCATCACCATAGATGGTCCCAAAGGCTTCGCCCGTAGTTGCCATGGGTTGGTCATCCATCTCAATGAGCGGATTGAGGGTATCATCGGTGGTGAAGCGTACCTTTACATCGTAACCATCATAGAGATAGTCGTGCATGATGATGGTCTTGCGCTCAGCATCGGTAGTATCTACTGAGGTCTCTATCAGACGGTTATATGAGCCAACATAGTTATATAGGAAGGTAGATGTCACCATTGCGTAACCTGAGAAGGCATTAATATCGAAGGGGCATACCTTCTGCAATAGCACCTTGGTCTCTAGGCCCTCGTATAGGCCCCAATGCGTTTCTTCAGGAGAGATGAGGCGAAGTTTTATTTCGGGTAGATTCTCTACATCTATAGCTAGATTCTCATAGATGCCGCGGATGCGTACACTGGTAGCCAGTTCGCCCGCCTTGAGGGTCACCGTGTTTGATTCAATCACATAGTGTACACCCTCGATGGCACTACTCTCCTGCTCTATCACCTCAACAGCAAGCGTAAGGTCCTTGTCCATAGCCTGTGTAGCAGAAATATAGACATCAAAGTAATCTTCACTATTCTCTACGCCCAACACCGAAAGGGTATCGGCAAACATGATGTATTGCGGACCGTCATATACGGTGCGCTCCTCGTCACAGCTTGTAATGCCTGCAAGCAACACAAACGACATGATAGCACTGAGCAATATTTTATTTTTCATACGCTGTCTTTCTAATTATCTATTACTTTCGTTAGGTTGAATATTTGCACCTGGCGACTCCAATTCGTGCTGAGGTATGGGCCATACGAACAAGGGGTGGTCGGCCTCAATCTTCAGACTGCTACCATTAGAGAGTGATTGATCTTGTGGTGTACGCTCGAAGCCCTTGTGCCAACGCTTTAGGTCTTGCAAACGGAATCCTTCCATATAGAGCTCCTTCACACGTTCCTCCTCAATGATTTGCATCGCATTGTCCTTAACAAGGGTTGCCGAGGCGCCAGAGCTATAGCGTGCCTTACGCAACGCTGCAATATCGGCAGATGCTTTGGCATAGTCGGGATTCTGCTGTTGCGCATACGCCTCGGCGCGAATGAGATATTGTTCCGAAAGGCGGAATACTTGTGGCTCATACACATGGAGCAGTTGTGCACCATTGAACAGGTCCTGATTACCCCAATACTTGGCAAGCAAAGGCCAAGTGAGTCCATGGCTATGACCAGTAGTCACGGTAGTGAAATTTGCCGCATAGCGCAAATCGTTGCTAGCATACAAGCCAAACACCCATTGGGCAGGTACATAATCAGGCTTATATGAGGCATAGTCCCAATTGAAGAATACAGAACCCAATGCACCACCATACGAGGTAGTAGTAAAACCTACTTCCCAAATGGTCTCGGTAGAGAGGTTATAGCGCCACATATACTCGTAGTAGCTGATTTGCTTGTTGCTCATGGAGAGATAATCGGTCAGCGTAGTGTAAACCTCACTCGCACTTGAAAGCAAAAATTCACCACTATCAATAAGAAGACTCGAATACTTGATAGCATTTTCATAGTCCTTCATATAAAGAGCTACACGTGCACGCAATGCGTATACTGTGTATATGCTAAAATAGGGGCTACCATAGAATGTGTAGCTTTCGTCCGTCTCGGTGAGTTGCAAGCAATCTTCGGCACGTTCAAGATCCGCTATTACAAATGCATAAGATTCCTTTAATGAAGCGCGCACCAAAGGTTCGTCACTATAATACTCTTTTCTCAATACCACGCCAAGCGCCTCGGCAGCCATTTCATCACTATCATATGCCTTACAGAAGAGTTTGATAAGTTCTGAGTAGGCTAATGCACGGGCAAAGTAGGCCTCACCACAATACTGTTCTAAGCGATCGAAATCGCTATCATTATATATATTCTCACGCACCTTATCAACATTGGCAAGCAAGAAGTTGCATCGACCGATAACGTCGTACAAAGCACCATAGACCGATGTTATCTGTGAGTTGGTGGCAAGAATGTCCCAACGCCATACGTCACCATACGTATTGGTATAGCCATTGACAGCATAGGCTAGATCGGCTTGCAAATCGGGCAATAGAGTAAGATAACCACTATAAAGTGCGCCGCTGAGCCAAGCGTTGTAGATACCAATAACGGCTTGGTTAGCTTCTTCAATGGAAGTAATGGCTGTATCTGCAGGAATCTCATCTTGCGGATACTTGTCGAGACATGATGTCAGCACACACGCGCTGAACGCAATAAGCAGATATGATTTGAGTTTCTTCATAATTCGTCGAGAGATTAGAAGTTGAGTTCAAGACCGATTGAGAACTGGCGCGACATGGGATACTGCGCTGCGTATACGTTGCTCGTTGACTCAGGGTCAATGCCGCTAAACTTGGTAAAGGTCAGCAAGTTTTGCCCCTGCACATAAAGACGGGCACCGCCTATACCCTTCATCTTTGCCAGCGTTTCAGGTTGGAAGGTGTAGCTCAGCATCAGGTTCTTCATACGGAGGAACGAAGCATCCTCAAGGAAACGTGAATCCATCTGAGGAGTTACACCATAGCGAGGGATATCAGTGATATCACCAGGCTTCTTCCAGCGGTCATAGAGCAGGCGCTTTGACTGGTTATAAACAGTGTACAATCCATTACTCTCCTCGAAGAAGCGGTCATTATTGAACATCCATCGGTCGGCTACCCAAGCAAACTGCGTGCTTATACCCCAACCTTTCCATGATACCGATGTTCCAAAACCACCTTGCCAAGGAGCCATATAGGTCTTACCCACAAGCACTTTATCCGATTCGCGGAACTCAGTGGTGATGTTGCCCTCCTTATCATACCACAATGCATCACCATTGGCGGGATTCACCCCAGCGTAGCGATTGATGTAGAACTCTCCTACAGGATGTCCTACCACAAGTTTGGTCGATGTTCCTGACATCTCATACTCATCCAATCCATTGTATAATTCAGTAATTTCATTGTGGTTGTATGAGGCATTACCATTAATATTCCACACGAAATCCTCTGTACGGAGTACATCGTAGTTGACCGAGAGTTCCACACCACGGTTGACCATAGCACCTACATTATCCCAACGTTGGCCGAAACCATTATTTGCATATGATTGCGGTACAAGCATCAGCATATCAGTAGTCTTCTTATTATATAATTCCACATCCACGTTGAGGCTATGCCAAAAGCCAAGGTGCAACGCAAGGTTACTACTCCACAACTGCTCCCAACTAAGGTTAGGATTACCCTCGCTAGAAGGAGCAATTCCTGACTCACCATTATATATATAGCCACCACCTACGAGTTCCAAGTGGTCGTAGTTGGGTATCGATGAGTTTCCCGAAGTACCCGTGCTTAGCGCAATCTGCGCATTGGTAATCCAAGTATAAGGGCGCATAAACTTCTCCTTCAACACATTCCACATCGTACCTACCGACCAGAAACTTGCCCAACGGCCATTCTTGCCGAAACGAGATGAAGCATCAGTACGCAATGAAAAGTCGGCATAATACTTATCCATATAACTATATTCGCCACGTCCGAAGAACGAGAGATAGCTATAACTTGAGTAGCCCTTAGCCCATGATGTAGCCATCGTTCCAGTAGAAAGATTGGTCAGATAATCATTATTTTGTCCGCGTGTCACCACCTGGAAACTTTCGGAACGATAATTCACACCCTCCTGTCCGAGCATAAAGTTAAGATCATGCAAATGATCGATACTCATCTTATAGTTTGCCGTGTTGGTAGCTGTGAGTTGCATGGCGTTGCTCATAGCATTGGCAGCGCTACCCACACCATTGTTTCCGGGGAAGCTGGGTAGTGATTTCACATCAGTTGTCGAAAGCGAGAAATCTACACCGAGCTGCGAGCGCAATGTCAGATTCTTCATAGGTGTCACCTCTGCATAAATCGTACTCAGCAACTTGTATTTCTTCATCATCTGCGGATTGGTCTCCATCCACTCTATAGGGTTCTGCGTTGTACCAGTCCATGACCCATCTTTTGAAGAGGCGATACTACCATCGGCCTTGTAAGGATTCCAATAGGGCAGCATGAAACGGCTTGCCGATATGGGGGTATAGAGTGTGTAAGCGCCCTCATCGGCCTGCTGCACCTCCTCATAAGCCATCATTGTATTGGTACCCATCTTAAGCCATTCACCCGTCTTCACGTCAGCATTGCTGCGGAGTGAGTAACGACGGAAAGTTGAACCTTGAGCAATACCATCCTGGTCGTAGAAGTTGCCCGACACAAAGTAGTTCATACGCTCCGTAGCGCGACTTACTGAAAAGTCATAGTTTT
This sequence comes from Bacteroidaceae bacterium, assembly GCA_017424485.1. Lineage (GTDB taxonomy): Bacteria > Bacteroidota > Bacteroidia > Bacteroidales > Bacteroidaceae > UBA1189. Next base: position 15,599 of record JAFOYZ010000098.1, read on the forward strand.
GCAGCAAAGCACGATTATTAAAGATTGCCTTCTGCCAATTTACATCAGTTTGGCTCAACAAGTCATAATCCTGTCCCTTATCAAGGCCAAGTTCCTTCTCAAAGGCGATACGTTCAGCCGTATTCATCAGCATCCATTCTTTAGAGCTGGCAAGTTGAGAGAAACCCGTCTGAGCGCGTAATGTCACCTTGGCCTTTTCCATTTGCGTGCCTCGCTTGGTAGTGATCACCACCACGCCATTAGCAGCACGAGCGCCATAGATCGAGGTCGACGAAGCATCCTTGAGCACCGAAACCGATTCAATGTCGCTAGGGCTGATGGTATTGAAGTCTGCACTTGAGATAGGCACACCATCGAGAATAAAAAGCGGCGCTGTGCCTGAGTTGATAGAGTTAGTTCCACGTATCTGAAACGTAGCCGCTTTTGAAGGCTCTCCCGAGTTAGAGAGCACTGTAAGTCCAGCACTCTGTCCCTGCAAGGCCTGATCGAAACCTGCAGCCGGAATTTCAGCAATCTTATCTGCTTTCACAGTTGACACCGAACCTGCAATGGTTCCCTTTTTCCTTACACCATAAGCAACTACGACAACCTCTTCCATTACTTGCGCATCAGTAGTCATTTCTACATTCAACGTCTTGGTAGAGGCTGTCACCTTATGCTGTTGTTCTTGCATACCTAGATAGGTAAAGCTTAATGTAGCTTCCTTACCTGTCAACTCAATGGTGTAGTTTCCGTCAAAATCTGTAATCACGCCATTATCCGGATTCTCCAACTGACGAATAGCCGCACCAATCAAAGGTTCATTATCCTCTTTGGAGATGATTGTACCACTCACCATAAAACTCTGCGCAAGCATCGTCTGTAGGGCGATTATCATCCCAAGGGCAACCATTAACATTCTTCTTCTCATCGATTATCTATATTGCGTTATTTCCCTTGTGCTTTCACACAAAAATTCCTATTTTCAAAAGACCTGCAAAGGTACGCATAATTAATGAATAAAAGAAAAATATCCATGCATATTTATTGTTAAACAAACCACCTGCATTTATTTTAATAATGTAAAAGCAGCGTATACATCTCAGCATTTATGCATATTTATTCTATAAAATAGAGAAGGCTACAAAGAAAATTTCACGCCAAATCACTACAACATCTTACACAAACACAAAAAGAAGGCTACAAATTAGCTATTAATAAAGATTTTATCTACATTTGCACCACGTTACATTCGATTAACAAAAAAATACAAAATACTATGAACAAGCCCACAACCCAACTTGTAGAAAAGAGATATCTTATACCCTTCATCTTAGTCACTTCATTATTCGCCCTTTGGGGATTCGCCAACGACATCACCAACCCCATGGTTGCAGCATTCCAGACACTAATGGAACTCTCTGCCGCCAAAGCGTCACTTGTGCAGTTTGCTTTTTATGGAGGCTATGCCACTATGGCTGTTCCCGCCGCACTTTTCATCCGCAAGTACAGCTACAAGAGCGGTATTCTTTTAGGCTTAGCCCTGTATGCCATTGGAGCCTTCATGTTTATCCCCGCAGCTGCTTATCAGGAATTCACCTTCTTCTGTCTATCCCTCTACATATTGACCTTCGGACTAGCATTCCTCGAAACCACAGCCAACCCTCTCATACTCTCATTAGGAGATCCCAAGACAGCCACCCGCCGACTCAATCTGGCCCAAGCTTTCAACCCCATGGGATCTCTCTCAGGCATGGCCGTGGCAGCACTAATCGTATTACCTAACCTTATCTCCGACAAACGCGATGCGGCCGGAGAGATCATTTTCCATTCACTAAGCGAAGCTGACAAAGCCCACATCCGCCTCCATGATTTAGCCGTGATACGCGACCCCTACGTCATGCTCGGTTTATTGGTCTTCGCAGTATTCCTTGTATTCCTATTCACCAAGATTCCCCACACTCGAGGACAAGGCGTCAAGGCCAAGAGCAGCGACACTCTTCGCCGCCTATGGTGCAACAAGTTATACCGCAGTGGCGTAGTTGCACAAATGTTCTATGTGGCTGCACAAATTATGGTATGGACCTTCATCATCCAATATGCCGACAATCTGGGTATCGACAAAGCCACAGCACAGAAGTTCAACATTGCCGCCATGGCCTTCTTCCTCACCTCACGTTTCATCAGCACCTTCCTGATGAGATACATCAATTCACGCCGATTACTTATGTATTTTGGCATTGGAGCCTGCATAGCAAGTCTAGGAACCATCATCATACAAGGCATGGGTGGCCTCTACTGCTTGGTAGCCATCAGCGGATTCATGAGCCTCATGTTCCCCACCATCTACGGCATCGCTTTAGAAGATGTACAAGCCGAAGACACAACACTAGGCGCAGCCTTTTTAGTCATGGCCATCGTGGGTGGAGCTGTGATGCCCCCGCTCCAGGGTGCCATCATTGATTTTGACACCATAGCAGGCTTGCCAGCCGAGAACATTTCATTCATTCTGCCTCTGCTCTGCTTTGCCTTTGTCACCTACTACGGATGGAAAGCGACAAAGAGCCAAAGCCATTTTTAAGCCAATTAATTCGTTTTTCTCAGTTTTTTTCAGTAATTTTGTTCCGTTTTAGACTAGCCCCTAAAAAAGAGGCACACAACAAGGGAACAATACGAAAAATATGGAAATAAACGAAGAAATCAAAGTAAACGCAGCGAGCAACTACTCGGCGGAAAACATTCAGGTACTTGAGGGTCTTGAGGCCGTACGTAAGCGCCCTGCGATGTACATCGGCGACATCAGCGCCAAGGGTCTGCACCACCTCGTATATGAGGTTGTAGACAATTCTATCGACGAAGCCCTCGCAGGCTATTGCAGCCATATCGAGGTATTCATCAACGAAGACAACTCTATCACCGTACAGGACAATGGCCGCGGTATCCCCGTCGATTGGCACGAGAAGGAGCAACGCTCGGCCCTAGAGGTGGTAATGACGGTGCTCCATGCTGGTGGTAAGTTCGACAAGGGCTCATACAAGGTGTCAGGTGGTCTGCACGGTGTGGGTGTATCGTGCGTAAACGCACTCTCTACACACATGAAGACACAGGTATTCCGCGATGGAAAGATCTACCAGCAGGAGTACTCATGCGGTAAGCCCCTCTACGCTGTAAAGACCGTGGGCGATGCCGACCGCACGGGTACACGCCAGCAGTTCTGGCCCGACCGCTCCATCTTTACCGCTCACGAGTATAGCTACGACATCCTCGCCAACCGTATGCGCGAGCTGGCATTCCTCAACGCAGGAATCACCATCACCCTCACCGATCTCCGCGAGAAGGACGAGGAGGGCAACGCACGCACCGAGACCTTCCACTCAGAGGAGGGACTGAGAGAGTTCGTACGCTTCGTAGACTCATCACGCGAACACCTTTTCAATGACATCATCTACCTCAACACCGAGAAGCAGGGTGTACCCATTGAGGTGGCCATCATGTACAACACTTCGTACTCAGAGAACATACACTCTTACGTAAACAATATCAACACTATCGAGGGTGGTACGCACCTTGCCGGTTTCCGCACCGCGCTGACCCGTACACTCAAGAAGTATGCCGAGGACACTAAGGCACTGGAGAAGGCCAAGGTGGAGATTGCCGGTGAAGACTTCCGCGAGGGTTTGACTGCCGTCATCTCTATCAAGGTGGCCGAGCCTCAGTTTGAGGGTCAGACCAAGACCAAACTCGGAAACTCCGAAGTGGCAGGTGCCGTACAGCAGGCTGTAGCCGAGACATTGACCAACTACCTCGAGGAGCACCCCAAGGAGGCTAAGATGATTGTGGACAAGGTGGTACTCGCCGCACAGGCTCGTATCGCAGCCCGCAAGGCTCGCGAGAGCGTGCAGCGCAAGAACCCCATGAGCGGTGGCGGTCTGCCCGGTAAGCTGGCCGACTGCTCCGACAAGGACCCCATGAACTGCGAACTCTTCATCGTCGAGGGAGACTCGGCCGGTGGTTCAGCCAAGCAGGGTCGCTCACGACTCACACAGGCTATCCTCCCCATCCGCGGTAAGATCTTCAACGTGGAGCGTGTGATGTGGCACAAGGCCTTCGAACACGAGGAAGTGAACAACATCATCCAGGCACTCGGCGTACGCTTCGGTCTCAACCCCGAGGACAGCAAGGAGGCCAACTACGACAAGTTGCGCTACTACAAGACCATCATCATGACCGATGCCGATGTCGATGGTTCGCACATCGGCACCCTCTTGATGACTCTCTTCTATCGCTACATGCCCGAACTCATCGAGAACGGACACCTCTTCATCGCTACGCCGCCCCTCTACCTCTGCAGCAAGGGCAAGAACAAGCGCTACTGCTACGACGATGCCGACAAGGATCGCTTCATCGCCGAGTTTGGTAATGGCAGCGAGGCGGGTATCACCATCCAACGCTACAAGGGTCTTGGTGAGATGAACCCCGAGCAGCTATGGGAGACTACCATGAACCCCGAGACACGCCTCCTCAAGCAGGTGACCATCGAAAATGCGGCCGCAGCCGATTATGTATTCTCTATGCTCATGGGTGAGGATGTAGGTCCCCGTCGCGAGTTCATCGAGAAGAACGCTACGTATGCCAATATCGACGCTTAAACAGTCTGTTTCTGTCAGAGAGAAAGCATAGAGAGACTATCAGAATTACATATATAAGAAAAACACGCGCGAGCATCTGCTTCGCGCGTGTTTTCTTATACTTTATTTTCCCATGAGCTTCATCTGATTGAGGATATCCTTCTGCCGCCGACGCATATACTGCGAGGGAACTTTCGAACTATAACGCTTAGGATTAGGCAATGTGGCAGCAATAAGTGCACAATCTGACCGCGTGAGCTGATTGGCCGGTTTACCAAAATGCTGCCGCGCCACCGCCTCAGCGCCATAGATATGAGGTCCCATCTCTATACTATTTAAATACACTTCGAGAATGCGTTCCTTAGGCCACAACCACTCAATAAGAATAGTATAGTAAGCCTCCACGGCCTTGCGGGCCCAAGTAGAAGAGCAAAAGGTAAACACATTTTTGGCCGTCTGCTGACTAATGGTACTACCACCTCGCTTTCGCTTGCCCGCCTTACGTTCTTCGATAGCATTGCCTATCTCTTTCCAGTCGAACCCGCTATGTTGGTAGAATCGCTGATCTTCACTAGCCACTACCGCACTAGCCAAATGGGGAGACATCTGCCCCATCGGCACCCAATCGTGATGAAATGTTGTAGCCTCACCCTTTATGGCCGAACTCAACGCATTGCGCACCATAAGCGGAGTTATGGGCACCGGCACATAGCGATACAATGCCACAACACCAATACTCAACAGGAGCAGAGCGATGACGACACGAAAAATTATGCGAAAGAGACGCATGGGAGAGTTAAAGGTTGAGGAAAAAGTTAAAAGGAAGGGGGTAAGGCGAGAGCGGCCAAAGGAAATCGTTCACTCTTCCTCTTGGTTCTTCACTTAAATGACACCTTGGTTAATAAGTTCTTCGGCCACGAGTTCCAACTCGGCATACCAATCCTCACCGAAGCGACGGATAAGGGGTTCTCTCAGGAACTTATAGATGGGTAGGTTCTCCTTTTGCCCTTTGAGGACAGCCATCTTGCACACATCCCAGCGATCGTAATTGAGCGCGCGATAAGGGCCATACTCACCCACGCGAATAGGGTAAAGGTGACACGACACCGGCTTGTAGAAGGGCACGCGTCCCTGGCGATAGGCACGTTCGATGGCA
>JAFOYZ010000099.1 GCA_017424485.1 Bacteroidaceae bacterium
AGCCACACCAGCCTGGAAGAAAGCACCGCTGAAGTCGCCCTTCACGAGTGCATGGGTCTTCTTGAGGAAGCCGTCGGTCTTGTCAGAGTTAGAGAGGTCGGCCGAAGCTACGATCATGTTCTCTACCTGTGTGGCGAGTACACCGAGTACGGCTGCCGATGCGTTACGTGTAGCATCGTTAGCCTTCTGCTGCACGGCGCTCCAGTCTACCTGAGGAGCCTTGCCGGCAAACCACTCAGCCATCTTCACGGCGAGGTCGGGGTTCTCAGCAGCCCAAGCAGCCTTAGCGGCATACTTCTCAGCTACGATCTTCTCCAGCTCAGCAGCACGCTTAGCGTACAGCTCCTGCACCTCGGGGAAGATTTGGAATGGGTTGGTGGGGTCACCACCGAGGTTCTTGATGGTGTTGGCATAAGCGTCGCCGCCGAGAGGTGCACCGTGTGTAGCGCAGTTGTTCTCGTAGCTGCTACCATCAGCCTTGAGGGCACCCTTACCCATTACGGTCTTACCGATGATGAGGGTGGGGCGCTCAGTCTCAGCCTTAGCCTCGATGATAGCTGCGCGTATCTCATCAGCATCGTTACCGTTGATAGAGATTACCTTCCAGTTCCAAGCCTCGTACTTCTTGGCTACATCCTCACATGTCACCTCGTGGCATGTAGTAGAGAGCTGTATGTCGTTAGAGTCGTAGAACATGATGAGGTTGTCCAATCCAAGAGTACCAGCGATGCGGCCTGCACCCTGTGAGATCTCCTCCTGGATACCACCGTCAGAGATGTATGCATAGATGGTCTGACCCATCACGTCGCCCAGGCGAGCCTTGAGGAACTTGGCAGCGATGGCAGCACCTACAGCGAAGGTGTGGCCTTGGCCGAGGGGACCAGAAGTGTTTTCGATACCGCGCACGAGGTCTACCTCGGGGTGTCCGGGTGTGGGGCTGCCCCACTGGCGCAGCTGAGCCAGTTCGTCGAGGGTAAACTTACCTGCCAATGCCAACTGAGCATAGAGCATGGGAGCCATGTGGCCGGGGTCGAGGAAGAATCGGTCGCGACCCTCCCAGTAGGGGTTCTTGGGGTCGTACTCGAGGAACTCGCTATACAGTACGTTGATGAAGTCGGCACCACCCATAGCACCACCGGGGTGACCAGACTTAGCTTTTTCTACCATTGAAGCAGCAAGGATACGGATGTTGTCCGCTGCTTTGCTCATAAGTTTCTTGTCGTTCATAACTACTGATTTTTATGAATTGATGTAAAAGTAAATATTGTATTTCATTCCACTCGTTATAGGTGCAAAAAGCCTTTGCACACTATATCACGTGTAAAGGTACAACTATTTTTTCATACTATCAGCAGCTTCGCCCAATTTTCTTTCTATTTATTACATCTAGCCTGTTGGTGTCGTCATGAGTTGCTGGCATAGATATAGCGCAAGGCTTTGGCCCCGCGCTATGTCCTTATGGTTTCCATCTTATGGCACCTACATGGGCAGTCGGCTTTCTATCACCTCCCAGTTGATGATATCCCATAGTCCTTCGTAGTGTGCACGCTTGTCGGCTGCGTAGTCGAGATACCAGCTATGCTCCCAGCAGTCGATGCCCAGTATCGGTCTTTGTCCGCGTCGCCACGGGTTGCCACCACCGCTCTCAGTCACTATCAGCAGTCGGCCCTCGGTGTCGGCTACCAGCCATACCCATCCACTGCCAAAGAGGTTCATGGCCGCATCGGTCATCTGCCTCTTGAATGTCTCCATGCCACCGAAGTGATAGTTGATGGCATTGGTCAGTCGTCCGCCGGGTGCCTTGTATTGCGATCTCGGCACCAGCTGTTCGAAGTAGAGTCGGTGGTTCATCACCTGTCCCGCATTGTTGTAGATGGGCCCGTCGGGTGCCTGCTGCACTATCTCCTCTACCAGCAGCCCCTCGTATTCGCTGCCTGGTATCAGCTTGTTCAGGTTGTCTACATAGGCGGCGAGATGCTTGCCATGATGGTTCTTGATGGTCTCCTTGCTGATGACGGGCTCCAGCCCATCGCTCGGGTAGGGGAGCACCGGCAGCGTATAGGCTGCAATCTTTGTTGTTACCATAATGAATGTGGATAATAGGGTTAAAAGCATAAATGTATTCTTCTTTTTTGTGCCTTCATTTACAACCTATCATCCTCCGATAATGTTCACACTAGCCGCATCAAAGTAGTATTGATGGCTTTTCTGTGGTGTCTAGGCACCATAGAACTTACATAGGATCTCCTATTACTTCCTGGAGTCTCCTAGGATTTCCTAGGAAACCCTACCCACCCTAATCGCAAGCAAAGTTAAGAAATATGTTGCCTGGCAGCAACACTCCAGGTAACTTTTCTATGGTTCCGAAAACGGAGTGTATATTATCTTAGGCTCTGAATATACTCTCTGCAAAGCCTCTTGTACTCTACTTCATTTATTCTCATTGTCTCCGAGAATTCACCAAACGTTGTAGCATGCTTCGGTATTGGGAAGCCTACTTTAATGACACATCCTTCGGTATCTATAATTTGATGTCTACTTATCTTCACTGAGTCGCTATCAGACACAGGGGGCAGCAACAGCCCTATCTTGGCATTCCACCTGTACATATAGGTGATGGTTTTGTAATATATGGCCGTCGCGCTTTCTTCGTTTTTGTAACTCTTTTGTTTGTCTAGCAAAATATACTTTGCATCAGCAACAACAGAGAAGTCCTTTGATAGATAGTCGGGGATGATCTGTTGCCCAGTATCAAAAAGTTTCCATCTTTTTCCTCTTCCTTTAAGGTAATGATTGAAACTCTCTTTCAAGACTATGCCCAAATACTCCTCCCAAAGCCAAGCACCATCAAACAACACTCCGTATATCTCGTCCTTTTTCTGGCCATACTTCAAGTGTTCGTGTCGTAGGATTTGCAAGCATAGCTTTCTCAGTGGTTCATACTCGGTATATAACGAGTGCCGTACAGGTTTTAAGTTTCTATTGATGATGGTCTGTCGTTGACTCTTCTGATAACTCTCTGTCACTTGCGTGATTTGTGAAACGAAATCTTTTGTTTCTGCATCACAACTCAAGATGTTACCTCCCCATTTGTGGCAACGTATATGCTCGATGGTGTGACGAATAAGTTGTGTAGTGTCATTATCGTGCAGATACTCTCTCGTGCGATAGGCTATATTTCCTGTAAAGGGCATATTAACACGAAGATGTCTGTTGACCTCAATAGTGCCTCTTACATTCGCATCGTTGTAATGCCTCGTTTGATATTCTCTATATACGCCTTGGCGGAGAGCCTTTTTCAAGAAGTGGGGGAAGAGATAGAGCGAGAAGTCGAACACCTTTTCCTTACTGGTCGTATGCTTCAAATCGAAGATGTGGACTCCAAACACCTTTTGTAGCATATAGTGTAAGAAGTAATCCTCATCATTCTTCTCGTCTAAATTTTTGGTGAAGCGCGAGCGTATGGTGAGCTGTGTCTTGTTCTTGCCTATAAATCCTACAATGTTGTTGGTGTGCATCATCCTCTCCTCTTCATCGAAAGTACAGATGCACTTCTCCCCGAACCCTTCATCATATTTCGTAAAGCTATGCGGAAATACTAAAAGGTTCGGATGGTCTTTGAGCGCCTTAATCGCTGCTATCTCTTTAATGTCATCAGCTAAGCATTCATCGACTTCTATGCCTCCATTCCAATCGGTCGTTATCATTCGTTGTTCAGGTAATAGGCTTTTTTCAATGCTTCCAATGATTCCTCTGCATCAGGCATACCGCGAAGATACTCTTTAAGCAGTCCTGCCAACTTCAACTCCCACAATGCGTCAAAGTCATCAACTCCTTTGAAGTATGCAGCACCAATATGGAACGAGCTATTGAATCCGTCAATCTCAGATATAGCATTGTTCAGACTCATCATTCTTTCTGTGGCTTCTGCACCTAGTTCCATATTTCTTGCACTCTCTTCTGCAGTAATCTCCTTGAAGGTAAATCGGCGACGCATAGCAAAGTCCATACACTCCACACTTCGGTCAATATCGTTCATCGTACCGATAATGTATACATTCTCGGGGATGTAGAAGCCGTCTTTGAATGGGGCATCTTCGGTAATCAGATTCTGATATTGTGTCTGCACCTTACCCTTCACTCCTCTATAGCCAGGGTCAACGGAGAAGAACAATTCACCAAAGATTTTGGAGATTTCGCCTCGGTTGATTTCGTCGATGATGAAGACAAATTTCTTTTCGGAAACAGGAGCTACACTCTTGGTCTTAGTAAGAGGTACTGCTTTCTTTACGAGTTCGTTATACAAAACATAGACGTAAGAATCGGGCTGAGTTCTATATTTACGTCCGAAATATGTCTGAATATCTCCACCCCCCTTAATGTCAACCTTATTTTCTAAAAGAGTGGTAAGATCTGATTTTGGTAGCGAAACTTCACTCGTTTTCTCGTTAGCAGGAATCCTTACTATTATTGATTTCTCCTTATTGTCGATTATATAGAAAGCGTTCTTGGTACCTGAAGTTTCAAACATGGTTTCATTCTCCATAGACTCATTGATGAATCCTTCAAGTAAATCGCGAACGGACAATTCGTTTTGCAATGTTTGAACTGTTTTTTTAGAATCTAATAAGTTCTGTAAGGCTTTTGCACAAAATTCTTTGAAGGTACCATCTTTTCTTTCAAATCCAATATTCCCATTGTCGTTCTTAGGACGGAGTCCCTCTACGAAATCAGTGTAATCATACGAGGGATGGAACTGAACAAAGCCACATTGTTCAATAAAATTGGCATCCTCTTCGAAACTTTCAGGTACATTGCCCTCATAAATTATCTGTGCGGCTACCTGCTTAGCAAGATAAGTCTTACCTGTACCAGGGGCACCATTTAAGATGAGGTTGTGATTATTTAGTAGCAAATTGATATATGCTTTATACATGTCATTATAAGAATTGCTTTTTGTTTCTTCTACTTTGCCTTCTACTATCATAGCCTCAATTTTATTTACATAATCGGGATTCTTCGTGATATCTGTCAATGTCTTTTGTACGATATTTCCTAGTTCCCATTTTCCAATGTGTGTCCATTCTATTTTTCTGATATG
>JAFOYZ010000014.1 GCA_017424485.1 Bacteroidaceae bacterium
AACGGACCAATAGGAAGAGCTACGCCCGAAGTACGGTAGTCGTATGCCTCAACACCCTGTGCAGAGCGTACATTGAAACCCTTGAAGGGGTTGATGTTGATGAATGTGTTACCATTCAAGCGCACCATATCCTTAGAACTGGGCTGAATCTCAGACAAGTAGTAAGGGTTGTAGTAGCCCAAACGATCGAAGTAGTCGAGACGGTCACCGAAGCCAGTGAAGTTGCCCTCCTCGTCGGTCAAAATCTCATAGTAAGTTTGGTCAGGACGATAGATACGTGAAGCATAAGCCTTGTTATAAACAGAGTTTCCACTACCACCGAAAGCAGTTGTACCATACTTCTGGTATGAAAGGTTGAGGTTAGCACCTACCTTCATCCAGTTGTTAACGTTAGCATCGATGTTTGAGCGGAATGTCTCACGACGCATGTTAGAGTCGTCCATGATACCCTCAGCATCGTAGTGACCCATTGAGAGGTAGTAGTTGAGGATATCGTTACCACCAGTAACGTTCACATCCAACTGCTTGGTAGGAGCTGTACCACCGAAGAAGATATCGGCCCAGTTGGTAGAGATACCATTGTCGATGCAGAAGTTTTTCCACTCCTGGAAAGCCGCATTGTTCTTCATGCTGGGATCAAGCATCTCCTGGAAGCCCAACCACTGCTCAGCATTCATCATCTGTACCTTGTCACCGGTCATCTGTGACACACCATACTGTGCGCTCACGTTGATTCTAGCCTTCTGGCCCTTCTTACCCTTCTTAGAGGTCAAGATAACCACACCGTTAGCCGCACGAGAACCGTAGATAGCGGTTGATGAAGCATCCTTCAATACGGTCATAGACTCGATGTCGTTGGGGTTCAATGCAGTGAATGCGCCTGAAGAGATGGGCGAGCCGTCAAGGATGAAGAGAGGCTCAGAGCTACTATTAATAGAGCTCACACCACGCAGACGCATGCTAACGCTTGCACTAGGCTCACCACTGGGAGTGAATACCTGAAGACCAGCAACCTGACCCTGCAAAGCATCACCGATGTTTGCGATAGGACGCTTCTCGAGTTTCTCACCTGACACAGCAACGGCAGAACCGACTACTGAGCCCAACTTCTTGGCAGAACCGTAACCAGTAATGACTACGTCTTCCAATACCTCCGCATCAGACTGCATTGTCACTTTCACGAAGGGGTGAATAGTCACTTCCTGAGTGGTCATACCCATGTAAGACACAATCAAAGTCTTCGCGCTACTTTGCGCGGAGAAATAAACGGCTTTGCCCGAATAGGTTGTCCGGCTGTCCTTGCGAGATGCAACATGCTGGTTCGCAAAGTATTAATAAGGACAGCCTGGGTTATCCGAGGTGTCCGCATTTCGATCGGCTATTTGTGAAAGGAGGAATTGTAGAAACGTAGATTATTAAGGTCTATCTAATAGTTTTTATGATACGTTTTTTTTGTTTTTTCTGGTTGCTCCGCAGACTACCTTCGCGAAGATAGCACATTCTCTTCGCGAAGGTAGTGCACTATCTTCGCGGAGGTAGTACGCTACCCTCGCGAGGGTAGTGGAATGCATCAGAATATCCTTGCACAAAAGACTGAGATTAGTGTGAAACAAAGCGCTGATTATCTGAAAGAAATAAATTGCAATAACTAATGAATTTATAATGCGTTTTCCAAAGGCGGCGGAAATATAATGTCGGCACCTAAAATCTCATGGTCGGCAGCGCAAACGAATATGCGTTTAAGGACAACCAAAGGACAACCTAGGTTGTCCTTGTTTACAGCTTGGAAAACAATGTGTTATAGTCTACAAGGACAACCGGACAACCTGTTTGGGATAATTGCTTTTTACCTCCCTCCCCACACCTTATTTATATATACACACGCAAAAGAAACTTTCAATTATCAATTATGATGCTCTGGCATCAAGATTCCTGGCTAACTCGGCAATGATTAAGCAAGCTTTCATTGCTCCTCGCAACGCTGCGGAATTGTCAATTAAACTTGTGTTACCCTTGTGCTACCGCTTTCGGCATTTTTTCAACTCCTTGATGATGGTTTGGTTGATGACCTCACAGTAGTTCATCGTCGTCTTTACGTTCTTGTGCCCGAGCAGCCTCTGCACTGTAGTCACGTTTACCCCCTGCATGAGTAGCAGCGTGGCATTGGTGTGGCGGGCGCTGTGGAAGGAGAAGTGCTTGCGTATGCCTGCATGTTGGGCGATACGCTGCAGGCTCTTGTCAACGGTTGAGTTCGACGGCAAGTGGAAGAATGCATCCGTGTTATCTGAATATCTATTGAGTAGTGCCAGTGCCTTGCCCTCAAACAGGAGGTCGATGGGCAGGCTGATGCTTGCGCCAGTCTTCTGACTCTCCGTGTTGATCCAGGTGTGGGTGGCTCCACGCTGTATGTTGGCAGTGGTTAATCGCACAAAGTCGGAGTATCGCAGCCCCGTGTAGCAACAGAAGAGGAAGGCATCAAGTGTGTGTCTCAAATGCTGCTGCTTGGGTAGCACAGCAAGCCGCTCAAGCTTTTCCAGTTCAAATGGTGTCAGATGAGTATGAGCAAAAGGCCGATGACTGATGCGCCGCTTATGGAAGGGATTGTCCTCTTCGCTCATCAAACCACGCAGGATAGCGGCATTCACGTAGATGCGCAGGTGCGAGAGGTGCTTCCCTATGGTGTTCGTGTGATACCCTTTTGTGTACATCCACGCTTCGAACTTGTTGACGAAGCAGGGTGTCAGCCCCTCAAAGGTCAAATCCTCACAATACTCCTTCAGCAGACAATAAGTGGTATATCTG
>JAFOYZ010000100.1 GCA_017424485.1 Bacteroidaceae bacterium
AGTGCCGTCGGTGTCATATTCGATGGGCAGCCATATGTGGCGTGAGTTCTTCAGGCTGCGCGGTATCCAGCGGTCGGCCATGAAGACGTATTGGTCGGTGCCCTGAATCTTGAATATATAGGTACCCTGCGTGTGGAACGACTTGTTGGCACCCTCGCCACGGAACGGGCTGGGCAGCTGCTCCCACGGTCCCCAGATAGATTTGCTCTTAAACATACGAGCCTCGTTGGGGTCCCAGCCCGTGCAGCCACTGGTGATCATCCAGTACACGCCATTGCGCTTCATGATGGTGGGCGCCTCATTGTGTCCGCCGGGGGCGAGACGGATGTAGCGACCCGTGTAGTCCAGGTAGTCGGGAGTGAGCTCGGCGATGTTGAGCGTCAGGTTCTCCTCGGCCGAGTGTATGTGGTATGCCGTGCCATCGTCGTCGATGAAGACGGTCATGTCGCGGCTCATCTGTCCGCCCGGCAGGTCGCGCTTCAGCAGCAAGCCCTCGTCCACGGCCTTGCGCCACTCGGGTGTCCACCACTCCTTATACTTGGCCTCGTCCAGTGCCAGTGCACGCTTGATATCCTTCTTGCTGAAGTCCTTGGGCCACTTGCCTGCATTGGGGCGCAGCGAGCGTATGAAGGTGAAGGGACCCGTAGGCGTGTCGCTCACGGCAAATCCCACGCGTGCAGCCTCGTAGCCGCGGCCCTTGAGTTCGAGGTGGAAGAGCATCACAAACTTCTTCGTCGTGGGGTTATACACCACCTTGGGGCGCTCCATGATGCATCCGCGCTCGATGACGTCGCCGCGGTTTTCTGATACGGCCAGCGCCACACCCTCGTTCTTCCAGTTCATCAGATCCTTCGATGAGTACACGCTCACGCCCACCTCGGTGGTAAATCCGCGTGCCGGTCGGTTCTCGCCATACCAGTAGTAGGTACCCTCGTGATACATCACGTTGCCACCGTGTGCATTGATATGTTCGCCCTTATCGTCGGGCCACACCTCGCCCGGCGTGATCGCCGTCAGCGCCTGTGCACACACCGTGTTTACACCCAGCCACAGCATCATTGCCACGGCCATCATAGATCTCATCATCGTCGTTGTTTTCATAAGCATTTGAATTTTTGTCGTAAAGGTACGTCAATTCTTTGTAACTTCCTAATTTATCGCGGGTTTTAATTCAACTCCACATCACGGCCTCACCCATTCCGCTTATACAATCCCTTGGCAATGCCACTCTTTGCGAGGCGACCATCGGCGAGCATCTCTGCGATGTGCCGACGTGCCGTGCTCAGGCTGCATCGGCACAGCATGGCATAGTTGCGCACGGTGATGTACTCGTGCTGGGCAAAGTAGTCGTCCAAAGCCTCGGTGAGTGCCTCATCAGCGAGCGGCTGCTTCACCACACCATCCCACTCGAAGGCGAGTCCTGAGATCTGCTGTGTCAGGTTCTTCGAGGAGCGGAAGGTGATGCCCTTGGCCACAATCTCCGTGTTGCGCAGTTCCTCATCGGCACTCTTGCGCGTAGCCGTGCCCACCTCTAGCGACAGCGTACCCAGGTTGCCCAGCGACACGCGGTTCCCTTGCATGAGCGCATCCACAATCTCCCCCTCCAGTGCACGCCAGGCCGCTATCACATCCGTATCGGTGAGGCTCATAGCGTCGTTGATATTTTCCGCCATGTCTTTCACCTCCACGCGCTGTGCGTTTGCCACGGTCACGCGTATGCCCCACAGGTCGCCAGTCTCTGCCCCATTGCGCAAGCAACGTCGTGTGCCACGGCACTTGATGGTCCCATGACCCGTTCTCATTCTCGTGTTTCGTTTCTTTGCCATAATTTTCTGTTGATAGGTTCCTTTATCTAAAATCTTCAGTCTCTTTTCGTAAAACCAACGGTCCCTCCTTTCCACTCCATCGCGATGACACCCTCGCACCATCGCGATGA
This sequence comes from Bacteroidaceae bacterium, assembly GCA_017424485.1. Classification (GTDB taxonomy): domain Bacteria; phylum Bacteroidota; class Bacteroidia; order Bacteroidales; family Bacteroidaceae; genus UBA1189. The sequence continues at coordinate 1,937 of JAFOYZ010000100.1, forward strand.
TTCCAACTCGCTATCGCGATGATTCATATGAACCATCGCGATGACACGACCAAATGGTAATACTATGTAAAGATAATAAAAAGTTCCCTTTTGTACAATAGCACCGCCAATTTTCTTTAGGGACAAGCATGCATTCTGCCACAATGCCACTTCTGCCACATGTTTTCATAGAGGAAATGTGTATTAAAAAATAATTAATTAGATAACGTGTATGTATATAATTATTTATTTTTTCCTACATACGCTCGTACATTTATGTGGCAGTGGCGGCAGAAATGGCATAAAATAGGGGTGTTTTGCGATCTCCAACTTTGCAATTTGCTTGTTTTTGGTGACAGATGACACTTGTGACGCTTATTATATACGAGTAGTAAGAAAAAAAATAATTAATTACTATGCATGCTATATATAGAATTAATTATTTATTTGCATAATAATCTATGGAAACATCTGTCACAAGTGTCATCTGTCACCGTTTGGTCTTGAATGAATACCCACCTTCGCATCACTCACAACTCATCTCAGGGTTCAGAACACTTCTCTTTCCTCTCGGTTTCGTCAAAAAATGAACAACTTTCTTGTCTGTTACATTAAAAAAACATACATTTGCAGTGAAACAATATTGGAAGGCAAACCTATGGGCTCAAGCATAGAGATGAAGCAATATCCCGTGGCCGACAAGGTGGAATACATCATCGCCTTGGTCAGCGAGTTTGGCAAGGCGCACAGCCTTGCCGACTCTCAGGCGTGGTGCTACATCAAGCGTTATGGTGGCGTCAAGCTGATGGACGAGCACTATGAATTCATGCACACCCAGTCATTCTCCGATATGGTGGCCGATATGACCGTCTATCTCAATCGTCAAGGAGGGAAGTTGGTATGATTCTCTATCACGGCACCAATGCAGAGTTTGCTGACATCAACCTTGCGAACTGCAAACCTTTCAAGGATTTTGGTCGCGCTTTCTACTTGAGCGAGTCACGCGGTCAGGCCGAAGAGGTATCGATATCTTTGTCGTATGAATACTCGTAATAACGATACGCAATGAACAATACTATGCCGAGCAGCAACTCTCTATATACCCAAGTCTCAGAGTTGATACAAGAGGCCCGCAAACAGGTGGCGTCGCAGGTGAACACAGCCTTGCTTGCTACCTACTGGAATGTGGGGCGACTCATCGTTGAGGATGAACAGAATAGCGAGCATCGAGCCGAATATGGCAAGCAGGTGTTGAAAGAGTTGTCAAAACGACTGACGGAAGCCTTTGGTAAAGGATTTTCAAGAGCTAACCTGCAATGGATGAGGCTTCTGTATATCAAATATCCAATTTGCCAGACACTGTCTAGCAAATTAAGTTGGAGTCATTATTGCGAGCTCCTTGGCATATCCGACGATGCCAAACGCTCATTCTATGAGCAGGAGTGTATCAATGCTCGTTGGTCGTTCCGCGAGTTGAAGCGCCAAATTGACAGTTCGCTTTTTGAGCGTTTACTTCTCTCGGACGGACAAGCCAATAAGGAGAAGGTATTGCAATTGGCAGCAAAAGGTGTTGAAATAAACCGACCTTCTGACATCATCAAAGATCCCTATGTTTTTGAATTTATAGGCATTCCTGAAAACAAACCCATGATGGAGAGTGACCTAGAGCGCATGCTTGTACGTGGTATTGAAGACTTCCTTTTGGAATTAGGACGTGGATTTATGTTTGTGGGAACCCAGCAGCGTGTCACCATGAACAACACTCATTACTATGTGGACATGGTGTTCTACAACAAGATTCTGAAAGCCTATGTGCTGATAGAGTTGAAACGCACAAAACTTACTCCCGAGGCGGCAGGGCAGCTGAATATGTACCTAAACTACTATGCCACGGAGGTGAACGATGAGAGCGACAATCCTCCCATCGGTATCATCCTTTGCACCGACAAGGATAGCTTGACGGCAGAGTATGCTCTCGGTGGACTGTCAAATCAAATCTTTGCATCGAAATACACACTATGCTTACCCAATAAGGAGCAATTGATTGCAGAGGTGGAGCGCATGCTTTCCCAATCAAAACGGGAAATTTGAGATAGTCTCCGATAGCGACTTATCACCCCCTCACCAAGAAGTCAATGGCAAGGTCTACCAAGAGGGAGATGCCCGATGCTGTGCGTTTGGTCTCTTTATCTTTACTTAATACTTTTGCAAACTCAGTAAGGACATCGTTCACAAGGTGAAGAGATTTGTTTAAGGGCTTGTCCACTGGTTTGTGATTGATAGCGAGGTCCACCGTCTTTATGGCCATCAGTTCGCCATTGTATCTGTCAAAGTCTGCATCGAGATTCGCTTCGGCAAACTTCTTGGCGTAACTTAGCACCGCAAGTAAGTCCGATACTTTCAGTCTCCTTTCTGTTCCGCCCGTTCCCTTCTCTTCATAGAGCACCGTGCTCTGTTCCAATGGCACAGTCGAGAAGAACACAATCTGCACAGCATTAGGTGAGATGGGCGACGAGAAGTTAATCCTCATCCGCTTGTTGATGATGTCGATGCAGAAGTGGAGGTTGACATCTAAACTAACATCGTCCATTTTTGCGAGCGAACCTTTATGAACAATATATCCTAGACGCTTTAATTCATCCCATTTCATGTCCAGTTCGGCATCCATCGCGTTAACATGGGTTACTGCATAGGTATAAGCCTCTTCTTTATCTGTTCGCGTATTCTTGCGAAGCGCATTGTAGATTCGAGTCTGACAATCCTCTAATAGGTCATAAATGTTCTGCTGCATAATTTATAGTTTTAGAATATTTGTATATAATGCTTTGTGCTCACAGGTGTCCTTCTTGCAAGTGGGCAACATTGCTTTTCCTTTGTGTGCGGCTATCCATCGTCTTGTCGCAGAAGTACTCGCAAGCGATGGCGATGCCTGCCATCGCACCATCCTTTAGCTTGTCGCTGACTATCTCATTGGCAAGCAAGTGGCCGATGACTCTCAGGTTGAAGAAGTTCCAGCACAACCCCTTCTCTCTTAAGACGGATGGGTTATGAACCACCTCTACATGGTTGCGCACCAAGAAACTCCTGTAATCCTTCATTACCTGCTGATTGCAATATAAGATCATCTCCAGATTGCCCGACTGAAGGGCTGCATCAACACGCTCTAGATGATACCGTATGCCCTTAACATAGTCCGTATCGCTGGCCAATACGTCATACGCCTCTTTTGCCAACTTAAGGCCTGCCTTAATCTCGCCCAATGGTAGTTTTCGTTCGTCGCTCATAGTCTGTTTCTGATATGATGTATCACTACAACACCGATTTCTTAAGAAAGTTTGACGAATGTTTATTTTCTTACTTAGCGAAGAAAGAGAATAGACCTTTATCTTACTCAATGAAACGGTGAAAAATTGTCACCAGTTGAAACTTTGTTGTCGCAACATTTTCCAACATGCGAACTTTAGTATGTTGTAAGATGCAGAATTATTCCTTACATTTGCACAGATAAAGCAAATAACACGATGTCTAATACTACTTCAAATAGATACGCATATTGGGATACCATTATGGAATATCTTCCCTACTATCACCAACGCGATGATGTGCTATTAAGCGATATTCTTGCTCGATACATTGATGACGAAGAGGTCTGCGAGAGTGACCTAAAGATGATAGAATTGGAATATGGCTCAGAAAAACAAGCGGTGAAGGAAGCTCTGTTTAGATTAGATACTCGATTAATCATAGAAGCGATGAGAGTTATGTATGATGTAAAAGAATAAACGAGAAATGCTTTATCTTTCAATGTAGAATCATTATATTTGCATCTACAATATGATACACGTAGAAGAACAACTAAGTATACCTTTGAACTCGATACACAAAATCAAGTTCTGTGGTCCTCATGGCAGATATGATGATGGCAGAGAGATGCCCTTTAGTGAGCAAATGGCCATCATCTCACACTATTTGCACAACATAGGTACACCCTTTGCTGAGCCATACAAGAAGAAAGCATTGGAGCTGATGGAGGATATCTATCAGGCTTTCAATACCAATAACAAAATAAGGATATGAGAAACTGGAGCAAGGAAGAGACCATACTGGCATTAGATGCATATTGTAAAGTACCCTTCAACAAAGCATCTAACAGCAATCCTATCATAGTAGAAGTTGCCACACTAATCGGTAGGACTCCAGCATCCGTAAAAATGAAAATAGGTAATTTCGGGAGTTTCGACCCTGTTCTGAAATCAAAAGGTATAGTAGGATTAGGCAATACAAGTAAACTAGACAAAGAGGTTTGGAATGAATATTGTGATGATTGGGGAAAACTTGCTTATGATAGCGCTCATATCATTGCCCAACTAAGAAATACCACACTAGAAGAAATCACTCATACTTCTCCTTTACAATTTCCCTTAGGAGAAGAACGTGAACGAATGGTTCGACAAAGAATACATCAAACATTCTTTAGAGATGCAGTATTATCCTCCTATAACTACAGATGCTGTATATCAGGAGTAGGCTGCATAGAATTATTAGAGGCTTGCCACATTGTAGACTGGTCGCTTGACGAAGCCAATAGAACTAATCCACGAAATGGGTTATGTCTCAATCCTTTCTTTCACAAGGCATACGACAAACATCTGCTATCAATTACACCAGATTACTCTATTGTCGTATCCGAGGAACTATTTGAGAAGAGTTCGGAACTATCTTTCAAGGATTACTTGCACACCATTAATGGCAAGAATATAACTTTGCCAGACAGATTTTTCCCACAAAGAGAGTTTCTGGAGATACATTATGAGAGATTCAAAAACAGACAATAGAAGAATGGCCAAGTTATCTGATTCCATAGGTAATTCGCAGTTGTGCGTAAATACCACTTTGCCCCTCTTCAATGCGGGCGCTGGTACCAATTTCATATACGAAATACGTTTCCCTGACAATTCGAAGATTGATGTTGATGCTTTTAATGCGGACACATATAAACAAACACCTCGAATTCCCTCACGTCTGAAGAGTCTTATCAATGATTATAAGGCCGAGATTGTGTTTCAAAAAGTACAATCACGTTGCCTTAGCCAGAACTTACGAACCATTGATGGCGACCTTCCTTCATTGATAGCACAGTTGCTTCTGATACGTTATTTGGAGAATGAAACAACAATAGCCCGCTGCACAGAAATTCTCACTCAACAAAACCCCTTGGACTTTGATACAGAGAATCATGGGGCTGTCTATGAATACAAAATAAAGCGTTTCCTCCAAGACTGTGCCCTTGGCATGGTCCCCGAGAAACCATGGCTCGGAATCTACGATGCTACAGGAGGGCAAATTATCGTCAAGGAAGACGGACAAGTGATCTGCTATCACATATATGAGCAGAATAGATTCCTCAATTACTTATTCCACTCTACCAAATTTGAAGGTGCATCAACAAGCGAAGATGAAAACAATCCAGGGCATCCACGCGAGAAGGTTGCAGGCAAGACCCTCAAACCATTTTTCTATGGTTGGCTCTATGAGGAAGATGGGAAATACTACTTTAAGATAAACTTGCAAGTAAGATTTAAGTAGTCCTTTCCATGCCCGACAAGATGACCCGAGAGCAGCGGCACCGATGTATGGCAAGCATACGTGGCCGAGACACCAAGCCCGAGATGACGGTGAGGCGATGGCTCCATAGTTGTGGCTTCCGCTATAGGGTGAACGTGAAGGGATTGCCGGGCACGCCCGACATCGTGCTGCGCAAGTACCGCACGGTGATATTCATACACGGATGCTTCTGGCATGGGCACGAGGGTTGCCGATACTTCGTGCTGCCCAAGAGCAACACGGAGTTTTGGACACAGAAGATAGAGCGTAACCGCGAGCGTGACCTCGAACGTCGCGCCCAACTGAAGCGAATGGGATGGCATACCATCGTCATCTGGGAATGTCAGCTGAAGCCCAAGACACGCGAGGCTACACTGGCCGAATTGGAGTATCTGCTACACAAGACATACATAGATAACCTGCGCCCACGCAAAGCGGCGGTATACTCCTTTGACACCGAACCTATGCCCTTTGCCGCTGAGGAGCAAGTGGCATACGACACGAAGTGATTACGATTACGCTTACGCTTACAGAAATTGCACGCAAGTAACGAAGACGAAAACGACCATTATGAAAACCATCGAAGTAGTAGCCGCCATCATCCATCACGAAGGGAAGTACCTTGCCACGCAGCGTGGGTATGGTGAATGGAAAGGTTTCTGGGAGTACCCAGGCGGTAAGATAGAGCCAGGCGAGGCGCGTGAGGAGGCCCTCATCCGCGAGATACGCGAAGAGCTGCGCATGGAGATCGTGCCCGAGCGGTGGCTATGTACCACGGAGTATGACTA
>JAFOYZ010000101.1 GCA_017424485.1 Bacteroidaceae bacterium
ATGTCGAAACCGCCAGTGTTGCGGTATTCGTCGATAACGTCGGCGGTGAGCTCACGGTAGTTGTGCTTTACCAAACCGTCGGGACCCATGAGGAAACCGTAGAGGCGGCTGGCGGGGTTAAGCATCTTGAGGCCATCGAAGAGACCTGAGATTACGTTGTGACCACCAGGAGCCTGACCACCTGAGAGGATTACACCAACATTGATGGGGCGGCTCTCCATATTCTCGGCGGGAACAAACTTCAGCATGGGAGTACCATAGGTATTGGGGAACAACTCCTTGATTGCCTCCTGGTCGGCGACAGACTGAGTGGGGGCACCCTCTTCGATCTTAACTGCACTTCTCAATACTAAGGGGAGCTTCGGCTGATATGAAGCTCTGGCAATTTGCAATGCGCTTTTCTTCATTGTTGTTTAATATTTAATGTGAATCAAATGTCTTTATGTCTTATTCGCACTTTCCTATATAATTATCGTATAGGATAAGATGACGCAAATATTGTAAAAATCTGTGAGATTATCAAATTTCCGTGTTTTTTTCTCTCTCGTTTTGGCTGATTAATATTTATTGCCTATCTTTACCGAAAAATAGGAGTTGTTGATTGCTACCTTCACGTGGCATTTGTCTCCTGAAAGAAAATGGATGTAAAACGTAATTCTAAACGATTATGGCAAACAAGAGAGAATTGAAGAAGAGCATTAACTTCGTTGCAAGTGACTTGTTCCAGGAGTGTATCTTGATCAAGTTGATAAAGAGGGTTGACGATGCCAAGGTTGATGAGATCCTGGCCGAAATCCTATATATGCAGGATGAGTTTCTGGCCCGTGCCAACCATCCCCAGCCCGGAGCTGTGAAGGCCTATTACCGTAAGTTGTATAGTGACTTCGGTGATGCTGTAGGCAATATCCTGGCAAAGATGCAGGCGTTGTAAATGTCGCACATGCCGCGATTGGGGCGGCGTGTATGTGAGCTACGCTAATACGAACATCAAGGCGTCTGGTATGCGACATGCTACCGGACCGATGTTTGTGTTGGCGCTGATGCTTTTTAGAAACTTATAACATTAGTATATGAATAAACACCGATTTTCTTCCAGCATCCGCCCGTTGATGTTCGTGGCGATGCTTCTCGTGACAAGTGCTTTGATGGCACAGACTGCTTTCCGCAAGGGAGCATTGTATAATCTTTTTCCAGCTACTGACGGTCGTCTGGCACTCGAGCTCGACGGCAGCCATGCAGAGTTCCAGACGTTGGACACTGCTGCCGAAGGACAATACTGGACGGTGACCGACCTCTCGGGCAGTGTGCGTATCATCAATCCCTTCACCAATCTGGCCCTGCGTGCCGATGGCAACAAGGTGGCTATCGGTGAGAACAACGGTTCTGACGAGGCACAGTTGTGGAAGGTGGAGACCTTCCAGGGCAAGATGCGTGAAGCCGTTCTCCTCATTCCTGCCAACCGCTCCGAGGTGGCCATGTATCGTGAGAGCAATGGTACACTCTCGCTCATTCCTGTAGCAGAGGCCCGCACGAAGAATGCATCGGCTTTTCGCATTGCTGAATCGCTAGAATATGGCTTCGATGCCGATGCCACCTATCGTATCCATCCTTTCGGCCAGCGCGAACTGTCGCTCGGTAATGGCGATAGCGGTGAGAACAATGCTCGCATCGTAGCGGAGAAGAACGATACGGCCAACCGCGGACAGTACTGGGCTATGACCATGATTAACCTCACCGAGCGTGCTGTAGAAGGAGCCTTCTATGCACAGAACTTTGATGATGGTGGTGGTAACCCTGCCGTAGACTATCTGTTGCAGTGGCCTGCTCAGTCGGGAGTGTGGAACAACGCCCGTTTCCGCTTCGAGCCGGCATGGATAGGAAAGGATGAATCTGTTCGTGCTACTAACAATGGTCAACCATTGTTCGCTTACCGTATCCTCTCAACCTCTCCTCATAAGGCTGGCAAGATGTTTGCCCTGCGCGATGGCCGCATGATGCTCGTGCCCTACGATAAGGACGACAGTTCGGGATGGTTCACCTTCGAGGAGGTGAAGAAGCCTAAGTTTACTGCCCCCTACTGGGAGGACGAGACCATGTTTGAGGAGAACAAGGAGCGTGCCGTGGCTACCTATATGCCTTATGAGTCGGAAGCTGCTATGTTGGCCGATGCCGAGTACTACGCTACTCCGTGGACCGTGCCGGTGAACAGCCGATTCCAGTCGCTCAATGGCAACTGGAAATTCAACCTCGTGAGCGAGCCTTCGCAGCGTCCGCTCACCTTCTTCGAGGAGGGCTTCGACGATAGCCAGTGGGACGAGATTCCCGTACCCTCAAACTGGGAGATGCACGGCTACGACCTCCCCATCTACTGCAACGTGGAGTATCCCCATGCCAACACACCGCCCTATATCAAGGCGCGTCCCTACTACAATGACAATGGCAAGAACTACGGCATCAACCCCGTAGGCTCCTATACCCACACCTTCACCGTACCTGCCGAGTGGGACGGTCGCCGCACCTTCATCCACTTTGGCGGTATCTACTCTGCAGCCTTCGTATGGCTCAATGGCAAGTACGTGGGCTACACACAGGGTGCCAACAACGTGACCGAGTTTGACATCACACCTTATATATATAAAGGAAAGGAAAACCGCCTCGCCGTACAGGTGTTCCGCTGGAGCGACGGCTCGTACCTCGAGTGTCAGGACATGTTCCGCATGAGTGGTATTTTCCGTGATGTATATGTATATAATGTACCCACTGTTTCGGTGCGCGACCACTACATCCATAGTGAATATGATGGTGGCGACAACACCATGCATACTACTACCAACGTGGAGCTCACCCTCGACAACCGCGATGGTCTCAATGGCAAGAAGCAACTCGAAGTGTCGCTCTATGACCCCACAGGCAAGCGAGTGGCAGGTGAGGTTATCACCGCCGAGTTTACCGCCGACAAGAAGGAGCTGGGTGTGATGGCTCGTATGGAACTGGACAATCCGCTTATGTGGAATGCCGAGCATCCACACCTCTACACCGTTCGCGTGGTGCAGAAGGATGCCGAAGGCAATGAGGAGATGGCCTTCTCGACCAAGCATGGCTTCCGCTACATCGAGATCAAGAACTCGCTTATGTATGTCAACGGCGAAAAGGTGCTCTTCAAGGGTGTCAACCGCCACGACTCTCATCCGCTCTATGGACGTGCCGTACCCACCGAGTCGATGCTCGAAGATGTGCTGCTCATGAAGCGCAACAATATCAACACCATCCGCACCAGCCACTATCCCAACGCGGCTCGCATGTATGCCATGTTTGACCACTACGGACTCTACTGCTGCGACGAGGCCGACCTCGAGGATCATGCCAACCAGAGCATCTCGAACATGAAATCGTGGATTCCTGCCTTCGTAGATCGCATCGAGCGTATGGTATACCGTGACCGCAACCACGTCTCTGTCATCATGTGGAGCCTTGGTAATGAAGCAGGCTACGGAAGCAACTTTGCCGACTGCTACGATGCAGCACGCCGCTGCGACATGGCTGCACAGGCCATCAGCCGACGTCCCATCCACTATGAAGGAACACGCGGTGGCCGCGACTTCGGTGGCGAGGCTTACTCGGACTTCTACTCCAAGATGTATCCCGGTATGGCTTGGATGCAGAAGAATACCAGCAACCTCGACAAGCCGATGTTCATCTGTGAGTATGCTCACTCTATGGGTAATGCCATCGGCAATCTCCGCGAATATTGGGACTACATCGAGGCGTCTAATGCTTGCATCGGTGGATGCATCTGGGACTGGGTGGACCAAGCCATCTACGACCCTAAGGAGATGAAGCAAGGCATCTATCGCCTCCACACCGGCTATGACTATCCCGGTCCTCATCAGGGTAACTTCTGCTCTAACGGTGTCATCCCTGCCACACGTCACGAGAGCGCCAAGCTCAAGGAGGTAAAGGCAGCCCATCAGTTTGTTAAATTTGATGTTAAGAAGGTGAACGAGAAGAAGAACCGCGCTACGGTGACCATCTATAATGACTATGACTTCACCTCGCTCAGTGCCTTTAACCTTGTATACGAGGTGGTGAAGGAGGGCAGGGTAGTGGCTACCCGCACCGTGAAGCTCCCCGCTGTGAAGCCCCACGATACATGGACAGCTGACATCAAACTCCCCAAGGCTGCACTGAAGCAGGCTAAGGCCGATAACGTAGAGACCATGCTCAACCTCCGTCTCGTGCGTCGCCACGCTACAGCATATAGCGAGGCTGGTCACGAAGAGGCGTTGGCACAGTTCACACTCGTAGAGCGCGGTCAGCTGGCCAAGGTAGAGGCAAAGGGTAATCCCTTGCTCTCTACCTCAAGTCTCCACGAAGTGATGGTGGGCAACGATAAGGTGCAGGCTACATTCGATGCCGCTACAGGTCGCCTCACCGCGTTGGCTTTCGAAGGACGCAACATCATAGCTGATGGCCAGGGATTCCTCTACGATAACCATCGCTGGATCGAGAACGACCGCTACGGCAACGTATCGAACGGACTTGATGCTGAGGGTACCATCGAGGTGGCAGAGAAGGATGGCAACACCGTCATCAAGACACGCCGTAACGGCAGTCTCTGCGATACCGAGATTAACTACATCATCTATCCTCAAGGTATCGTCGATGTAGAGGCAACCTTCATACCCAAGAATGGTAACTTGCGTCGTGCAGGCCTCGTATGTATGGTCGACTCATCGCTCCACAATGTTGACTACTATGCTTACGGTCCTTGGGAGAACTATTGCGACCGCAAAGACGGCACTATTGTGGGCCGCTATACCGCTACTGTATCCGACATGCCCGAACGTTATGTGAAGCCTCAGATGACTGGTGGCCGCGAGGGCTTGCGTCAGCTCACTCTGAGCGACGAGAAGGGCTTTGGTATCACCATCGAGACTGAAGGCTCTGTGTCTTTCTCAGCTCTACAGTACACTGACGAGGACTTGATGAATGCCCAACACTTCTGGGAGATGCAAACTCGTCCCTACACCGTGCTTCATCTCGATGCATGGACCCGTGGCGTGGGTAACGCTAGCTGTGGTCACGATGTGGATACACTTCCCGAGTATCGCGTGCCGAACAAGAAGATGACCTACACCTTGCGTATCAGCAAATTATAGTATATAAGAAACGTGATATAACATGGGCATGTCATTCGACATGCCCATGTGCATTTATGACAAGTGTTTAAAAAAAGGTGAGCCAGCAGCTACTGGCTCACACACGTTACATCTTATGCTTTCATTACAATAAGTCGCGATACTTGAGCAGTGGATTCTTAGCCGCTGTAGTTTCGTCAAGACGACGCACAGGAGTGGTATGTGGTGCACTCTTCACCATCTCAGGATCAGAGAGTGCCTCCTCGGCCACACGGTGCATGATATCAATAAAGTCATCCAGTGTCTCCTTCGACTCGGTCTCTGTAGGCTCTATCATGATGCTCTGATGGAAGAGCAATGGGAAATAAATAGTAGGAGCATGATAACCATAGTCGAGCAGACGTTTGGCTATGTCGAGCGTGGTGACACCGGTGCTCTTGTCGGCCAGACCATCGAAGACAAACTCATGCTTGCATACCGTGTCGACAGGTAGGTAGTAGGCATCGCGCAAGCTCTCCTTTACGTAGTTGGCATTGAGTGTGGCGATGGGGCCCACATGCTTGATGTCTTTTCCTAGACTTAATATATAGGTATAGGCTTTCATCACTACGCCGAAGTTTCCCATAAATGCAGCCACTCGGCCACAAGAGTTGCCGAATTGACAATTACCATCCGGATGGCTACTTTCAATTTTCCATTTTCCATTTTCAATTCTGTATTTGCCGTCGGCAAATGTCACTCGTGGGTTGGGCAAGCAATCTACCAAGTGAGCAGCTACACCTACAGGACCACTACCTGGACCACCGCCACCATGAGGTGTCGAGAATGTTTTATGTAGGTTGATGTGCATGATATCGAAACCCATGTCGCCTGGACGTGAAGCGCCCAACATGGGATTTAGATTGGCTCCGTCGTAATAGAGCAAACCACCAGCGTCGTGCACCAATTGAGCAATCTCTACCACTTGAGTCTCGTATATGCCAAGGGTATTGGGGTTAGTCATCATAATACCTGCTATAGTATCATCGAGCAGACCTTTGAGATCATTTGTGTCAACGGTACCATTGGCCGTAGATTTTACCTCTACAATCTCAAGTCCACAAACTGCTGCACTTGCAGGATTTGTACCATGGGCACTATTAGGAACAATAACACGCGTACGCTTAGTATCTCCACGAAGCAAATGATATTGACGCATTACCATTAATCCCGTGAGTTCACCATGAGCACCAGCAAATGGTGTAAGTGTAAAGTCAGCCAATCCCGTGAGTTCGCTCAATGCACGTGCCGTATGGTAGTATATAGCCAAGGCACCCTGTACGCTCTCCTCATTTTGCAAAGGGTGCAAACCGCTGAATGCAGGATGGTGAGCTATCTCTTCGTTAATTTTAGGGTTGTACTTCATTGTACAACTACCCAAAGGATAGAAGCCTGTCTCTACACCAAAGTTCTTGTTCGATACATTAGTGTAATGACGCACCACATCCAATTCGCTCACTTCGGGGAGCTCGGCAGGAGTCTCGCGAAGCAGGACTTTAGGAATTGACAATTGACAATTGACAATTGACAATGAGCCATCCGGTTTGTCCGTTGACTGTTGACCGTTGTCCGTTGACCAGTTCTTCGGGAGACTATATCCTACACGGCCAGAGCGTGAAATCTCGAATATCAGTTTATCGTAGTATTTCATAGCTTTGCCTCCTTAATAAGTTTAACAAGTTCGTCAATCTGTTGCTTGGTGCGCTTCTCCGTAGCACAGAAGAGAATGCAGTCGTCCATGCCTTCGCGATAGTCGCCCAAAGCGATACCGGCCATAAACCCATGCTTGGCAAGGTGTGACTGCAAAGCTTTTACGGGTAGGGTAGTACGTAGTGCAAATTCCTTGAGGAAGGGGGTGTTGGGGTAGGCGGGAGTGAAGAGTTCCGTCTTCACCAACTCATCGTGCAGATAGTGGGCAGCACCATAGCTCTGCTCGTTTACTTCGCGCAATCCCTGCTTGCCCATCAGAGCTAGGTAGATGGTAATGTGCAGTGCCATGAGCGACTGGTTGGAGCAGATGTTACTGTTGGCCTTTTCGCGACGGATATGTTGCTCGCGAGCCTGCAGGGTAAGTACGAAAGCACGCTTGCCGTCTACATCTTTGGTGGCTCCGACGATACGTCCTGGTAGTTTACGAACCAGTTCCTTCTTACAAGCAAGGAATCCTACATAAGGACCTCCAAAGGACAAAGGTATTCCTAGCGATTGTCCATCACCACAAGCGATGTCGGCACCCCATGCAGCCGGTGTCTTCAGTACTGCCAACGATGAGGGGTCACAATGCATAATCATGAGTGCCTTGGCGGCATGGATATCGTCGGCAAAGCCTGTGTAGTCCTCGATGATACCATAGTGGTTGGGCGAACCTACGAGTACACCTGCCACATCGCCTTCGGCCAGCATGGTTTGCATAGCTATGCGGTCAGTGTGTCCGTTTACTTCAGGAATGATATCCACGTTGATGCCCTTATACTTGGCATACGTGTTGATGATTGACACTAGCGTTGGATTTATCGTAGCCGACACCAGTACACGATTTTTCTTCTTGGCTTGCGCTACAGCCATAAAGATGGCTTCAACAGTTGCGGTAGCACCATCGTACATGGAAGCATTGGTGCAGTCCATGCCAGTAAGTTCACAGATGTGACTCTGATATTCGAATATATACTGCAAGGTGCCTTGCGAGATCTCTGGTTGGTAGGGGGTATAAGCAGTGAGGAACTCGCTACGTGAGAGTAGGGCATCTATGGCAGATGGGGTATAGTGATCGTAAGCACCACCACCTGCGAATATCACCTGTTGTTGGTTTTGCTCACCCAAGGCCTTGAAATAGGCTCGTATCTCCTCTTCAGATATGGCTTCGGGCAGGTCATACTCTTTCTGCAGACGTACACTCTCTGGAATATCGGCAAAGAGGTCATCAATACTATTGACGCCAATCTTGTCGAGCATCTGACGGATGTCGTCAGGGGTGTGGGGAATGTATTTGTTCATGGTTGATGAGGCCTCCCCTAACCCCTCCCAAGGAGGGGGATTCCAGTCCTATGGAGGGGTTAGACGAGATTCTTTTTAAGACAACATTAATATAGTTGCAGCGATGTGTGAAGCTCCCTCTCCTTTGGGAGAGGGGTGGGGTGAGGCCCCCTTACTCACAAATATTCTCGTACGCAGCCGCATCGAGGAGGCTATCGAGTTCTGAGGGATCAGCAAGTTCAACCTTGATGATCCAGTTCTCGTACGCGTCCTGGTTGATGAGCTCGGGCTGGTCTTCGAGTGCACTGTTGATTTCAATGATGGTACCGCTCACTGGAGAGTACAGATCGCTGGCAGCCTTTACGCTCTCTACGGCGCCAAACTCTTCGCCCTTACTGATCTCGTCGCCCTCTGAGGGGAGGTCTACATACACGATGTCGCCCAATGAGTGCTGTGCATAGTCGCTGATACCGACAATACCGATGTTACCTTCTACTTTGACCCATTCATGTGAGTCGGCATACTTGATGCCTTCAATTACTTTGCTCATAAAACTGTTAATTTAACGGCCTCCCCCTTCCCCTCCCAAGGAGGGGTGACTATGTTTGAGGAAGCTGTTGTTAATACTGTTGTTCTTATCTTAATATATTCAGTTATACTTTGAAATCCCCCTCCTTGACTTCGGCCCCTTCGGGCGTCGACCTAAAGGTTGTGAGGGGTTAGGGGAGGCCGCCCTTTTACTTTTTATAATTTTTCTGATAGAATTTCTTCTTTACTACCTTGCCGGCAAAGGTTTTCTTGCGGATGCGTATTTCTACTGGAGTTTCCAATGCGCTATAGCGTGCATCAATGAGAGCCATACATACACTCTTATCCACCGAAAGACAGTGGTAACCAGTGGTCACAGTACCAATCTCTACGCCATCGACCTCGATAGGATATCCAGCACGAGGAATAGCGCGGTCAAGAAGTTCTATACCAACAATTTTCTTCTTTAGTCCGGCCGATTTCTGCTCTATCAATGCACTCTGACCAATAAACTCCTCTTTATCGAGCTTTACGAAAATGCCCAATCCAGCTTCGAGCGGAGTGATATCATCGCTAAGTTCGTGTCCATAGAGTGGAAGAGCCACCTCGAAGCGCAGTGTATCGCGGCAGCCGAGTCCGCAGGGAAACACTTCTCCCGATGCCATGAGCACATCCCATACCTTATTAATATATGCATGCGAACCATATAGCTCGAATCCGTCTTCGCCTGTATATCCAGTGCGGCTGGCAATGATGGTCTCGCCGTCAACGTCTATTTCCTTGAATGTGTAGAAGGCAAGGTCGCTAACTTCGAGTCCCAGCAAGCGTTGTACCACTTCTTCGCTCTTGGGGCCTTGTACGGCCACCTGTCCATAATAGTCCGACTGATTGTCGATGACAACATCGTACCCCTTGCTCTGTTCTACTATCCAAGCATGGTCCTTATCGATATTCGATGCGTTCACCACAAGCAGATATTTCCCTTCTCCCATAGCATATACGAGCAGGTCATCCACGCTACCTCCACTGGGATAACACATGATACCATAATATATCTTACCATAAGGAGCATTGGTAATATCATTGGTAAAGATATGGTTGACAAACTTTTCAGCATCGGGGCCAGTAACAAATATCTCACCCATGTGAGATACATCAAACACGCCACAGGCATTGCGCACAGCATGGTGTTCTTCTTTGATGCTTGAATATTCAATAGGCATGTCAAAACCGCCGAATGGGCTCATCTTGGCTCCAAGGGCAGTATGTTTGTCGTGTAGACAAGTTAGTTTAAGTTCTTCCATGGTGTTTTTATGATATATTGCATTGCAAAAGTAATCAAGTTGATTGAAAAAGCAAAATTTATTTAGTGTTTTTAACTGCGTATTTCAGCAAACGTTACATACCGTCATTGAACGTCGTTTTTTTTAGATAATCTTTCACTTTCTGAAATAATATGCTTAACTTTGACACGTTTTAGACTACTTTAACAAGATATAAAGAAAATATGGAATATATCTCCACGGCTATTGAAGGCGTTTATCTGATACAGCCACGAGTGTTTAATGATGCTCGCGGCTATTTTATGGAAGCATTCAAACAAGAAGAGTTCGATGCCAACATATACCCCGTAAAGTTCGTACAAGACAATGAGTCAATGTCATCATATGGTGTACTTCGCGGACTACATTACCAGAAGGGCGAATATAGTCAAGCCAAGTTGGTGCGAGTCATCAAAGGACGTGTACTCGATGTAGCAGTAGATATGCGTCGTTCATCGCCTACATTTGGCAAATATGTGATGGCCGAGCTGAGCGATGAGAACAAGATGCAGTTTTTCATTCCCCGTGGCTTTGCCCATGGTTTTCTTGTGCTGAGCGAGGAAGCTATATTTACATATAAGGTAGACAACGTATACGCTCCTCAAGCTGAAGCCTCCGTACTTTTCTCTGATGAACAGATTGGAATCGAGTGGCCTATCGATGCCAAGGAGATGATACTCTCACCCAAGGATTTGGCTGCCGTACCCTTTGGTGAAGCTGAGTATTTTGATTGATGGTTAAGGGTTTGGAGTGTAGAGTGTAGAGTGTAGAGTTTAGAGTAAACTCCTGCACTTTTGATAAGAACTTTCTAACTAAAAAGAAAATATAACACAATGAAGATAGCTATTGTAGGAACAGGATATGTAGGTTTGGTTACAGGTACCTGCTTTGCCGAGATTGGTGTAGATGTCACATGTGTTGATGTTGACCAACAGAAGATTGATAACCTTAATCGAGGTATCATTCCTATATACGAACCAGGACTTGAAGAACTTGTCGTTCGCAATGCCAAGTCTGGTCGACTCTCTTTTACCACATCTCTTGAGAGTTGTCTTGATGATGTAGAGGTCGTATTCTCTGCTGTGGGTACTCCCCCCGACGAAGATGGCAATGCCGATCTCAAGTACGTATTGCAAGTGGCCAAGACTATCGGTGAGCACATGAACAACTACGTACTAGTGGTAACTAAGAGTACCGTTCCAGTAGGTACAGCCCGTAAGGTGCGCGAAACCATCCAGGCCGAACTAGACAAACGAGGTCTGGATATAGAGTTTGATGTTGCATCAAATCCTGAGTTTCTTAAAGAAGGCAATGCTGTTGATGATTTTATGAGTCCTGACCGTGTTGTTGTGGGTGTTGAGTCAGAGCGTGCAAAAAAGGTGATGACACGCCTATATAAGCCCTTTCTTATCAATAACTTCCGGGTGATGTTTATGGATATTCCTTCGGCAGAGATGACTAAATATGCAGCCAATTCCATGCTAGCTACTCGTATCAGCTTCATGAACGATATTGCCAATCTGTGCGAACTCGTTGGGGCCGATGTCAATATGGTTCGTGCGGGCATAGGATCTGACACACGCATAGGCCGTAAGTTCTTATATCCCGGTTGTGGCTATGGAGGTTCATGCTTCCCCAAAGATGTGAAGGCACTCATACGCACAGCAGAGCTGAATGGCTATACCATGCGAGTACTCAATGCCGTAGAGGAGGTCAACGAACATCAGAAAGGAGTGCTCTTTGAAAAACTAAACAGAATTTTCGAAGGCAATCTGAAGGATAAGACCATTGCCCTTTGGGGATTATCTTTTAAACCCGGTACCGACGATATGCGCGAAGCCACTTCTCTAGTAATGATTGAGAAACTCCAGACAGCGGGCTGTAACGTTCGTGTATACGACCCTGTGGCTATGGATGAATGTCGCCGTAGAATAGGAGAGACTGTATACTATGCAACTGATATGTATGATGCTCTGGTCGATGCCGACGCTATGATTCTAGTGACAGAGTGGAAAGAGTTCCGCTTGCCATCATGGAGTGTGATACGTAAGACAATGAAGCAACATTATATTATAGACGGGCGCAATATCTACGATGCCGACGAGCTTAAAGAAGCCGGTTTCCATTACACTTGTATAGGCAAGAGATAAACCAACTCCGTTCAGCGAGTTCAAGCGGTGAGTACTTCTCACCGCTTTTATTGTACACAAAGGATTGGTTATGCATAGCCTAAGCTCTGGTTGTGCGTCTCTGAACCACAATGACTGCATGGGATTGATTGTTGAAATTGTTGAAATTGTTGAAATAAACTTAAAAACACGTTCTTTATTGCAAGGTTATTAATTGCCAATTGTCGATAAATTGTTAACTTTGCACTTTCATTGCAAAGATTGGCGCTAGCGCTATCCTGGCAATCATATTTTGCTAAGAATATAATTCTTGAACGAAAAGAAGGTGATGAGAAAGAAAATATACCTATTGAGCACGTTGTTTTGTTGTACATTGTGTGTAACAGCACAACAGATGACAGAAAACGATTATATACGCAAGGGCAACCAGTTGTATGCCGATAGCCTTTTTGAGAAGGCTGAGATTGAGTACCGTAAAGCATTGGATCTGAACCCCAGTTCTACTGATGCCATGTACAATCTTGGCAATGCATTATTCAACCAGATACCTCAGTCTAACGATAAGGGCCGTGAGGCCATGGAGCAATATACCACAGCTGCCAAGTTGGAGACCGACAAGAATAAGCTAGCTCACATATATCATAATCTGGGCACCCTGATGTATATGGCCCAGCAATATCCACAGAGCGTAGAAGCCTACAAGGAGTCGTTGCGCAACAATCCGTATGATGACGAGACACGCTACAACCTAGCCAAAGCCATGCATATGCTCAAGAACCAGCAAAACCAGCAGGATCAGCAACAAGAACAAGAGAATCAAGAGCAACAACAGGAACAGCAACAACAGCAAAACGAGCAGCAACAGCAGCAGAATCAAGAACAAGACAAGCAACAACAGAACGAACAAAAGCAGCAACAACAGGAATCTCAGCAACAAAATGCTCAGCAGAGCGATGAAGAGATTTCCAAGGAGAATGCCGAGCAAATGCTCAATGCTGTGATGCAAGATGAGAGAGAGATTCAAGAAAAGGTCAACAAGATGCAGCAACAGCATGGCAAGACCTTGGATAAGGATTGGTAAAGTTTTATAATATAGGCACAGATACCAGACATTACAAGAATCATGAAGCAAAGAATACTTATAACCATTACCCTTCTCCTCGCCACCTTTACCTATGTGAAGGCCGATGAGCTAACATTTACAGCCGATGCACCCAATGCTGTTGTCATGGGCGAGACATTCCGTTTGTCCTATACCATCAACACGCACAATGCCAAGAGTTTCCGAGTTGGTAATATCACCGATTTCGACATACTCTCTGGTCCCAACAGATCCAGCTCTACGAGCACCTCTATCATCAATGGTGTGCGCACCTCATCGCATACCCTTACCTTCACCTGTATCCTCCGCCCCAAGAAAGAGGGTACCTTTACCATCCCCGCTGCTACGATCACGGCTGAAGGCAAGCAGCTCACCTCCAAGGAGCTCACCGTGAAGGTATTGCCGCCCGATCAGCAGACCGCGCAGCAGTCGGCATCACAGAGTAGGGGAGCGGCCACCTCACAAAGCGGTAAGATCAGTGATGAAGATCTCTTCATCGTTGCCACGGTAAACAAGAAGAAGGTCTATGAGCAAGAAGC
>JAFOYZ010000102.1 GCA_017424485.1 Bacteroidaceae bacterium
GGTTGCAACACCACCACCTCCATATCGGTAGCCAGACGTACGCGGAGCCACTCGGTGAGCTGTGTCAGCTCGGCCGAAGATAGTGTAGAGTCGGGGCGTACCACAACAGAGATGCTAGGTAAGGCAACAAGTGAGTCGGCACTGACCGTAGCGCCACGAGCAAGCACCACATCCTTGACCGCAGGATATATGCCCATAATCTCGCGGGCGAGCTGCACGTAGGGAAGTTCCTCCTTCGCTGAGGCGGCCAACTGCTGACGTAGGCGAACGATCTCGGCATCGCGGCGCGATACCTCGGTGTCCATCTTGTCGTAGATGCTCTTCACAAGCTCTATATTGTTGTCCTGAGCGGTAGTGCTGTACTCATTAATGAGCACCTGCTCTTCCTTGATGCCATACTCGGTAGCTTGTGTGAGAATATCACGCCGTGTCTGCTCGGTGAGAGGGTCGCCCGAGAAGAAGAGGCTCACGACGGAGCCGTCGGTGTGGTCTATCTTATAGTCGTAGAGGATAGTGCGTCCATACACCTTGCACTGCTCGGCAAAGGTGGCGGCATTGCCCTCGAAGTTGTTTTGACGGATAAAGGTGACTGCCGACCATATGCTGGGCACGATGAAGAGGACGATGAGCACGCTGCTGAAGGTGCGCGTGCGGCGCTGCACGAGAGCATCGGCGAAGGCCACCTCGCGGAAACCGAAGTACTTGACGCTGATGTAGGTGGCAAGCATGATGAAGATGCAGTTGATGACAAACAGGTAGGCGGCTCCCAAGAAGTAGCCGAAGTTGCCGCTGGCAAGTCCGAAGCCTGCCGTACAGAGGGGCGGCATGAGGGCTGTGGCGATGGCCACGCCTGCAAAGACGGTACCCTTCTCCTTGCGGCACAGCTCAAGGATGCCTGCAAAGCCGCCAGCAAGGGCTATGAGCACATCGTAGATGGTGGGGTTGGTGCGGGCAAGCAGTTCGCTGGGGTCGTTGAGGTTGAGCGGAGTGATGAGGAAGTAGACGAACGAGGCCACTAAGCTGATGGTCACCATCACCAGAAGGTTCTTTCCCGACGACTTGATGAGCTGCATGTCGTTGATGCCTAAGCCTAAGCCTACACCGAAGATGGGACCCATGAGCGGCGATATGAGCATGGCGCCAATGATAACCGGGATGGAGTTGACGTTGAGACCCACCGAAGCGATGATGATGGCGATGGCTAAGATCCACGCATTGGGGCCACGGAAGTAGATGTTGCTGCGGATGGACTTCTCGGCTGCCGCAGTGTCTACATAGTCGGTCAGGCGTGTCGTCTCACGAAATAGGGTGGTGAGTCGCTGCATCAGTCTCTCTCTCAGTTTCATAGTCGTGTGCTTTTATGGTTAATACTCAGATGCAAAGATAGTAAAACCAAACAATTATCGGCAAGACGACAGACGCACATACCTCTTTTTGTGATATTTTAACTAAAACTACAACTACAACAATCAGATTATTACGGATATTCACTCCCCCTCGCAAATGGTCCGAGCCATATCATTGAGCTGCGGTTTGGAAAGGTCCGTCGATGATATCTTCACGCTCGAAGAGGGGAATTAAATGCGACAAGCGCATCTATCACAGGACAGCCTCAAGACACCCGAGGTTGTCCTTGTTTATTTGCTGAGGCTCTTCTACTTATAGGAGGCAAGGACAGCCGGACAGCCTAATCGGGGGAGATGCTCTATCGCTCAAATTCCTTTTAAGACATTTTGAAGATAATGCATCGTGTACAATTATCCAGTAAGTACTTGTGCTTTAGCCAAGAATTAAATATATTTGCAATCTAAATGACTAAAGCGCTATGAAGAGACAGAATGACACAAATACCTTAAGAGACCGACTGGTCGCATTTCTGTCTCGACATTGGGCGAAAGAGAAAAGGACGCTAAAAATTTACATTGAAGATATGAAATACAAAGGACAACATGTTGTAGCATTGCTATTCATAACGATCTTTTGCTTCATCGTTATTCGAGGAGAATATAACTTCTGTAAATTAGCCAAATATGGCAAAACCACAAAAGCTGTAATTGTTTGTTTTCATGAATACACAAAGCCTATGGGGCGTCGTGTTAGAACTAACAATTATGCTATATATGAGTATTACGTTGACGGCATTGCCCATGCCGACAAAATATTGGCAGAAGAATACAAACTCAATGATTCTATAGTAATACGATATCTACCTAAGAAACCAGAAGAAAATTGTCTTCAAGAAAAAGTAGACGAAATTCCAGATTGGGAAATGGCTATATTCGAATTCTTTAATTGACGAATTGTATTTTTCTACACCATTTGCAACTTTTTAGGCTTTCGTTACGTCTAATAGAAGGATGCACGTAGTTTTTGCATACGACGTGCGTCTAAACAGGCAAAACGAACACGAAAAAGAATAAAAACAAAAATGAAAAGATGGATGATGGTGGCCATGTTGGCCACAAGTATGCTTGGCAGTGCACAGGCACAGCAGATTAGCGGTAAGGTAGTAGATGCAGAGGACAACCCCGTAGCATACGCCAATGTGGTGATGCACACGGCCGACTCAGCCTATGTGGCCGGCACGGTGACCGACGAAGCGGGGCAGTTTGCTTTCGCTGGCCAGGGCAACGGGGCGTTGCTGCACGTGTCGTATATAGGATACACCCCCGTGTGGCAAGCACTGAAGGAGAGCGGCACGATGGTCGTGCGCATCAAGGCAGACAATCAGCTACTCGACGAGGTGGTGGTGAAGGGCACCCTGCCCAAGACGCAAATCAAGGGCGACGCCATGGTGACGAGCGTGGAGAACAGCGTGTTGGCCACGTTGGGATCGGCCAACGATGTGCTGGGAAAGATTCCCGGTGTGATACACAAGGGCGAGTCCATTGAGGTACTGGGCAAGGGCACGCCGGTGGTGTATATCAACGGCCGACTCGTGCGCGACAATACCGAGCTGGAGCAGCTCAACTCCGATGAGATAAAGCACGTAGAGGTCATCAGCAATCCCGGTGCACGCTACGATGCCACGGTGAGTGCCGTTATCCGTATTCAGACCATCCGAAAGCAGGGCGACGGATTCGGATTCAATGTGCGCTCATCGGTGTTTCAGAGCGACTACAACACCGACCTTATCGATCAGCTGAACTTCAACTACCGTCACGGCAATCTTGATGTATTTGGCGACCTTGATTATCGGCTGATGAATGATATTCAAGAGGGCAAGTTCACCCAGTCGCTACAATCCGCCCGATTGCTCGAACTGAACAACACCCTCACTTCCACCACGCACTCGCAAGTGCTGCTCCCCACGTTGGGCGCCAACTACCAGTTCAACGAAAACCACTCCATGGGCGTGAAGTATATGGGCAAGGCATTGACAGACTATCGGGGCACCATCGATGGGCACAGCATAGCCACATTCGACGGCGTACTGGACGATGACTTGCGCACTCAGTCGACCATGCTCTATGACGACTACGCCAACCATCAGGTCAACGCCTATTACAATGGTACGGCAGGCAAACTGAACATCGATTTTAATGCCGACTGGCTGATGCAGGATGAGGACGGACACGACATGTACGACGAGAACAGCACGAACGATGAGGACCGCATCGTGAACTCATACAGCAACATACGCAACCGAATGGGAGCTGGCAAACTAGTGCTTACTTACCCCGTACTGGGCGGTAGCCTCTCGGCCGGTAGCGAATACACCTATACCTATCGCAAGGACGTGTATCTGAACCCCGAAAACTATCTATCCTCGTCAAACAGTACCATCCGCGAGCAAAACGCGACGGCCTTTGCCGAGTACAGCCATGCGCTGCCCTTCGGTGCCGTAGGAGCAGGCCTGCGCTACGAGCACGTGGCATTCGACTACTACATCAACGATGCGTGGCAGGCCGACCAGAGTCGCGCCTTCGACAACTTCTTCCCCAACGCTTCGCTCACAGCCTTGCTCGGCCCTGTGCAGGCACAGCTCTCCTATGCGGTGAAGACGCAGCGCCCCTCGTATCACCAGTTGCGCAACTCGGTGACCTACATCGACCGCTACTCTTTAGACAAAGGTAACCCTACGCTACGCCA
>JAFOYZ010000103.1 GCA_017424485.1 Bacteroidaceae bacterium
CCCGCGCTATACCGCGATGCCCAAGGCACCTTCAATGCCATCCTCCGCCACGTGGAGCCCGACGGCCGACTCCGCCTCGAAAACGAGCAGGGCACACTGCGCAGCTACCTATTCAAGGAGGTTGAATATATTTTCCCCAATAGGGAAGTCAATCATTTAATCTAAAAATAGGTAAAAGTCTATTTAGCTATCCCTTTCGCAGAAATACGCAGCCACATTTCACGGAATACGGACTTGCCTGCTCCATTTTCAAATTCGAGGATAAGCACCTCCTTGGCATCATCGGCAAAGCGGTATTTGATAGGCACAGTCATCCCCTCTTGGCTACGGATAAAATGGTTCGTAATGGTTTCTTTATAAATGCTGTCGTTCATGATTTTGTACGTTCCTAGTTGAGTCATTCTACCGCTTGTGTTACCACTGTAGACAAACATCGTAGAGAATGTGCCATCCGCATCGATGATTTTCAATATAGGCCTTGCTTGTAGCTTCCCGTCCATAGTCCCGGCTTGTTGCCACACTCCTACAAGGTCGCTCTTCACCGCTTTACGTTTCTTCGCACTCACGCTGCCAAACCCAATGAGTAGGGCAGTCAATACCAATAATACTCTTCTCATAATATCGTTTTAAAGTTCAACAAGTTGTGTATATCTTTTCACGCCGCAAATATATACATTCGCGTAATAATATCCTACTATTGCGACTTACAAAATAGTTACAATTTACAGACTACGATGAAATCGACGTTTTTGCATATCTGATAGGCAAGAAACTTCATAAATCGGTTAGCTTTGGTTTCAAGTATCACTTTATCCCAGTGGAGTGAGACTCGAGTCTCACCACAGTGAGACTGTAGTCCCTATACACTGAAACTGAAGTCTCTACACACTGTTACTGGAGTCAAATACTACGAAAATTCAAGAATCCCTATCCAATATTATAAGTCTGTTAAAAACCATCGAGATTTCTACACGTATACATAAAAGACGTTAAGGTTAGGATTTATTAACCTAATATACCCATACGATTATTACAAATATGGCGTACTTTGCCACGTATATGTTTAATTTATAAAACTTTTATGATGAAGAAATTAGTTATGTTAGCCTTGCTCAGTGTATTGGTACTGCCTAGCATGGCACAAGAGTTCAGAATGGGAGCAACGGTGGGATTGAACGTCAATGCTCCAAGTGGCGACATTAAGGGACAGGCAGGATTTAACGCTGGTCTAAAGGCTGAGTTGGGATTACCTGAAGCCGCCAAGGGGTGGTTTATGGATTTTGGAGCATTGCTCTCTTCACATGGTTGGAAGAACACAGCCTATTATGACCACGCCACCCAAATGCAACTTGTATGGAAGGCAACGCCCTACTATTTGAGTATCCCTGTGCATGCTGGGTATAAGTTTAGCTGCAACGACAACCTCAAACTCTTTGCAGCCGCTGGCCCCTACATCAATATCGGACTTTTTGGCAAACAAACAACAAATGCAACATTAACAGGGACAACCACAGTCTCAAGTAACGTCTTTGCAGACAAGGCACAAGAACGCTTTGATTGGGGATTAGGATTCCGACTCGGAGCAGAACTATACGACCATTGGCAACTCTCAGTAGGTTACGACTGGGGCATGAAGAGCATATTCAACAAAACAGATATACGCAATCGCACATTGAGTGTCTCTTGCGCATATCTGTTCTAGACTATCCTGTGATAAATAGGAGCTACGAGATAAAGTAAATCCTCCAGAAGAAAGATTATCAATGGAGATCTTACTTTATCTCGGGTTCAATGACAATCTCATCTAATCCATACGAGAGGTCGCTCACCTCGGCCTGCTGAGGAAGTTGCAAGGTATAGAGGGCTGCCTCCATGCGGCGCATGAGATCGCGCTTGAGCGACTCGGGAGCATAGATGAAGGCTTCGGCTACAACGACACGGCCATTCACCTCATCTACACGCGAATGCGACACGAAGGGGCCTCCCATGCGGTCGCCCTTTACACGCCACAATCCACGAGCTACTTGAGCATACTTACCATGCACGGTAGCGTCCTCCACATATACGAAATCGCGCTGAGTTGCCATATAACTTCCTTCGGGACCGCCTGGAATGTTAGCTTTCATCACTGAGTCGCGCTTGTCAAGAAAGTACTCGAGCGTAAAAGTATTCTCATCGGTATAGGGATATGAATAAAGCACAATGCTCATGTCTTTCTTTCCAGTATTGGTCGATGCCCAGAGGAAATCCTTACCCTTCTTGAATTTATTAAGTTCCCAAGGCACCCATACATCTACTCCAATGATCTCCTTTGCAAGACGTGACACCTCAGGATTGTGTTCCTCACGCAAATTATTAATCTCACGATTCATCTCGGCACGGGTAAAGAAGTCGATGATAGACTGAGCATTATCTTCCACATATTTAGCAAGACTGGCCTCATCGGGAGCCTGCAACGTCATCACCATTTGCGGATAGGCATACACATCGCGGGCAAACTTCAGTTTGGGTTGGGTGTAGATATTTTGGATGTCTACCTTAAGAATATTACGCATAATTCGAAACATATTGCTGCTCATACCACTGGGAGCCACACGGGTGATACGAAACGAACGCTCCGACTGAGGCAAGCCCGGCACGTCGGTATCGAGCACATTGAAGACTGCTCGACCTAAGGGACGTTCCCATTGCTCATCGTCCATCACCACCAGCATTTCATAAGGCAATCCGCTGGCATTGGGCATCATAAGACTCTTCTTGCTCTTCTTCTTTCCCGGGGCTTTCTTTACGGTCTCCTTTTTAGTCGTTTCCTTGACTGTCCCATCCTTAGCCTCCTTTTTGTTGCCGCAACTGGCCACACAGAGTGCCATCACTAAGGCGGCTGTGTAGAATAATACTTTTTTCATCTTCTTATAATATATTAATTTGTTTAAATCTATCTCAATTCTTCGAGAACACCCAATCAAACACATCACGAGGCAACTTATCCTTGAGGCGACTCTTGCGTGTCTGCACAGCCTCCTGCGAACTGCCAAGACAAGCGCCTATCACCGAGAGCGGGCATCCCAGCATGGCCAACAGGCAGCAACGCACATCATCGTTGGTCAAGCGCCCCTCGCTGCGCAAATTCACATTGACCTGTATGAAACATTCGTCAAGTACCTTCGATAGATGTTGTCGTTCATCACTTCCCAACATCAGCATATCGGGATGAATGCTTGCGCTCATCTTCTCCAACCGTTGGGACCAACCGCTGACTCGGAAACGCTCATTGCAAAGGGCAAAGTTGTCGCTATAGAGAGCCACGACCTCCTTACGTGTCAAAGGCTGTTTCTCGGATTCCTCCTCCGACAAGTCTTGAGCGGTAACGAGCTGTGCCTGATTTTTCTGCAATGCCTCGTACATAAATAGATAGTGGCGCTTGCGTCGATAATCTCTGAACACAAAAAGTATAGCTACTAATAAAACGACAACGATGGCTATCAGAGCCGTACGTACGACAAAGGCGCGATGTTCCTCGGCGGTAATCGGTTCGTCCATAGCCTCCATTGACACCATGCGGCCCTCATC
>JAFOYZ010000104.1 GCA_017424485.1 Bacteroidaceae bacterium
CTGATTTACACCTATAGCACGGAGAACGCAAATCTACAAGACTTAAGACTTTTGACATCTATGGATGACAAAACACGCAAATAAGGCAACGAAACAAAAAAGATGGGAAAGAGGAAGAAGGGTCCGCTTTCCCAGCATTATACTATACATCAATATATCCTTATTAATCTCTATTTTTTTTACCTTGTTATTATTATATAATTCAAAAGAACGAACACACTAATTAGCCCCCGAAAGTATGATTGCCCCGAGACCAGCTATGAAGAAGACAAACATGAGAGCCAACAAGTAGTTGACAACACGCGATGCACCCCTAAACTCCTTCCAAACAAAGATGCCCCACAATGCAGCAATCATAGGAGCCCCTTGACCTAGTGCATACGATATGGCTGCGCCCGCCTTACCTGCTGCGATATAGCTGAGTGCCGTACCAATTCCCCAAATGATGCCACCAAGTACGCCAACCATATGAGTAGATGTCCGCCCATTAAAATAGTCCTTATAGGTAACAGGAGCACCATTGAACGGCCGACGCATCACAAAGGTGTTGAATATCAGATTGCTTAGAAAGATTCCAACCGCAAATATAAAAAATGCGGAATAGGGAGTAGCCTTTCCTGGCGTTGGCGTTTCGAAATTGTTGAGATCCATAGCAACAGCTACAAAACGATAGAAAAAAGACATCAACACACCCGCCATAGCAGCAATTACTATACCCTTCTTGTTCGAAGGAGAGCCACCTCCATGCATCTTCCCTGATGCTATGGCATTGAGCACAATAGCCACCACAACAAGAATCACCCCGAGAAATAATGTCGCAGGTTCACCTTTAGGAGCACCGATATAATTGATGATAACACCCAATACCAGCGCTATGCCCACACCTAAAGGAAACGCCACGGTCATTCCAGACATAGACACCGCCGCAGAGAGCAGGATGTTTCCTAGGTTAAACACTGCCCCACCAATGAGTGCACTCACATAATTGGCCACAGTAATCTGCTTTAGGTCAGCAACAAAGCTGCGACCCGCATCACCTACACTACCCAACGTAAATCCCAACATAATGGAAAATAGCAGGATACCGATGACGTAATCCCAATAAAACAATTCATAACGCCAGGTCTTCCCTGCAAGTTTCTGCGTATTAGCCCATGACCCCCAGCAAAGCATGGTAACAAAGCACAGCACTACTGCTAACAGATAATTATTAACGATAAACATATCTTTTAGATTTGATATTAAACGTTATCTTCATTCCACCTCACTTCTATAAGGCAACGAAGTCTGAGCGCCACGACGAGTAACTGTCACTGAAGCGCAATGATTGGCAAACTCCACAGCCTCAGCCAGTGGACGATTTTCAGCCAAAGCAACACACACAGCGCCACAAAAAGTATCACCTGCCGCCGTAGCATCTACAGCCTTCACCTTATATCCCTGTATATGACGATAAATTCCCTTTTGTTTGATAAAAGCACCTTTCGAGCCTAATGTGATCACCACATTTTCAACGCC
Organism: Bacteroidaceae bacterium; assembly: GCA_017424485.1. GTDB lineage: Bacteria > Bacteroidota > Bacteroidia > Bacteroidales > Bacteroidaceae > UBA1189. The sequence goes on from JAFOYZ010000104.1 coordinate 1,519, forward strand.
CTTACTAGAGATAATATCCGCTGCACGAGCCACACTATCCATATCCGTGATTTGCGTACCAGATATAAACTCCGCCTCCGTTTCATTTGCAATGAGCACATAGAGACTACGCAATAGCGAATCAGACAAAACATGAGCCGGCGCCGGATTGAGAATTACACGTTTACCCATTCCATGCGCTCGTCGAGCAGCATGTTCCACAACTTCCATGGGTATCTCAAGTTGCATTAGTACAATATCAGCCTCAGCTATCACCTTCTTGGCACGATCCACATCGGTTACACACAATGCCATATTCGCACCCGAAGCAACAGAAATACTATTTTCACCATGTTCATCTACCATAATAAGTGCCACGCCGGAAGGATTATCATGGTCAATACCAATATAATCGACATTTATGCCTTCGGCTCTGTATTGGTCCACTGACCGACTGCCAAGAGGGTCATTGCCCACCTTAGCAATTAAACAAACATCACCTCCCAGACGAGCAGCCGCCACAGCCTGATTAGCACCCTTACCCCCCGAATTCATAAAAAACTCGCCGCCTATCAGCGTCTCGCCAGGCAAAGGTAGACGTTTCGTACTGACTACCATATCTGTATTACAGCTTCCTATTACAACAATCTTTTTATTCATACATCGAAATATTTTAAGGTAATACACACCTCATACATTATCACGAGGTAACGAATGCAACAATAGAGAAAGAAAAAATGTTTTGAAACCAATCACTAATTTCACGCAAAAAGAAATAAAATCGTGCGAGTAGGAAAATAGTATAAGACGCTCGCTCAAGTATTCACCACATACAATATTAGCAACAACAACGAACATCCTCTATTCAAGAGTCTCTTACGTCTGCTGTAAATCAAATAAGAACTTTAATTTAAAATTTTAGTTTAAGTACCGGACAGGGGTAAACAACAGATTAAGCCGAAGCTCAAAACCAGGCATTTCACAAACACCTACAAAAAGAAAGAAGCATCGACAATCATCAGATTATCAATGCTTCTTCTCAGTCGGGGTGACTGGATTCGAACCAGCGACCACACGCCCCCCAGACGCGTACTCTAACCGGGCTGAGCTACACCCCGCTGCTCAATTGCGGTGCAAAAGTAGGACATTTTATTTACGTATGCAACTTTTTTTCGTTTTTTTTCGCATTTTGATAATAAAATTGCTAATTTTGTCGAAAATAGAAGAATAATTCCAATGCAAACGGCCTTGAATTTTCCTCACAAGCTAACAGCTAACATCACCTTGCCTACATCGAAAAGCATCAGCAATCGTGCTTTGATGATACAAGCATTATGCCCAGAACGTCTCCACACCATAAAGCATCTTGCAGTGTGTGACGACACTGAGCACATGCAACAGGGCATTGCAGCCAAACGAGCTGGAGCTACGCTCATCAACATCGGGGCTACAGGCACCGCCATGCGATTTCTCACAGCCTACCTAGCTATCAATCCTGGCGAAACGATACTGACTGGAAGCGAACGAATGCAACAAAGGCCCATATCTGTATTAGTAGAGGCTTTGCGCGATTTGGGAGCAGATATCAGCTACATACACAACGAGGGCTTTCCTCCCCTACGCATTAGGGGCAATAGCCTCCGTGGCGGCGCCATAGAGATAGAAGCAAGCATAAGTTCTCAATATATATCAGCCCTCCTGATGATAGGGCCGTGCCTAGTCGACGGACTAACCCTACACTTAAAGGGAACAATAACTTCGCGCACCTATATAGATCTCACACTAGATCTGATGCGGCATTATGGTGCAAAAGCTGAGTGGTCTGATGAACAAACAATACACGTTGCACACGGAGCTTACGAAGACCATCCCCTCACTATTGAGGGCGACTGGAGCGGTGCATCATATTGGTACGAACTAGCAGCTATTGCAGCACACTGCGGGCACGAAGTGGAAATAATGCTCTATGGACTCACCGCTGACAGCCGTCAGGGAGACCATGTGGTTGCAAACCTGTTCGAGCCACTAGGAATAGCGACAGAATATACCGCAGAGGGGGCGAGGCTCAGAAATTGCCAACCATCAAATATCAATTGCCAAATAGACTTCACTCACTGCCCCGATATAGCGCAAACTTTAGCCGTAACCTACTGTATACTAGGCATACCCTTTACATTTGAGGGCATACATAGTCTTCGCATCAAAGAGACCGACCGCGTAGCTGCACTCATAGCCGAGCTGCGCAAACTGGGTTACGTGCTCCATGCCGAAGGCAGTACTCGCCTTACATGGGATGGCAAGCGCACAAACCCTATACCATCCCCTACAATATCAACTTACGAGGATCACCGCATGGCTATGGCTTTTGCTCCTGCAGCAATATATCACAAAGAACTATCGATAGAGCATCCCGAAGTGGTAAAGAAATCATATCCCAATTTTTGGGTAGATTTTAACCGTTTTGCAGAATTATAAATTATAAACACTTTTAACAATAAACATGAACATAGCAATATATAGCACAATATTCCTGATAGCACTTGTGAGTCTCTCACTTATAGGAAGAATCATCAGAAAGAAAAGTGGAGACGACACACTTCCCTCAAGCGTAGAGGTTGTAACGCCCGAACCCGAGCACAACGCAGATGAGAACGATGATGAAGAGTGCTGTGGCGAACATGAGGTATGTGAAAAAGGCAAGATAAAGCGCGCCTTGCGTACCGATATCGAATATTTTGACGATGAAGAGCTAGACACATATCGCGGCACCGCGTCGGACGAGTATGAAGATAATGCCGTAGAAGAATTCCGCGAAGTGCTCTACACTATGGACCCGAAAGAAATTGACGATTGGCTCAAGAGCCTTGAGTTACGAGAAGTAGCCCTACCCGATGCCTTGAAAGACGAGGTATTCATGCTGTTAGAAACGAATCGAAACTAGCCCGAGCAACCTCCCGCACAACCAGGCACAACAGCCTCGAAACGATGGTCTAGGCATGCTCTTAAAAGCCTCCTACGCCCATAAATACAGATTAACGACTATAGCTCGAGCTATAGTCGTTAATCTATATTGTTACGAACGAACCTATTTCTTCTTGTTTTGCTGCTCCTTAGCTATGCGTATGGTAGTAAAGGAGTAGGGAGGCATCTCATAGTTAAATTCTGATGCAACCTTGATAATGCTCTCTGTGGGTATAGCCTCGCGATCGGTTGGTTTGCCAGTGAGCACTGTGCAAGTGGCTGTGGTGGAGAGTGCCTCGCAATCGTTCACCTCTACGGCGGTAGTTACCGCTACGGGCAGTAGATTGACAAGCTTAATGATGAGGTCACCAGTGGCCGAGTCGTAGACGGTAGAGGTAGAGATACGCTTGCGCACATCGTCACGACGGCTCTCCACACTGAGTTTGCCAGTGAGGTACTGATCACCGCTGTTGTTGCCAAATATCTTCTGAGTGTAGTATCCAGGGGTAAGATCGATACGCGATGAGTTGAAGTAGATCATGTCGGGATTCCAGTTAGTGTGGCCATGGCGTGCCAACAGCGGAGCATACGAGGTCATGCGCACAATATCAGCATTGCGCTCTACATTGGTTAGGTGCAGGGCCTCGCAGAGGGCAGTCTCGATATTGTTGTGACGGCTGGCCACATGGCATGCATATTCGCCAAGGTATACCTCACTGGCATTGCGATCGTAGTGGTCATAGTAGTCTTGGTTATGGATATACCATCCGGGGCTTACGTAGTAGTGTTCATCTACCATGGGAATTTCTTTCTCCTTAGCCAACTTCCATCCCCACTCGTAGTCGGAACCCTCGAAGAAGGGGCCTACGGTACCACAGATAATGATTTCGGGATGCTTAGCGCGGATTGCATCGTAAATCATATTGAAGCGCTCGGTGAAAGTGTTTGATATAAGGTCTTCGTTGCCAATACCGATATACTTGAGGTTGAAGGGCTTGGGGTGTCCAGCTTCAGCACGCACACGGCCCCACTTAGTGGTTTTGGCATCGCCATTGGCCCACTCGATGAGGTCAAAGATATCCTGGATGAATGCATCCATCTCCTCCATCGGCACACCGCCCTGCTGACCATGGCCACCATGTGAAGAGTTTTGACAAGGTACGGCGGCGGGGATTACGGGCAGAGGTTCGGCGCCTATATCCTCGCAAAAGATGAAGTATTCGTAGTAACCGAGACCGAGGGTCTGATGATAATTCCAGATATTGGGCATATGCTGGCGCTCCTCAAGCTTACCAATGGAACGTTTCCAAAGATACATATTATCGAGGCCATTGCCGTGGGCCGCACAGCCGCCGGGGAAGCGCACAAACTTAGGTTTCATGTCGGCAATAACCTGAGCAAGGTCGGCACGGAGACCATTCTTGCGGTTCTTGAAGGTGTTGCGCGGGAAGAGCGATACCATGTCAATATCTATTGCGCCTGACGTCTGCGGAGCGATGACAAGGCGCGCTTTAGACGCATCCTTGGAAGCCTTGAGGGTGGTCTTAAGGGTTTTCCACTCGGCATCACCTAAGGTTATACTCTTCTCTGCAAGGACTTCATTTTCTTCGTTTACAAGACTGATGAGAAATTTGCAACTCTTGCCCGATGCCACTCGAGCCATGAGGCTGAAGTCATAGAGGCCGCCTGCCTTGAGGGCAATGCCATCGTATCCGCCATTCTCCAACGTTGCACCTATAGCGGTTGTTGAGAGCGATGCATAGTGGCAGTTATTAACATGGATGGGACGCTCTGTACTGACGCTGATAGTACTGCCCTCGCCTTTGAGTTCCCAAGCGGTAAGGCTATGCCATCCTCCACGGTCGGCAGCAGAGTACTCGAAGTCGCGATTCTGAATAAGTTCGCCATAGAGTCCGCCATCGGCACCATAGCTGATATCCTCGAAAAAGATACCGATGAGTTCATTGCTGATAGCCTTACGTTCCTTTCCATAGATAGTGAGGCGAGCGTTTACGGGTCTGAGGTCTGCAAAACGCACGGGATCTTGTCCCATATGCTCATCGAATTTCACTTGACGGTTTCTCAGGTAGTCGTCGCGTTTGATGAGTTTGTCTATCTGCTCCCACTCTACACGATGTACCTGCCCAACCGCAGGACGACCATGAAGAGAAATCTCAGTCATCACAGTGGAAATATCTACCACCGCTCCGTGGGTAGGAGTGGCCTTGCTCCATGTGCGACAATCTGGCGAAGTGAGGCTATACACCTTGTTATCCAGAGTAGTGTAGGTCACCACCCATGCGGTGCCATTATGTGCTATCATCGGAGCTACGCAGCTGCTTCCCTCCACGTAGGGATAGTCCTGCGGTTTCCAATTGATGAGGTCGGGACTTTCGCAATAGGCAAACTGAGGATTGCTGGCCATAGGAGACCACACACAGCGCCACATGCCCTGATTATCACGCATGAGGTGCGGAGTGTACATTTTCTTCTGTGCACCCCAAGTGCCAAAATCGCTATCCACGAAGGTACGTCCATTGCCGATAGAGGTCCAGTGGAGACTGTCGGAACTGTAAGCAAAGGCAATACCTCGGCCGTTGACATAAGAGAACAGGTAGCCGTAGTCGGGCTTATTGGCCTGTACACAAAGGGCGCATAGCAGCGCAGTGATAATAAGAATGTGTTTCTTCATTGTTGCAAGTTTTTTGTTTCTGCCACGAAGATAGTACTTTTTTATGTATTAACGACCAGTCGCGATGATTATCTTTGTAGAAAAACGAAAAAGCAGGAATCCCAACGGGAGTCCTGCTTCTGAATGATACGATCGGCCAGATTAATTATTCTCGGGACGGAGTTTGCGCACTACGGCACCTGTCTGCCACATCTCGCTCTCACGGAGGGAACGGAGTTCCTCTTCGAGTTTCTCGCGATAGTCGGGTTTAGAGTTGCTGTCTATAGAAATCTGGGCCTCATTACCAGTCTTCACACTCTCATAAAGCTGTTCCATGACAGGCTTGATAGCATCATGGAACGGGCCCATCCAATCGAGGGCACCACGCTGAGCGGTAGTAGAGCAGTTGGCATACATCCAATCCATACCGTTTTTAGCAAAGAGAGGCATGAGCGACTGTGTGAGTTCCTCAACAGTCTCGTTGAAAGCCTCAGAGGGAGTGTGTCCATTCTCGCGAAGCACCTCGTACTGAGCAAGGAGCAAGCCCTGGATAGCACCCATGAGCGAACCGCGCTCACCGGTAAGGTCAGAGTATACCTCGCGCTTGAAGGTTGTCTCAAACAAGTAGCCTGAACCGACACCGATACCCAGTGCAATGCAACGCTCAAAAGCACGGCCGGTAGCGTCCTGGAAGATCGCGTATGATGAGTTCAAGCCACGTCCCTCAAGGAACATGGTGCGGAGTGATGTACCAGAGCCCTTGGGAGCGATAAGAATAACATCCACATCGGCGGGAGGTACAATACCTGTGCGTTCCTTGTATGTAATAGCGAAGCCATGTGAGAAATAGAGGGCCTTACCAGGCGTAAGATACTTCTGGATAGTAGGCCAACAAGCAATCTGTGCAGCATCAGAAAGCAATACCTGAATGATGGTAGCACGTTCGCAAGCCTCCTCGATGCTGAAAAGCGTCTCGCCAGGTACCCAGCCATCAGCTACAGCCTTATCATATGTCTTACCAGCACGCTGGCCTACGATTACGTTAAATCCATTATCGCGAAGGTTAAGTGACTGGCCGGGGCCCTGTACTCCATAACCGATAACGGCGATAGTCTCGTTCTTCAATACCTCACGGGCTTTCTCCAAAGGAAATTCTTCACGTGTTACGACGGTTTCTTCTACACCGCCAAAAATCATTTTTGCCATAACTTTTTGTTTTTAAGTTTATGAGTTATTTTGTTCTTGTTTAGTGTTTAGGTAATTGTCAACTGACAACGATCAACAGACAACAATCATTGCTGCTTCGTCGCGGTCAACCTTTACTTTTATTTTAAATTCAGCAAAGCTCCTATCCCTTATTGATCTTCTCCAAATATTCGTTCACGTGCTCTGCGGTGTCGCGTGTCACGGCGATACGACCTGAGCTTACGTATTGCAACACACAGTCGAAGGCGTCGAGTTCGGTACGCAAGGCGATGATTTCGTCGGTCACACCCGATTTTTCCACCACGGCATATACGGCGTTGGCCTCCATGATGCGGGCGCCGTAGCGGCGGATGGTCTTCGAGATGAGCGGATTCTCAAGCAACTTTGGGGTCGATATCTTGAACAGTGCCACCTCCTGCATAAAAATCTCGTCGTCGAGGAAGTAGTGGGCCTGCACCACATCAATCTTCTTCTCTATCTGTTTGGTCACCTTGATGATGGTGTCCTCATCGCTCCATGTGGTGATGGTGTATCGGTGTATGCCCTTGATGGACGAGGCCGATGCGTTGAGGCTCTCAATGTTGAGCTGGCGACGGGTAAACACGGCAGTGATCTGATTGAGCAGACCAGCAATGTTCTCCGAGTGAACGATCAGTGTATATAGTTTCTTCTCCATATTATTATTTTCAGGAGTTCAGTAGTCGGGAGTTCAGTAGTTCAGCCAAATGTTCGTACATTGTTATACCAAGAGGCACATTCATAGTCGAAGCTATCGTCTGCACTCCTGTACTCCTGACTCCTTCACTCCTTATATATTTAACAGTCCATAGCATTCATCATCATCACATTCACAGCACCTCCTGGAGGTGTCATGGGCATAACATTCTCATTCTCCATGATGGCCACTTCGAGCAGGAAGGGGCCATCGGTAGCGAGCATGGTGTCGATGGCACTGGCCAGTTGGTCGCGCTCCACCACCAATTGTGAAGGTATGCCATAGGCCTCGGCTATCTTCATGTAGTCGGGGTTCAGCATGGGTGTGCACGAGTAGCGCTTGCCGAAGAAGAGCTCCTGCCATTGGCGCACGTTGCCCAGGTAGTTGTTGTTGAGCAGAATCATCTTCACCGGTGCACCCGTCTCCATAATGGTGCCAAACTCCTGTATACTCATCTGTATGCCGCCGTCGCCCATGAACACGCACACCGTGCGGTCGGGAGCACCGAAGGTGGCACCTACGGCAGCAGGAAGTCCGAATCCCATCGTGCCCAGTCCGCCCGACGTGATGATGCTGCGTTTCTGAGTATACTGGAAGTAGCGGGCCGACATCATCTGATTCTGTCCCACGTCGGTCACCAATATAGCCTTGTTACCCGAAGCTTCACTTACGGCGCGAGCCACCTCACCCATGCGTAGCGGTCCCTCCTCGGGGTATATGGCGTGGCGGATAACCTCATTCCACTCCTTCTCCTCGTATGGAGCGAAGCTCTCTATCCATTCCGTATGCTGAGCCTCATCGATAGCTGCGGTCAGGCGCGCCAGCGTGTCCTTGCAGTCGCCTAATACGGCCACGTCGGCATACACGTTCTTGTTTATCTCTGCCGGGTCGATATCGAGGTGTATCACCTTGGCCTGCTTGGCATAGGCATCGAGCCGACCGGTCACGCGGTCGTCAAAACGCATGCCTACGGCGATGAGCAAATCACATTCGTTGGTCTTTACATTTGGGCCCAAGTTGCCGTGCATTCCCAACATACCTTTTCGGAGACGGTGTCCGTGGGGTAAGGTCGAAAGTCCCAGCAATGTACATCCCACAGGGATATCGGCCTTCTCTACGAAAGCGCGCAACTCCTCGGTGGCATTGCTTAGCTCGATGCCCTGTCCTGCAAGCAGCAAGGGGCGCTCGGCAGCGTTGATGAGGGCAGCAGCCTCCTCCACGCTCTTGGGGTCGGTTTCGGGTATGGCGATATATCCGCGCTCCACATCGATGGTGGCAGGTTTGAAGTCCACCATGCCCACCTGCGCATTCTTGGCAAAGTCGAGCACCACGGGTCCGGGGCGTCCGCTACCCGCAATATGGAACGCACGTGCTACAGCCCAAGCAATGTCTTCAGGGCGGCGCACCTGATAGCTCCACTTCGATATAGGCTGCGTGATACCCACGAGGTCCACCTCTTGAAAGGCGTCGGTGCCAAGAAAGTTGGCCGCCACCTGTCCCGCTATGACCACAATGGGTGTACTATCCAGCATGGCATCGGCCACGCCCGTAATCGTATTGGTTGCACCGGGGCCGCTCGTCACAAGACAAACGCCTACCTTACCCGACGCACGGGCATAGCCCTGCGCTGCGTGGGCGGCACCCTGTTCGTGGCGCACGAGCACCTGCTTGAAATCATTCTGATGATCATACATGGCATCAAATACGGGCATGATGCTACCGCCAGGATAACCAAACACGGTATCTACGCCCTCGTGGATAAGAGCCTGCATGAGTGCTTCTGAACCAGTAATCATATCTTTCTATCTTGCGTTCTCTTAGCCATCAGGTTGGGAACTTACGAGCATTCATACTCATCGTCCTTAATCTATAGACTAAAATTAAAAACCTTCCTCCACAAGTGAGAAAGGCCGCCTTCTTAATTATAAACTAATACCATACAATTCTCACTTCTGTCTCTTCTCAAAGACTAGACCATCAATAATGACCAGGTGAAGAACCGTATTTGCTTTCATATCTCGTTGTTTGGCTGCAAAAATAGATATAAAATCCCGTTTCTACTAATAATTTATCATCTTTTTTCGCCTATTCATGAAATTTTGTTTACTATCATTCCTTCGAACGAGAAAAAGTGTTACACCACACGAAACATTGCAATCAAACAACTGCGAAGGCTAGCATCGCCAACCTCCGCAGTTGTCCAATATCGCCAACCTTAGTCAATCAAGCGTATGGCCCCCTTGTCAGCCGAACTCACAAGCGAAGCATATGCTTTGAGAGCCTTAGAAACTTCACGTTTACGAGTCATAGGAGTCATGGGACGTGCTGCCAGTTCCTCATCGCTGAGACGTACATTGATGGTGCGTGCCGGGATGTCGATATCAATAATATCTCCCGTAACAATCTTACCTATGTTACCTCCTGCAGCAGCCTCCGGAGATATATGGCCGATACTAAGGCCTGAGGTACCGCCCGAAAAACGGCCGTCAGTAATAAGTGCACAAGCCTTACCCAAATGCTTCGACTTGATGTATGAAGTAGGATAAAGCATCTCCTGCATACCTGGACCTCCCTTAGGACCCTCGTGCGTAATGACTACCACGTCACCCGCAACGATGTCGCCTCCGAGGATACCCTCAACGGCAGCATCTTGTGAGTCGTAAACCTTGGCGGGGCCGGAGAATTTCCATATACTTTCGTCTACACCGGCAGTCTTCACTACGCAGCCATCTTGTGCAATGTTGCCTTTGAGCACGGCCAAACCGCCATCCTTCGAGTACGCATGAGCAAGGTCGCGAATACAACCTTCAGTACGATCAATGTCAAACTCCTTATAATACGATTCCTGCGAACCCATCACATTGCTGAACTTACGGGCAGGAGCACTGGCGTAGATTTGTATGGGAGTGAGAGTTGAGGGTTGAGAGCTAACAGATAAAAGTTGACCGTTTGCTGTATGATTAGCACAACTTTCCACATTGACTTTGCCCCCTGCGGGCGTATACCTTTGGTTCATCTTTCCACTTTCACCTTGTGTAATATCATATTTGGCAATAGCTTCGGCAAGTGTGAGCCCGTCTACACGTTTTTGGCCTGTATGGAGCAGATTACCCTTAGCCAACTCACCCATGATACCGAGGATACCTCCTGCGCGATTTACATCCTCGATGTGATACTTTTGCGTAGTGGGTGCTACCTTGCAGATGCAAGGCACACGACGAGAAAGCGCATCAATATCATCCATCGTAAAGTCCACACCGGCCTCATGAGCCACAGCGAGCAGATGGAGTACAGTATTGGTAGAACCTCCCATGGCAATATCCAACGTCATGGCATTAAGGAACGCTTCGCGAGTGGCAATGCTTTTAGGGAGCACACTCTCATCACCCTGCTCATAATATTTATAGGCATTTTGTACGATGAGATGGGCCGCCTCTTTGAAGAGTTGTATGCGGTTTTTGTGTGTAGCCACAATAGTGCCATTACCAGGAAGGGCAAGGCCTATTGCTTCGTTAAGGCAGTTCATCGAGTTGGCGGTAAACATGCCTGAACAACTACCGCATCCAGGACATGCTTTACGCTCGATAGCCTCTACCTCTTCATTACTCACACTCTCATCGGCCGACTTGATCATCGCATCAATGAGATCGAGGTGTGCACCATTGAGTTCACCAGCCTCCATAGGTCCGCCCGACACAAATACCGTGGGGATATTTAGGCGCATCGATGCCATGAGCATACCAGGAGTAATCTTATCACAATTACTGATACACACCAATGCATCGGCCTTATGAGCATTGCACATATACTCCACGCTATCAGCAATGATGTCACGTGATGGTAGCGAGTAGAGCATTCCATCGTGCCCCATAGCAATGCCATCGTCGACAGCTATGGTGTTAAACTCAGCGGCGTAGCATCCCAACGCCTCAATCTCACGTTTTACGATCTGACCTATCTCGTGCAAGTGGGTATGGCCCGGTACAAACTGGGTAAACGAGTTAGCTATGGCAATAATAGGTTTGCCCATCATCTCACGTTTCATACCGTTGGCAATCCATAGGGCACGAGCGCCTGACATACGGCGGCCCTCTGTGCTGGTAGCGCTTCTAAGTGCGTGTTTCATATTCTTTTGAATTCTATTTACTGATACGATTACGTCCTTTATAGGAATAGGTTACAAAAGTAGAGAGAAAATCCCGTCCATACTAATGAAATGTCATCTTTTTTCCCCATTTAGCAAATTATTGTTATCTTTGCGAATCTCAAAAAACGCTATACATATATATAAATATGAAACTACACAACATTTTTTGCGCAGCCTTTGCTATTAGCATGACTGCTACCGCCCAAGAGCAGGTAAAATTTGAGGATTATTTCCTCCCCAAGACCATGCGCCTCGACTACTACCATGCAGGCGATGCCAAGAACGAATATTTCTTCTTGGATGAATTGATAGAAGAGCCCTACTGGGCTGGTAACAAGAGCTATCTTGTAGATGGCCGCAATGTAGGAAACCACCGTTTCGAGGTAAAAGACAAAGCCAGCGGCAAGATCATCTATTCGCGTGGATACAACACTTTATTCAATGAATGGCAGTGCACACCGGAGGCCAAGAAAACCTCTAAGGCCATGCCTGAAGGCATCACATTCCCCTACCCCAAAGATGATGTCATTGTTGATTTCTATACTCGCGAGAATAGCACAGGTAAGATGCATAAGCGATGGAGCTATGAGGTGGATGCCGATAGCTACTTCATACGCAAGTCACGTCCTAGCTTATCCACTATTGACATACATTACACTGGTAATCCCGCCCAACGTGTCGATGTTGTCATCATTCCCGAGGGGTATACAGAAGCAGAGAAGGACAAATTCATTGACGCTGCCAAAGCATTTGCCGAGGATATCCTTTGCTACCATCCCTACACGGAGTACCGCGACAAGTTTAACTTCCGTGCCGTATGGGCACCTAGCGAGGAGTCAGGAGTAAGCATCCCTGGCGAGCATATGTGGCGTAATACGGTGCTTGATGCTCACTACTACACCTTCGATTCAGAACGTTATCAGATGGTAGAAGATTTTCAACGTCTACTCGATATTGCAGCTAACGTACCTTACGAGATTATCTACGTACTCACCAATTCGCAGAAGTATGGTGGTGGTGGCATCTATAACTTCTATGGCATGAGTGCCGCCAACATTCCCGGAGCATCTACACGTAAGACATATAGTCATGAGTTCGGTCACCTCTTTGTAGGTCTTGCCGACGAGTACGTAGGAGGAACAGAGATGAGCGACCTTTATTTCCCTGGTGTGGAGCCTTGGGAGGCAAACATTACTACACTTACCGACCTTGATTCCAAGGTATGGGGACGCTTGCTACCCAAAGACAAGAGAGAAAAAGCTATCGACCATAGTGGATGGGAACTCAATCCACAAAATCCCCAGAGTCCCGACTTCAATCCCAAGAAAGCATGGCCGCTAGGAATATATGAAGGTGGTGGTTATCTGCAACGAGGTGTATATCGCCCCTGGCCAAATTGCATGATGAACTGGTTCCATCGTATCGACGTCTACTGCCCTGTATGTATTGAAGAGACCAAGCAAACAATAGAATTATTTGTGAAATAATGAATAAAAAGAAAGAGGGGAACGCATTCCCCTCTTTCTTTTTATTCGATTACAGTCACCCATCCATGGCGGTCCTCAATATCACCATATTGAATACCGCGCAACATATCATATAGTTTTCTACAGATGGGCCCAGGTTTTCCATCCTTGGCAATAACATAACTGCGTTTCATTTCTAAGTCGTCGATGCGTTCGATAGGAGATATCACAGCCGCCGTGCCACATGCGCCAGCCTCCTCGAAGGTGTCGAGTTCCTCGATAGGTATCTGACGACGCTCTACCTTCATACCCATATCCTCGGCCAACTGCATGAGGCTCTTGTTGGTGATTGATGGCAGTATGGAAGTCGACTTGGGTGTCACGTAGGTATTGTCCTTGATGCCGAAGAAGTTGGCCGCACCACACTCGTCGATGTACTTCTTCTCCTTAGCGTCCAGGTAGAACTCACATGAGTAGCCCAAGTCATGAGCCAACTTGTTTGCCTTCATCGATGCGGCGTAGTTGCCACCCACCTTATATATACCTGTACCCAGAGGTGCCGAGCGATCGTACTGACGAATCACTACATAGGGGTTCGTAGCAAAGCCACCCTTGAAGTAGGGGCCAACGGGCATCACAAAAATCATAAACAAATACTCATCTGCAGGGTGTACACCCACCTGAGGGCCCGTACCGATGAGCAACGGACGGATGTAGAGCGATGCACCACTCTCGTAGGGAGGCACGAAACGCTCGTTCATCTTCACCACGCGAGTTACCATCTCACGAAACTTCTCGGTAGGCAGTTGAGGCATCATGATGCCATCGCAGGTGCTCTGCAATCGCTCTGCATTTGCTTCAAGACGGAAAATGCGCACCTTGCCATCCTTGCCGCGGAAGGCTTTCAAGCCCTCGAAGGCCTCTTGTCCGTAGTGTAGGCAGGTAGCAGCCATATGCAGGGTTATATGCTCGCTATCCGACACTTCAACTTCGCCCCACTCACCGTTGCGATAGTAGCAACGCACGTTATAGTCTGCTTTCATGTAGCCGAACGAGAGGTTCGACCAATCCAAATCCAATGCTTTTTCCATAACTATGTAGTCTATGTTTAATACCTATATATAATAATAGACTGCGAATTTAGTGCAAAAATCCGATTCGGCAAAGACAATGAAAATTTACTTGCATCATTGAGTGCAAGAATTTTATCGAAGGTTAGCAAGAGAACATAAAGCGTTAAAGGAGGCTTACGAAACTTACTAAAAGCAAAGCATAGTCTGCACTTAAAATAGAGATCTTCAAGGTCAGCACAAGAACAGCACAGGCTGCCCTTGCTTATTTATTGACATTCATTTTGTTATGCCTTGCAAGGACAGCCTGCCAACCTATTCGGAAAAAGTCACTTATAATGCCTCTCTTGTTTATCACTCAATGATATTGAGCATCTTGATGGTAGCCTTGATGGCAGCCTCCGTCTGGTCGGCATCGAGACCGCGGGTTTTGAAGGTCTTGCCCTCGTATTCCCACGTGATGATAGTCTGCACAAAGGCGTCGGTGCGTCCACCAGGAGGAATAGACACGGCATAGTTAGTCAGCATGGGAAACTTGCGACCCAATGTTTCCTTATATATCTTGCGTAGCGCACGCACGAAAGCATCGTACTGACCGTCACCGCTGGCGTTCTGCTCATACACTTGATCGCCAATACTGAGTTTGAGCGAAGCCATAGGCTTGAGGCCTTGCGAGAGAGTGACATAGTAGCTGAGGAGCTTCACGCGAGCATCTTCCACCGAATGCTTCAGTACATCGGAGATGATATAGGGGAGATCCTCTTGAGTAACTACTTCCTTCTTGTCACCCAGTTCGATGATACGAGCCGTCACCTTACGCATAGCCTCATCATCAAGTTCGAGACCTAGAGCTTCGAGGTTCTTGCGTATGTTGGCCTTACCGCTGGTCTTGCCGAGAGCATACTCACGCTTACGGCCGAAGCGTTCGGGAAGCAGTTCGTTGCAGTAGAGATTGTTCTTATTGTCGCCATCGGCATGCACACCTGCCACCTGAGTGAAGACATTCTCACCTACGATGGGCTTATTGGCAGGAATGGTGATGCCCGAGTAGGACTCAACAAGGCGGCTCACATCGTTGAGACGCTCTTCGTTGATGGTAGTATCGGCGCCGAAGTGGTCGCGCAGGATAGCCTGCACACTTGCCAAGGGGGCATTACCTGCACGCTCGCCAAGACCATTGATGGTGGTGTGAAGACCCTTGGCACCAGCCAACACGGCGGCATACACGTTGCTCACGGCAAGGTCGTAGTCATTGTGGGCGTGGAAGTCGAAATGCGTGTCGGGATAGCGTTGCACCATCACACCCATGAAGGACTGCACCTGCATAGGATTGAGGATACCGAGCGTATCGGGGAGCATGAAACGGCGGATGCCACAGTCTTTCAGACCATCCATAAGCTGAAAGACATACTCGGGCGAGTTCTTCATACCATTGCTCCAATCCTCGAGATATACGTTGACGGCCACTCCCTGTTTGGTGGCATAGGCTACCGCACGACGGATGTCGGCGATATGTTCCTCGGGAGTACGCTTGAGCTGCTCGGTGCAATGCTTGAGCGAGCCCTTGGTAAGGAGGTTCATTACACGTCCGCCACAACGGCGAATCCAGTCCACCGAAGTGGTGCCATCCACGAAACCGAGGATTTCCACCTTTTCGATATGTCCTGCACGAGTAGCCCAGTCACAAATGGCACGTACCGACTCCGCTTCACCATCCGACACGCGGGCCGAGGCCACCTCAATGCGGTTTACACGAAGGTCGTCGAGCAAGCAACGTGCAATGGAAAGCTTCTCATGGGGTACGAACGATACGCCGCTGGTCTGTTCACCATCACGCAGCGTAGTGTCCATAATCTCAATATGTCGAGGAGTCATAACAATCTCTTTACTTAGTGAAGACAAAAATAGTGCAAACGGGCGAAATATGAAAGCCCGTTTGCACCAACACAATCTATATTATTAAAAATTAGCGTTATTCGGAGTACGGGGGAAGGGAATGACGTCACGAATGTTAGTCATACCGGTCACGAAGAGCAACAGACGCTCGAAGCCGAGGCCGAAGCCTGAGTGGGGGCATGTTCCGTACTTGCGGGTGTCGAGATACCACCACATGTCCTTCATGGGGATACCCAACTCCTCAACGCGAGTGAGCAACTTATTGTAGTCGGCCTCACGCTCTGAACCACCGATGATCTCGCCAATCTTGGGGAAGAGCACGTCCATGGCGCGAACGGTCTTGCCATCTTCGTTCTGCTTCATGTAGAAGGCTTTGATTTCCTTGGGATAGTCGGTGAGGATAACGGGACGCTTGAAGTGCTCCTCCACGAGGTAACGCTCGTGCTCTGAGGCAAGGTCGGCACCCCAGAAGATGGGGAACTCAAACTTATGACCGTTGGCTACAGCAGCCTCGAGGATCTCAATACCCTGAGTGTAGGGGAGACGTACGAAGTCCTCCTTGATAACACCTTCGAGACGAGCGATGAGCTCCTTGTCGAACATATCGTTGAGGAACTTTACATCGTCGTAGCAGTGCTCGAGTGCCCAGCGTACGCAGTGCTTGATAAAGTCCTCGGCGAGCTGCATATTGTCGTAGATATCATTGAAGGCAACCTCGGGCTCGATCATCCAGAACTCAGCGAGGTGACGCGGAGTGTTAGAGTTTTCAGCACGGAAGGTAGGACCAAAAGTGTAGATTGCACCCAACGCTGTAGCTGCAAGCTCACCCTCAAGCTGACCTGATACGGTGAGCGAAGCCTGCTTGCCGAAGAAGTCGTTGTCGTAGTTGATGCTACCATTCTCATCCTTCTTCAAGTCGTAGAGGTTCATCGTGGTCACCTGGAACATCTGACCTGCACCCTCACAGTCCGAAGCGGTGATGATGGGGGTGTGGAAGTAGTAGAAGCCACGCTCGTGGAAGAACTGGTGAATGGCAATAGCCATGTTGTGACGGATGCGGTACACAGCACCGAAGGTGTTGGTACGGGGACGGAGGTGGGCAATCTCACGGAGAAACTCCATAGAGTGTCCCTTCTTCTGCAAGGGGTAGGTGTTGTCGCACTCACCCAACACCTCTATCTCGCGTGCCTGAATCTCGGCTGCCTGGCCTGCGCCTACTGACTGCACGAGCTCACCGTTGACGCTGATACATGCACCGGTGGTGATCTTCTTGAGCATCTCCTCATCGAAATTCTCAAGGTCTACTACGATTTGTATATTCTTGATGGTAGAGCCATCGTTGAGGGCAATAAAGTTGACCTGTTTACTGCCACGACGAGTACGTACCCATCCCTTGACGTTGACCATAGCGCCGAAGTCTGTTCGCTGCAAAAGGTCAACAATACGTGTTCTGATGATTGTGTCCATATCTTGTTCTTTTAATTGTCAATTGTCAATTATCCATTGTCAATTATTCATACGCTCCCATTCGTAGCATATTGACCTCCTTTTCGGTAAGGAAACGCCAATCGCCACGACGAAGATTCTTTTTGGTTAGTCCAGCAAACTGTACGCGATCAAGACGCAACACACGGTAGCCCACAGCCTCGAACATGCGGCGTACGATACGATTGCGACCGCTGTGGATCTCTACGCCTACGAGTGACTTATCTGTATCTGAGGTGTAACTAATCTCGTCTGCATGGATTTCACCATCCTCTAACTGTACGCCACTAGCCAGTTGGTCCATATCAGCTGCAGTTAGGTTCTTATCGAGACGTACATGGTAGATCTTCTTCTTGAGGAAGCGGGGATGTGTAAGCTTTGAGGCCAACTCACCATCATTGGTGAGTAGAAGCACACCCGTAGTATTGCGGTCAAGACGACCTACTGGATAGATACGCTCCTTGCAAGCACCCTTCACGAGGTCCATCACTGTCTTGCGATCCTGAGGATCCTCAACGGTGGTCACATAATCCTTAGGTTTATTGAGCAGGATATAAATCTTGCGCTCTATACTAATTGTTTGGTCGTGGAAACGTACTTCATCGCCACGCTTCACTTTGGTTCCGAGCTCGGTTACCACCTGTCCGTTAACAGTCACTACACCAGCAGTAATAAAGTCATCTGCCTCACGACGCGAACATACACCTGCGTTAGCAAGGTATTTGTTCAGACGAATCGGCTCGTTAGGATCTTTCAACTCCTCACGATACTGTATCTGCTTTTTCTTACTATACTTATTGTCACCGAAAGCACCCTTCTTCTTGAAGCCTCCTGCTGCGGGACGCTGACCATAGCCACCTTCACGATTGAATCGGGGACGCTGAGCATAACCACCCTCATTGCCCTCGCGGTTGTAACGTGGACGGAACGTATTCTCAGCATCAGAGTTCCAAGAGTTGCCTGTTTCAGGACGATCATGGGAAGGACGGCTATAGGGTTTGTTCACCGGGCGATAGCTATTGCCCTCACCATCATTGAATCGACGACGGCTATAATCGCTGTTATAGCTATTGCTACGACTATAGGTACGTTCTCCATTATATGAACGTTCCGAGTTGAATGAACGCTCGCTACCATATTGGCGCTCACCATCGAAGCTACGCTCACGATTAAAACGGGGACGGTTGCCATCAAAGTTCGGATTGAACGAACTACGTTGAGGGCGCTCTACTCTTGCATAACGAGGTGCACCACCCTCCTCGCGATTGAAACGGGGGCGCTGTGGACGTGTAGTACCATCGGTATTTCTCACAAAACGCTGTCTAGGCGCACGGTGACCATCGTTGTTCCAACTGTTTTCGCGGTTGTACGAACTGCGTTCGTTACCTCCATTCTCTGATTCGAATCCCTCGAATCGATTTACATTGTCTGTACTCATAATGATTTGTTCTTTTCCTGCCTCGCGGCAGATGATTTGTTCCTTTTTTTAGATTAAGGGCTTGTTAAGGTTCCTAATATTTATGGATTATGAAGCAAACAGCTGTTCGCCTCTGTCATCTTTCAACTTTCATCTTTCAACTTGGCTTACACTCCCGTGTAATTCCAAGGGGTAATCTGCTTAAGTTCGGCTTTTACAGCATCACTCACGTCAAGACCTTCGATAAACTCCTGCATAGACTCTGCTGTCACAGCCGCATTAGTACGTGTGAGAGCCTTAAGCGCCTCGTATGGATTGGGATAAGCCTCACGACGAAGGATAGTCTGTATAGCCTCAGCTGCTACATTCCAGCTACCCTCGAGGTCGCGACGGATGGCAGCCTCGTTGAGGAGGAGTTTGCCGAGACCTTTAAGTGAACTCTGGATGGCAATGGCAATGTGACCGAAGGGCACACCCACGTTGCGCAATACGGTCGAGTCGGTAAGGTCGCGCTGCAAGCGGCTGATGGGGAGCTTGCTAGCCAAGTGTTCGAGGATAGCGTTGGCTATACCCAAGTTACCTTCGGCATTCTCGAAGTCAATGGGATTCACCTTGTGGGGCATGGCACTTGAGCCTACCTCACCCGCCTTGATCTTCTGCTTGAAGTACTCCATGGAGATGTACTGCCAGAAGTCGCGGTTCATATCAATCATGATGGTATTGATGCGCTTGAGAGCATCAAAAATGCCTGCCAGGAAGTCATAGTTAGAAATTTGTGTGGTGAACTGTTCACGCTGCAATCCAAGATACTCGCTCACAAAGCGGTTGCCCACAGCCTTCCAGTCATAAGCAGGATAAGCCACGTGATGAGCATTGTAATTTCCTGTAGCACCACCAAACTTGGCCGTGATAGGACAAGTTTTGAGCACAGCAAGCTGCTGCTCGAGACGGTAAGCAAACACACGCACCTCCTTACCCAAACGAGTAGGCGAAGCGGGCTGGCCATGAGTTTTGGCAAGCATAGGAATATTGTCCCACTCATCGGCATACGTATTGAGCTGAGCGATGAGCTGCTCTATGAGAGGATAGTACACATCAGCTAACGCTTCCTTTACGGAAAGGGGCACTGAGGTATTGTTGATGTCCTGTGAGGTTAGGCCAAAGTGAACAAACTCCTTGAAGGGTACGAGCGCGGGTTGCTTGTCAAACTGCTCCTTAATGAAGTATTCTACAGCTTTCACATCATGATTGGTAACACTCTCAATCTCCTTGACACGTGCGGCATCGGCCTCAGAGAAGTTGGTATAGATGCTACGCAAGTAGGGGAAAAGCGCCTTATCCACACCTTGCAATTGAGGCAAGGGAAGCTCGCAAAGCATGATAAAATACTCGATTTCAACACGTACGCGATAACGAATGAGAGCGTACTCTGAAAAATACTCGGCCAACGCTGCGGTCTTTCCACGATAACGGCCGTCAATGGGCGATACTGCTGTAAGGATATCCAAGTTCATAATAGTCTTGAAAATGATGGTTATTTCATGTCTTGCCAATTCATTCAAAAGGGCAGCGCATCACTGCATGCCATTTTGAGCCTACAAAGTTAAGCTTTTTTATCCATATAACGCGCGTCAAAAATAAAAAGTTTGTTATAAAGGCTCGTTTATCCGAAAGTTAGGTTATTTCCTCATCATAAAACACAATTCATGACCCATAATTCATAATAAATTTGTACCTTCGCAAGACGAAGTCTAAATGCACCACCAATGATTGATCAAGCGACCATAGACCGTATCATGGATGCCGCACAGATTGAGGATGTGGTATCGGAGTTTGTTACCCTGAGGCGACGAGGCGTTAACCTGGTCGGCCTATGTCCGTTCCATGACGACAAAACGCCCTCTTTCTATGTATCGCCCGCCAAAGGTTTGTGCAAATGCTTCAGCTGTGGCAAGGGAGGCAATGTGGCGCATTTCATCATGGAGCACGAGCAGCTCAACTACTACGAGGCGATGAAATGGCTTGCCAAGAAATATGGCATCGAGGTCAAAGAACGTGAGCTCTCCAACGAGGAAAAGCTGGCACAAAGCGTACGCGAGAGCCTCTTCCTTGTGAACAACTTTGCCAACAACTATTTCCAGGACATTCTGCACAACCATCGCGATGGGCAAGCCATCGGCATGAACTATTTCCGCCAGCGCGGTTTCCGCGACGATATCATCAAGAAGTTCCAACTGGGCTTCAGTACGGAGAGTCGCGATGCACTATATCAGGAGGCCAAGAAGAAGGGTTTCAATACCGACTATTTAGTAAAGACAGGCCTCTGCTACACCCGCGACGACGGACAGGTACGCGACCGTTTCTGGGGCCGTGTGATATTCCCCGTACACACTCTCTCGGGTAAAGTGGTAGCTTTCGGAGGCCGCGTGCTCAACACAGCAGATAAGAAGGTTGCCAAGTATGTCAACTCTCCCGAATCGGAAATCTATCATAAGAGCCGCGAACTCTACGGCATATACTTTGCCAAGCAGGCTATCGTGAAGCAAGACAAGTGCTTCCTCGTCGAAGGATACACCGACGTCATATCCATGCACCAGGCTGGGGTTGAGAATGTGGTTGCATCATCGGGCACCTCACTCACTTCAGGGCAGATACGTATGATACACCGCTTCACCAACAACATCACCGTGCTTTACGATGGCGACTGGGCGGGTATCAAAGCATCGCTGCGAGGTATCGACATGCTGCTCGAAGAGGGAATGAACATTAAGGTCATGCTACTCCCCGACGGCGATGACCCTGACAGCTTTGCCCGCAAGCACAACGCCACAGAGTTTCAAGAGTATATAGCAGCACATGAGGTAGACTTCATCCGCTTTAAGACCAACCTCCTGATGACTGACGCCAAGGGCGATCCCTATAAACGTTCTGAAGTAATCAAGGATATCGTAAAGAGCATCGCAGTCATCCCAGAAGCTATCGTACGCTCCGAATATATCAAAGAGTGTAGTCAGATGTTACACGTAGAGGAGCGCATACTTGTAAGCGAAGTGGCAAAGTTGAAGAAAGAGAAGGAAGACTCTTCCACCACACAAAGAAGAGACGAAGCAAGCAGCACAACCACTCCATCTCCAACAGAGCCATCAGGCAATCAAGGAGAAGAGGGAACACACGCCTCCAGCCCCACAGGAAACCCTAAAGCACCTTCCGCCACCGAGAGCAAAGAAGACCATACAGCACAGGCCCTATGGACTAGCAATCCTCTATACACCAAGGAACAGCTCATCATCCAGCAATTGATACGTCACGGAGAGAAGGTGATGTTTATAGATGAGGAGACAGGCACCGAAGTGACCGTAACCGAATACGTAGTGTCAGAACTTGATTTAGACGGCATCACCTTCAGCACGCCGTTATTTGCAGAGGTCTTACGGGAACTAAGACAGCACATCGGCACCCCTGGGTTTATAGCCGAACGATATTTCATTGGACATGCACAGCCCACACTAAGCCGCCTTGCTGCAGACCTTGTAGAGGAAAAATATCAGTTAAGCAAATATCATTCGAAGACACAATCTGTGATCAAGGAAGCCGACCGCCTACACGAGATCATGCCACACCTGCTCGGCGACTACAAAATGGCCATCGTAGATATGGAATTAAAAGAAACCCAGAACCAACTACGACAACCCGCCGTGATGAATGACCCCGCCCTATGCATGGAGACCATGGCTCGCTACAAGCAGTTGATGGAAGCAAGAAAAGCGATGGCCAAAATCCTTGGCGATCGAGTGATTGGCGCATAAGGCCAAGCCCCACACGCGTACATTATATATAACATTTTATGATTTGGCCTCGGCTACGACATTAGCCGCGGATAAGATTCATAAACTCCTCACGAGTCTTGGCCTGATTGAAGGCGCCTGTAAAGTCCGAAGTCGTGGTGATTGAGTTTTGTTTCTCCACACCACGCATCTGCATACACATGTGCTGAGCCTCTACTACCACCATCACGCCTAACGGGTTAAGGGTTTCTTGTATACACTCCTTGATTTGCAGCGTCATACGCTCCTGCACCTGCAATCGGTGCGAAAAGATATCGACAACACGAGCAATTTTACTCAGTCCCGTGATGTACCCATTGGGGATATACGCCACGTGTACCTTACCAAAGAAAGGCAACATGTGATGTTCACAAAGCGAATAGAAATCAATATTTTTCACGATGACCATCTGGCTATAATCCTCCTTAAACTTAGCCGAGTTAAGTACGGCCTTCGGATCCATACGATAGCCACGAGTAAGAGTTTGCATAGCTCGCGCCACTCTCTGAGGAGTCTTCACCAGACCTTCCCGTTCAGCATCCTCGCCTAGCAGGCCCAATATCTGGCGGTAGTGTTCTTCCAACTCGGGATTACGTTCGTCAATAGGATAGTTGCCCGGATTCTCCATCATCATAGCGTAATATTGATCAATTGGTTAGGGAGGATCGCGATTTCTTTGAAGTTGCCCGATTTCTTGAGCATACGCATCACTTGGTCAGCCTCTTCGATTGTCTTATAGTCGCCCACACGGCACACCCACCTAGGCGCCACGAACTCGGCATACACTGGGATTTCGGGATGGTTACTCTTTACATATTGGGCTGCCTTCTGAGCCTCCTCCTTAGCATATCGCGTATTGCCACCAGCATAAATCTGTATGCGATAACCCACTGTTTGCAGCTTCTTCCCTCTATTCAAGGACGGATTATACACCATACCTAACAAGGCATTTAGGCGTGCATCCTGATGGACAGTAATCACACCCTCTCCTGGCACTACTTGTTCGAGCCGGTCTACGATGTTATCCTGTGCCACAAGCGGCAAGCTGACCAAAGTCAGCAGCAATACACAAAGTTGTTTCATAATGATAAAATAGAGAGAAGCTCGGGAGTCTGCATGCTGCTCCCTGAGCTTCTTAGAATTGATTAAGCCTTGAATGCATCAATGATGCCCTTGAAATCTTCCACCTTCAGTGCAGCGCCACCAATGAGGCCACCATCAACGTCGGGATTAGCGAAGAGTTCCTTAGCATTTGAAGGTTTGCAGCTACCACCATAGAGAATAGAGGTGTTATCAGCTACTTCCTTACCAAACTGCTTAGCAATCACTGAACGGATATAGGCATGAATTTCCTGAGCCTGCTCTGCTGTAGCGGTCTTACCTGTACCGATAGCCCAAACGGGTTCATAAGCGAGTACAATCTTAGAGAAGTCCTCAGCTGAGAGACCAAAGAGAGAACCTTCAAGCTGATTGTAAACCACCTCATTCTGCTTACCAGCCTCACGCTCCTCGAGCACTTCACCAATACAGAAGATAGGAGTCAGACCATTAGCCAAGGCCAAGAGCACCTTCTCCTTAAGGATCTCGGGAGTCTCACCATAGTAAGCACGACGCTCTGAGTGACCCAAGATTACATACTGAGCACCAGTAGAAGCAACCATAGCGGCAGACACCTCACCAGTATAAGCGCCAGAAGCCTTGTCTGCGCAGTTCTCAGCACCTACAGCAATAATACCCTTGTCAACGATAGGGGTTACCGATGCCAAGTGGATGAACGGAGTGCAGATGATAACCTCGCAGTTGGGCTTGTCAGCTGTCAAAGCCTCGTTCAACTCAGTAGCCAAAGCAATACCCTCCTGGAGAGTCTTATTCATTTTCCAGTTTCCTGCTACAATGTTCTTTCTCATTTTCTTTTGAATTAAATAGTTAATATGATTTTCGTATATTCAGTTTTGTTATCAAGGTGCAAAGTTACATAAAAGCGAGCGAATAAACAAGGATTTTAAATATAGCCAACACGAAAGGCCCTTCTACTACACCTCAGAGACAGACGATTATAAAATCACGTTACAGATAAACCCGCCTATTATCCCCTACTCTTTCCGCCTACCCGATCAATAGCCACTAGCAGCAATAGCGGGAATAGCATCCAAAAAGCCGTAGCCACACGCCGTGCTGCCGTCTCATGCGATGACACAGTCAATGCAGCATTATCCTCGATACGCACACTGAGTTGTTCGTCACGTGGCATATCGATGGCACTCCATTTACCCACGATAGTAGCCTCTTTAAGGACTATTAGCCCAGGGTTAGCTCTGACCATGGTCTTGAGCAAGATATCATCTGCATTCAAGTAAGGATAGGAGGCTCCAGTACGTTCTGTCCATTGCGCTATAGACTGAGCATTTGACGATGTCAGCATATAGAACTGATGACCACCTACCTTAGCATAGTCGTACAGATCATTGATAACGTCAAGCATTCCTTCGTTTGCTCGCCTGAGTTCATGCGACACCACAAGGAAAGTATAGCCTGGATAATCCAGCACCTCCCAAGTCACATCCTCTCCTTCAAGCGTCGAAAGATGAAAATCTGCAATGGGAGGCACATACCCCTGACGCACCAGACGACTTTCACGCTTCACAAAGGTCCACGTAGAATCAGGATAGTCATCAAAAGTAAACGTACGCTGCTCCCCATCCTTCTCCAGCACAAAAAGGGTCTCATATTCATCTTGCGGTGCATCTTCAGGTATCGTCATTCCCTCAATCAAGTTGGTACCGATTGCATAAGGGCGGAAGTCCAACACAGGCAAATGCCTCATATTATACCGCATAAATACAGCAATAGCCACCAAGGCATACACAAAAATCAGCCACTGAGTTCGCTCCGAGATCACCCGCCAGATACGTTTGTGGCATCTCAGCACCACGATAGCCATAAGGAGTAGTACAACGTTCTTCCCGAAAGTTTGCCAGTTGGTCAACACCAAAGCATCACCAAAGCAACCACAATCACTTACAGGATTTGTCAGCGCCAGCACCAACGTCAATGGAGTCATCACTCCAAGGAAAGCAATCATCAGCCAAAGATAGAAGCGCCGATACAGACCAAAGAACAGCGCCACACCCATCACATACTCTACTATGATTAAGAGCCATGCACCCAACAACAGCATCCATGGATGCATAGTCAAGCCAAAGGCATCCGCATAGTCGGCCATCTTATACACAGTACCCATAGGGTCAACAGCCTTCACGAATCCAGAGAAAGCAAACACTAAAGCCAGCGCAAAGCGCAAGGCGTTAATGGTGACACCTGATGCTATGTTAGCAGATTTATTCTCCAAAGTCAATCTTTATCAGTCCAAATACCGAATAGTTTATCATATCCATATAGTTGGCATCCACACCTTCCGATACAAGTGTTTGCCCCTCATTGCTTTCAATCTGCTTAGTCCGATATATCTTCATCAATATCAGGTCCGTATACGAACTGATACGCATGCTACGCCAAGCCTCATCATAGTCATGATTCTTGGCTTTCATCAGATTCAAGGCCTTAGTAGCATATTCATCATACTTAGCCAATGCCACCTCAGGAGACATGTCGTCAGCCTCTGCATAGCCCAATTCGAGCTGAATGAGAGCTATAATTCCATAGTTCACAATACCTATAAACTCCGACCGTATGCCTTCATCAACCATCGTCTCACCTTTAGTCTCAATGCTACGTATGCGATTAGCTTTGATAAAGATCTGATCAGTAACCGAGGTGGGACGCATGATACGCCATGCAGCACCATAGTCTTTCAATTTTTTAGCAAATAGATCACGACACGTTGCGATGATCTGTTCGAATTGTCTGTTTGTATCCATAGGTTGAGAGTTGAAGGAGAATTCTGAATTCTGAATTGTCATTTGTCATTTGTCAATTGTCATTTGTCAATTGTCATTTGTCAATTAATAAAGCCTAAGCACCTGTCCTGGACGCAGGATTGTCTTGGTAGTAATACCATTGAGTTTGCACAGGTTCTTCACTGTAGTACCCTTACGTGCCGCAATCCGGCCTAGCGAGTCACCACTACGAACCTTATAGTACGTATCAGGATCAGAAGGATCATACACCTTCTTCTTGGGCTTCATATATAAATAGGTATCACCTGTAACATCCTGATTGGGGAAGTCAAACATCAGAGCAGGGTCAAGTGCCTTACCCAACAGTCGAGTCTCAAAATGCAGATGAGTACCGGTGCTACGTCCCGTATTACCTCCCAGACCTATGGGATCGCCGGCCTTTACTACCTCATTCTCATCCACAAGCTTCTTTGTTAGGTGAGCATATAAAGTCTCCAGGCCGTTCGCATGACGTATCACCACATAGTTACCATATCCACGTCGCTGATAACTCACATAACGAACCTTTCCATCGAAGGCTGCACGGATTGTATCGCCACGCTCCACCTTCACGTCCAATCCATAGTGTATACGACGACGTCGCGGACGATAGCCAAAGATATCCGTAATCTTGGTATTCTCCGTGGGCATGCAGAATCCCGTAAGGTCAATGAGAAAAGAGTCGGGTATCACCACATTGGTATACTTATGCGCATACTCATTACTCCACTCAGGATAGAGATCATCGGCAGGGTATTCATAAGTCTCAGCATGAATGAGACGATTGAGCACTACCGAGTCAATACGCGCCATCTGCTTATCCAAAGGTGCTTGAGCAGCTAGCAAATCCTGACCGAGGGTTTGCGATGCCACCATCACAAACACGAAGAGAGCAATATTCTTAAGTAGATTGATTTTCATTCTTTTACTTTGCGTACGAAATTTCAAACTGCAAAGTTAGCACATTTATCGCAGATAGCAAAACAGAAGTTTTGATTTATCATTCGCTAACGGTATTAGCCCCTTCGTTCCTCGTTCCACGTTAACCGCTCATCGTTAAAGAGTCATCGTCAGCGTTATCGTTGCAGCCCTGGTTGCTTACCCTAAACTCTAAACCCTAAACACTACACTCTAAGCACTACACTCTAAACACTACACTCTAAACTCTAAACCGCAGCGCTACTGCTTTGTCATCGTTCCACGTTAACCGTTCATCGTTAATCACTTCCTCGTTCCTATCACCTGATTGCCATAGTCAACATTGATTCGCGAATAGCGATTCCAGCCCACCTCGTTAAGTCCCTTTTCATAGAAGGTCTGCAGTTTGGCAAACTTCTGCTCATAGTTTCCAGGAGCACCCAATACGATGACATGACTGCCCACACGAGGCACCAGCTCCAGCTCACCACGTCGAGTCACGTTGATCTGCTCTATCTGCGCATTCCATAGTTCGTCACCTTGCAGATAAAGCGCAAGTTCCAGCAACTCCTTCTTAGCGAAATCGCGCGTGATATATCCCGTAGCCACAGGCACATATACCGCCTTGGCTATACGTTCTATCACCTCTCCCTCCTCATCAAGGTAGTAGCTCTCCCCCCCATTGGTCATGACACGCAAGATAGGCCGCCGGCACTTTACCTCCACCACCACATATCCACCTATAGTCTTATAACATTCGCTCGACGCGATAAGCGGTGACGCCTCCAGAGCGTCCTCTATGGCATGCAAACTGACTTCCTCAAGTGGTCTGCCCGTAGGGTTGAGATCGCTTTTAGCCAGCAAAGCTACCACATCAGTGGTGTTCATATACCCAGTCTCCAGGCTATCACGCATCTCAAGCCGAACACCTTTGCACACCTGCCCTGTAGGCTTGCTACATAGAGCGATTGCAGCAAAGGCAATGTAGCCAACCAACAAGACAAGGACTATAGTGGAAAGTATCTTCTTCATACATTAATATTAAAAGTTAAGAATTAAAGGTCAAAAGCTAAAACTAAGGGCACCTATCTTGATTTATAGTTCCCGCCTGTTCTAATCTTCAGTTTATAATTTTTTAATTCTTCAGAATCTTTGTTATCTCAGTGGCGTAATTCTCAATATCACCAGCCCCAAGCGTCACGAGCACCTCCAATTCATCTTTCTTAGCCTCCACAGTGGCGAGCACATCACACTTGTTTATCATCTGTTTCTGCACATGCTCTGCCAGATTATCGTATATGAGTTGGCTGGTCACACCGGGGATAGGCAGTTCACGAGCAGGATATATATCGGTAAGGATTACCTCATCAAAGAGCGAGAGACTCTCGGCAAACTCACGATAGAAGTCCTGTGTACGCGAATAGAGGTGAGGCTGGAATATGGCAGTCACCTTACGTCCTGCATACAGTTCACGTATCGAGAGAGCGCTCTGCCAGATTTCGGCCGGATGATGGGCATAGTCGCTGAGATACACCTTCGCCTCACTCTTCAGTTTGAAGTCGAAGCGGCGTTCCACACCGCGGAAGCTCTCCATACCTATACGCAACTCCTCATCAGCAACTCCCGCCAACCGAGCCATCGCCATAGCCGCCACTCCATTATCGATATTGACACTCAAGGGCACACCAAGATGAATATCCTTGACCACACCTTCGGGGTGAACGAAGTCAATCACAATCTCGCCCCCTCCAATACGGATGTTATCGGCATGATAGTCGCCCTTGGCACGAGAATAGGTATATACACGCACTCCCGGCTGCACCTGTGGCTTTATCTCCAGCCCCTCGTGAATGATGAGCACACCGTCCGGGCGGATGAGCGAGGTATATTTCTCGAAACTCTCCCAGTAAGCCTCTGGCGTACCATAGATATCCAGGTGATCTGGATCTGTAGAGGTGATTACCGACATGTAGGGACGCAGTTGATGGAACGAGCGGTCAAACTCATCGGCCTCGATCACCACATAGTCACTCTTGTCAGTCAGCAGCAGATTGGTACCATAGTTCTGCGATATGCCACCCAGAAAAGCCGTTGTCCCCACATGAGAGCCATAGATAAGGTGGGCTGCCATGGTCGATGTAGTCGTCTTTCCATGCGTACCCGCCACACACAGACCTCGGCGGCTGCGAGTGATGGTACCCAACAATTGGGCACGTTTCTGTATCTCGAAGCCCTGTTCGCGAAACCACGTGAGTTCACTATGATCTTGTGGTACCGCAGGCGTATACACCACCAAGGTATGCGCCTTGTCTTTGCAGCTATCGGGAATCATCGCACAGTCATCCTCATAATGGATAGCCGCACCTTCTGCATTGAGGCGCTCGGTGAGTTCACTGGCCGTACGGTCATACCCCGCCACCACCTTGCCTAATGACAAGAAGTAACGCACCAAAGCACTCATACCGATGCCACCAGCACCAATGAAATATACAGACTTTATCGAATCAATCTCCATGTTTCTTTCTCCTTATTATACCTTATATATACCTTTCTCAATTTAGCTGCGAAGATACATAAAATAATTGACAAGAGGCTGTGTCGTAAAATTTATTTACGACACAGCCTCTTCTTTTTATCACTCCAAAAGGCACAAACTCGTTATTCTAAAGTACCATTTACGCTTACCGATTATTTTAGCAAATCCAAGAAGTGATTAACGAAGTCAAGGTATAACATGAAACAATCGTAATTAGTGCGGCAGTCTTATAATCCTATTCCCACAGACAAGCCGAAGGAGCACAAATGCCTCTTTCCATCCATATACGAGAGAGAGTTGACTCCACCAGGATACTTCAGATAGTCTCCATCTTTATAATAGCCATTCATGATAAACTTGCCATAAGCACGCACATTAAGGTCTACAGTTCCCAACGGGAAGCAATACCCTACAGCCCCATGTCACCTGAGTTTCAAGCGTACCTTGATTATCAGTCACGTCATATTCTCCAAATCCATGATTGGGCAAATCTTTCAGCTCCACATTATACTTGGGATAGTAGCCCGACAATGTCACCTGGCCGGAGACCGTGTTATATTCGCACTTCATTGGAATAACGAGTCCCGGTCCCACATTCACAAATACATTGCCAACCTTGTATTGGTAGAAGACCGGGATTTCTATAAGGTTGATGGTCTGCATCTCCTTGCATCACGGGCATGGGCCTTATAGCTCAGGTTGTCACCTTCATCATCTACAGCGTTACACTTGTAGAAAAACTCTTCAGATTCCAAGGTGCGTTTCTCCTGTCCATAGTGAATGCCTAGTCCGACACCTCCATTCCAGTTTATAGGAAATAGATTTCTATACCAGCACCATACTTCGTTCCTCCATACATCGGTATCTCAGCACCAGATGTAGCATGTACACTCTCTATAGAAGCAGCTATCATGAAATGCCTCTCCCTACTTCTTTCCCTCTTCTGTACAGGTGCTACACCGCCTTTCGACACATAAAGGCTTTCGTAATCGTATAGTGCACAGGTCTCGGCGGCCGCCAATAAACAAAGGCATGCCGTTAGTATATATTTCATTATTCTCATTCTATTACGCCGACGAAAACCGTTTAGCGTGGAACGAGGAACGAGGAACCGAAGGTCGCTGGCGCAAGGGAAAAGCAACGAGGAGCGATGAAATGGGCATTTTTTAAGGATTCGCGCACGCGCACCTTGCATTTTTGGAGAAAAAAAGTTTTATTTTTGGCCTGGCAGAGTGCAGCGAAGTGCGCTTCGCTGCAACGTTGACGGCAGCGCGGAACATTAGCGCTGATTGCGACGGCAACGCGGCATGATAGCGTTGCTTGTGACGACGGGAGATTTATCCCCTCAAAGGAACGCGCTTTAGCACCATAAGATTTGTCGGCACCAAGGAGAAGTCAAGTGCAGCATTGCAACTTGTTTTTTTGCTTTTGAGAAGTTCTTTTTCCTAATTCTCAGGTTCAGGGAATACGCATTATAAAAAACATTCAAGTTTTCCGTTGCTTTTTCCCTCACGCGAATTTCGCGTGAAATATTGACTCATAAGTTGAGAGATAAGTAAGGTTTCATTCGAGAAAAATGAGAATGCGTTTTTCCCTATTCACAGGTTTCACTTATCGCCACCCCTGCAGGGGTAATAGTTTATCCCTGCAAGGGTAATATTTTCTCCCTGCAAGGGTAGCGTGTTATCCCTGCAGGGATAACAACAAATAGAACCATAGAATAATGGAAATCTATTGTTCCATATTAGTCAAACGAACCATCCTTTTTATTTTCAAGCGTGCTGATTGACTAGGTATTGACTTTGGGGGTATTAATGTTGTAACTTCGCAACGAAAACAGAGTTTTCAACGATAACGAAGACGATGACGAAAACTTTTTTCTGTAGCGTATCAAATGCAGAATAAATGGGGTTGATGGCACAGTACCTTTGTACTGTCAGACGATAACGAAAACTTATATATTATATAATAGAAGCAATGAAGAAGTTATTTACAAAAGCATTCGAGTGGCTGCGAAGAAGAGTAACAGCGCTTAAGGACACGCGAAGTGTGTACGCTAACGCTAACGTTAACGATGACAACAACGATTGTGATAACGTTAACTGTTCCGTGAAAAGTGAAGCACTTCAAGGGAGCTCCCTCAACTCTCAACCTTCATCCATTAGCAACACCAATCACGACCCGCTGCTGCTACGCATCGAGGAGTTCATCGGGGAGCATTATCGGGTGCGCTTCAATGCGCTATCGCAGCAACACGAGATCAGCAGACGTGATGCCGAGCGATGGATGCCTGTAAGCAGCATGCAATGTAACCGCTTGGTGATGGAGCTGAACCGTGCGGGTATCATCCTGGCAAAACCGTACCTAGTAAAAACGGTGATAGAGGGGGGCACACTGGCCGAGGAGTATCACCCCGTGCGAAGCTACTTGACGACGTTGCCCGAATGGGACGGCGTGGAGCGTATAGAAGCACTCTTCCGCCGGGTGACCGATGATGAGCAACTGCTCCGCTGGTTGCGCAAGTGGTTCATCGCCATGGTGGCACAGGCACTGAACCGTATGGGAGCGTATGGCAACAGCGTGTGCCCTATACTCATCAGTAGCGTACAAGGATGGGGCAAGAGCCAGTTTGCCAAACTGCTGGTGCCGCCACAGCTGAGAGGCGCCTTTACCGACACCTTCAATCTGCAGCAGGAGGACGGCTGTCTGCGTCGCATGACAGCCTACATGCTCGTCAATGTGGATGAGATTGACCGGTTCGGCGACCGCCGAATGTCGACCTTCAAGAATATGGTGCAACTGGCTACGGTATCGATGAAGCGTGCCTATCACACACAGATGGAGGAGAAGGAACGCATGGCCTCGTTCATCGCCACGAGCAACCGACGCCATCTGCTCAATGACGAGAGTGGTAGCCGCCGCTTCATCTGTGTGGAACTAGCACATGCCATTGATGTGACTACTCCTTTGGACCATGCCCAACTCTATGCCGAGGCATTGGCTGCGATCGAAAGCGGTGAACGCTGCTGGTTCACCGAAGAGGAGACGCGCGAACTGGAAGCACACAACAATTCCTTTGCCACCAGCCAAGGGGTATGGGCATTAATGAAGCGCAGCCTCACACTGCGCGACATTCCTGAAGGGAACGAGGAGCGACAGACGCAACTATACTCGGCCAACGAGGTGTACGATTATCTGCACCAACAGTCGCCCTCGGCCATGAGCGGCATCGAGCGCAGCACCTTCGGGTACTTCCTCACCGAGTTTGGGGCACAACAGGTGAGGGTGAGGAACAAGAGAGTTTATGGCGTTAGCTTAGGCTAACGCCAACGATGACGATAACGTTGACGTTAACTAAGCATCCGACAGACAGTCTTCGTTTTCGTTATCGTCAACGTTGCAGCGAAGCATGCTTCGCTGCACTCTGCCAGGTCAAAAATAAAACTTTTTTACTCGGTGAAAAGGCCTATTTTGTGCCTTTTCACCGAGTTTTTCTAACTTGATGCCTCTTCTAAATCTATATTTCATAGCAATCACGCTGGGCGCTACAGATGCAGCGCCCAGCGTGATTATGCAAACCAGAATAAGTAATTACGTGAACAGCACTTTGCGTATCTATGCATTCACAATCGATGAATCTCTCAAGATTTCAGGGATATCATCCTCGGCCTGTTCGGCTGCAGCAGCTTGGGCATCGCGAGCCATCTTCTCGGTATGGTAGCTGACGCTGAGTATCATGCCGATATAGCAGCAATTGATGATGGTAGAGGTTCCTCCTCGGCTTATCAGCGGAAGGGGCTGACCGGTAACAGGGAAGAGGCCTACAGCAACCATCATATTGAGCATGGCCTGTGCCACAAGCATCAGCGCACAACCCATGACCAGGAACGCAGGGAAATACCCTCGACACCTCTGCGCTATCTTGGCCGCTCGTATGAGCAAGATAATATAGAGCATCACCACAAAGGCACCTCCTAGCAGGCCTGTCTCTTCGATGATGATGGCAAAGATAAAGTCGGAATAGGCCTGAGGCAGATAGTCGCGCTCCACAGAGTTGCCCGGACCGCGACCTATGATATTGCTCGATGCAATGGCCATCGCGGCATGCGACTCCTGATAGTTCTCGTCGGTAATCTTATACTGTGCGGCGGGGATAGCATCAGAATCACCAAAACGCTGGATACGTGCCTGCCAGGTGACGAGTCGATTAAGGCCCTGAATCTTGCCTAATGTCTTACTAGGTACGAAGAGCAACACAGAAAGGAAGAGTGCAGCAGCGGCACATAACGCGAAGAATAGTTTGAGTAACTGACGCATGGGTACACGACCTACATACATCATCAGACATACCACGCCGAAGAGCAATACAGCGGTAGAGAGGTTTTCAGGTGCGATGAGTCCACACACGATAATGGTCATCCAGAGTATCCACTTCATGGCATTGGGTGTAGCACCATCCTCTGTCTGCATACGTGATAGGATAACTGCCGTACCCATGACCACGCCCACCTTGGCAAACTCAGAAGGCTGTATGGTAAAGCCTGCAACCCTCATCCATCTGGCGGCATCATTGACATCGACTCCTTTTAGCAAGACCCATATCAACATGCATATAGATGCCGGAACAAGCACAAGCGGTATGGTCTTATAGAAACGGTAAGGGATAAGATGAGCTACATAGACCACGCCCAAACCCAAGAACAAGTAGGTACTATGCTGGCGGATAGGCCACCAGTAATTACCACCACTCTTATAGGTAAGCATACTAGCCGCACTGAACACCTCCACTATAGAGATGAGTAGCAGCAACATGAATACCACCCACACGACTTTGTCGCCACGAAATATTCGATTCAGAAAATCCATCGATTTGATTTACGATTTATAAATTTATTTTTATGGAGTTCAGGAGTCAGGAGTGACGCTTCGCTTAGGAGTGCAGACAATAGCGAAGCACTTGGCTATCGCGTAACTGCGGTATTGTCTGAACTCCTGAACTTCTGACTTCTGTACTCCTAAATAACTACAATTTTCTCACACACTCCTTAAATTGCACGCCACGGTCTTCGTAACTCTTGAAGAGATCGAAGCTGGCGCAACAGGGACTGAGCAATACAGCCTCACCCTTCTGTGCCATGCGGTAGGCTGCATCGACAGCATCCTGCATGCTCTGCACATCGGCTACGGGCAATCCGAAGGGATCGAAGAAGGCGTGCAACTTCTCATTGTGCAAACCCATATAGATGAGTCCTACACACTTCTCGCGTACGAGATCAGCTATTTCCGTATAGTCGTTACCTTTGTCCTTGCCACCAAGAATGAGGATCGTCTTCTGTGTCATGCTCTGCAGAGCATACCAGCAGCTGTTAACGTTGGTTGCCTTGGAGTCGTTGATATAGTCGACCCCACGCACACGAGCCACATATTCGAGCCGATGCTCCACACCCTTAA
Organism: Bacteroidaceae bacterium; assembly: GCA_017424485.1. GTDB lineage: Bacteria > Bacteroidota > Bacteroidia > Bacteroidales > Bacteroidaceae > UBA1189. The sequence goes on from JAFOYZ010000104.1 coordinate 37,157, forward strand.
ATGTGGCTAAGGCCTGACGTATCACCTCTTTCTGGATACCCGAAAGTGAGGCTGAGATACCTGCAGCCATAGAATTATACAGGTTGTGCTTGCCCGTGAGAGCCAGCTCTTCCTGCTCCATATTGAAGGCATAGGGAGCAGCAAAGTAGAGTTCATCAGCATCAGTGTAGGCCATCACACCATCGCGCTTATCCTCGGCAAAGGGGTACAGCTTGGCATGAATGCCATGCTTGGAGAGCTCACGCTGAATAATGGGGTCGTCGTTCCAGAAGATGAAGGCATCGTCGTCAGTCTGATTCTGCACGATGCGGAACTTGGCATCCACATACTCCTGCATGTTATGGTTGTAGCGATCGAGATGGTCGGGCGTGATATTGAGCAAGATGGCGATATTGGCACGGAACTCATACATATTGTCGAGCTGGAAGCTAGACAGCTCTATCACATACCAGTCATAGTCACACGTGGCCACCTGATAGGCAAGGCTCTGCCCAATGTTACCTGCAAGGCCCACATTGTAACCTGCACTTTTGAAGATATGGTAGATGAGCGATGTGGTCGTTGTCTTACCATTACTACCGGTGATACACACCATCTTGGCATTGGTGTAGCGTCCGGCAAACTCAATCTCTGAGATAACGGGTATACCCCGCTCTTGTATCTTGAGCATCATGGGGGCATCGGCCGGAATGCCTGGACTCTTGATAATCTCGTCGGCATTGAGAATCAGTGCCTCGGTATGCTGCCCATCCTCCCATGCTATATGGTACTCCTCGAGCATCTGCTTGTAATGCTCCTTGATCTTCGACATATCGGAAAGGAATACATCGAACCCCTCTTTCTGTGCCAGGACAGCGGCACCTACGCCACTCTCGCCTCCACCTAATACAACGACTCGCTTCATAGTTATCTTATCTTCAATGTTATTATCGTCACTGCAGCCAATATGATGGTCACAATCCAGAACCGCACGGTAATCTTCGCTTCGTGGAAAAGGGTATCAGGGTGTGTCACCTTGATGCTACAGCCAGGATCGACCTTCTGCACTTGGGCCACCGAGGTGCGGAAATGGTCATGAATGGGGGTACGCTTGAAAAAGCGTTGCTTTACCCCCTTTTTCTTACCAGCCTTGTAATAGAAACGCTGGATGATGACAGAGAGACTCTCGACGAAGAACACGCCACAGAGAATAGGGATGAGCAGCTCCTTACGGATAATAATAGCGCTCACAGCAATGATACCTCCAATGGTGAGGCTGCCCGTATCACCCATGAACACCTGGGCTGGGAAGGCATTGTACCAAAGGAAACCGATGAGGGCCCCCACAAAAGCACATAAGTATACCACCAGTTCCTCTGAACCTGGTATATACATGATATTCAGGTAACCGGCCATAGATATATGACTGGACACATAGGCCAATATACCTAGCACTACACCGATAATGGCCGAATTGCCAGCCGCCATACCATCCATACCATCATTGAGATTGGCACTGTTTGACACAGCCGTCACCACTAGAATAGTCATAAAGACAAACAAGAGCCATCCACCCACCTGCTTGTACTCACCTAACCAGTTGAAGGCATCGGCATAGTCGAGGTTGTTGTTCTTGAAGAAGGGGATAGTGGTCTTGGTAGACTTCTTCGCCTCACTCTTATGCACAATTTCAGTGGCACCAGCCGCACCACGCTGTACTTCTACGTTCTCACGGATAACGGCTTGGTCACTCAAGTAGAGCGTAAGGCCCACAATAAAACCGAGACCCACCTGACCGATAATCTTGAACATGCCGTGCAGTCCCTCCTTATCACGCTTGAACACCTTGATATAGTCATCGGCAAAGCCCAAAGCGCCAAGCCACACCGTGGTGACAAGCATGAGTATCATATATACATTGTGAAGCCGGCCGAGCAACAGGCACGGGATGAGTATCGCTGCCAAGATAATGACACCACCCATCGTAGGAGTACCAATCTTCTGCACGCCAAACGGATCGATGCTTGCATCGCGCTGCGTCTCGGTAATCTGCTGTCGCTTGAGCATATCGATAAAGTGCTTACCGAAGATGGTAGACACCAACAGGGCTATGATGATAGCAAGCAGTGAGCGGAACGAGATATAGGTAAACATGCCCGCACCAGGGACATTCAGTTTGTCAAGATAATTGAAGAGATAGTATAACATTGTAATACAGTTTCTTTAGATACGTATATTCGGGAATCACAAAAATCAACTGCGAAGATACATAAAATAATTGACAAAGTATCATTAACTTTACCGAAGTTCAGCCACATGTGAAGAATAATTACAGGCAAGCTTCATGAGCAGGCTTGGGCAAAGGGCATCAAAATGTCTTTTACCATATAGAGGGTTCGGAGACGGCTTTCCTATCAGTTAGTTGGCATCATATGTAAAAATAATCTCTCTCATACATCTGCAGAGAGAAAAAATGTGTATATTTGTTGCATACAACGCGTGAATTATCAATAAAAACAAAAAAAAGAGACTAGGATATGAATATCATTGATGCACATGCCCACTTGTGGTTACGACAAGACACGGTGGTGGACGGATTCCCCATACGCACTCTTGAAAATGGACGATCGCTCTTCATGGGTGAGGTTCGCCAGATGATACCTCCCTTCATGACGGACGGAGTGAACAGCGCAGAGGTATTTCTCTCAAACATGGATTATGCACAGGTATCTGCAGCCGTCATCACGCAGGAGTTTATCGATGGCATACAGAATGACTATCTCATGGAGGTTGCCCAACGCTACCCTAACCGCTTTCTCGTATGTGGCATGTGTGAATTCCGCAAACCGGGATTTATGCCCCATGCCAAAGAACTGCTCGACAAAGGATTTCGAGCTATCAAGATTCCAGCCCAACGTCTATTGTTAAAAGAGGGGCGTGTGATGCTCACCTCTGACGAGATGATGCAGATGATGCATCTCATGGAAGAGCGTGAAGCCATACTCTCCATAGATCTTGCCGACGGCAATATACAGGTGGGTGAGATGGAAGAGATTATCAGCGAGTGCCCCAATCTGAAGATTGCCATCGGACACTTCGGCATGGTGACCCGTGAGGGATGGAAAGAGCAAATCAAACTGGCCAGGCACCGCAATGTGCGTATAGAGTCGGGGGGTATCACATGGCTATTCAACGATGAGTTCTATCCCTTCAAAGGGGCTATACGCGCTATACGCGAAGCTGCAGACCTTGTCGGCATGGAGAAACTGATGTGGGGCTCAGACTATCCGCGCACCATCACTGCCATCACCTACCGCATGAGTTATGACTTCGTCACCAAGAGCAACGAGCTTACCGAAGAGGAGAAAAGGCTATTCCTCGGCATGAATGCACAAGAGTTCTACGGATTCAATGAATTAGTAGATCTTCCTTATATAAAGAATATGTCAGAATAAAAGTTTTTCATATGAAAGCCATACAAATTAACGCAACTGGACAGGTACAACTAGTAGAACTGCCCCAGCCATCCTATCAGAGCAACGAAATACTAGTAAGGATTGAGTACGTAGGATTCTGCGGATCAGACCTCAACACCTTTCTTGGAAGAAATCCCATGGTAAAACTGCCTGTAATACCGGGGCATGAGATAGGAGCAGTCATTGAAGCGGTGGGCGCTGATGTACCCACGACATTTGTTCCTGGTATGACCGTAACGCTAAACCCCTACACCAACTGCGGATATTGCGCCGCATGCAGGAACGGACGTACGAATGCATGCGAACATAACGAGACATTAGGGGTACAACGCAACGGAGCCATGTGTGAATACATCGCGGTACCATGGCAGAAGGTGATACCAACAGCAGGCATCTCATCGCGCGACAGCGCACTCATAGAGCCTATGAGCGTAGGGTTTCATGCCATAAACCGCGCTGCAGTAACCGATGTTGATACGGTAATGGTCATCGGATGCGGCATGATAGGAATAGGAGCCATTGTACGTGCCGCCCTACGCGGAGCCACTGTCATTGCAGTAGACATTGACGATGATAAGTTGTCCTTGGCTCATGAAGTGGGAGCTACCTATACCATCAACAGCCTAACAAAAGATTTGCATGCACGCCTGCAAGCCCTTACGCAAGGCATGGGACCCACCGTAGTCATCGAGGCCGTAGGCTCTCCCCTCACCTACCAGACAGCCATCACAGAGGTAGCCTTCACAGGACGTGTGGTATACATCGGGTATGCCAAGAGTGACGTATCGTTTACCACCAAATATTTCGTACAGAAAGAACTCGATATAAGAGGTTCGCGCAATGCCATGCCCGAGGACTTCAGGGCTGTCATACGCTACCTCAATAGGAACACATGCCCTATAGAGCGTCTCATCAGTAAGGTCATTGCTCCCGAGGAGGCACACAACGCTCTGCAGCAATGGGCTGAAGAGCCAGGAAAGGTATTCAGGATATTGGTAAAGTTTTAAGAGTCTGAGTCTGCGCCAAACGACTGAGCCAGAAGAGAGTTTTTTCTGCCAAGAGATTAAAAAACTGCAAAAAAATTAGTTTATATCGGCAATATTTCTTTTATTTGCCAACCCTATTGGGAAATCATACCGTGTAATCAACTTAACAAAACAAGAATATGACGGAAACGTACGATCCTCAGGCCAATGCCAATCAGCAAGAGCCGGTAGTAGAAGGGAATGCTTTGCCCCAAAGTGAAGCGACTGAAGAGCAAGCGGTCAACGCTGCTGACACTCAAGAGATACAACAAAATAAGTCTGAAGGGATGCAGACATGTGAAGACATCGTCGCAAGAATCAAAGTCCTTGCAGAGGATCCTTTAAATGCTCCCAAAGAGGAACTGGATCAGCTGAAACAGGCATTCTATAAGCTACACCGCGCAGCAGTAGATGCCGCACGTGAAGCACACATCGCTGCTGGCGGAACCATCGAAGAGTTCAAAGCAGACACCACTCAAGAGGAGGCATACAAAGCTGCCATGAGTGTGATAAAAGAGAAACGAGCCGAACAGCTACGCGAAGAAGAGCGCATACGCGAGGAAAACGCCTTGCGCAAAGAGGCCATTCTCGACCGCATACAAACAATGGTAGAGAATGCCGACAAGGAGCAAGCTTCGTACAATGATTTCAAAGCACTGCAACAAGAGTGGAAAGAGGTAGGCGAAGTATCGGCAACCAAACAAACAGACCTATGGAAACGATACCAACAGCTGACAGAACGCTTCTACGACATCTTGAAACTCAACATCGAGTTTAGAGAATATGACTTCAAGAAGAACCTCGAAAACAAGGTGCGTCTGTGCGAGTCTGCCGAACGACTTGCCGAAGAGGAGGACGTAGTTTCAGCTTTCCATCAACTGCAGAAACTACATCAGGAGTACAGAGAGACAGGGCCAGTAGCCAAGGAACTGCGTGAAGACATCTGGAACCGCTTCAAGAATGCCTCAACACTGGTCAACAAACGCCACCAACAACATTTCGAGGAACTGAAGAAGAAAGAACAGGAGAACCTGGAAAAGAAAACAGCCATCTGTGAAGCTGTAGAGGCTATTGAATTAGACAAGCTAACCGGATATTCACTTTGGAACGAGAAAACACAAGAGGTGATTGCACTCCAGGAAGAGTGGAAGACGATTGGGTTTGCTCCACAAAAGATGAATACAAAGATCTTCGAACGTTTCCGTGCGGCATGTGACAATTTCTTTAATCAAAAGGGTGAATTCTTCAAAGGAATGAGAGATGGCCTGACAGAGAATCTGGAGAAGAAGCTCAGCCTATGCGAACAAGCTGAAGCACTACAGAACAGCACTGACTGGAAAGGCACTGCGGATAAGTTAGCGGCATTGCAACGCGAATGGAAGACTATAGGTCCTGTTGCCAAGAAGCAGTCTGACATCGTATGGAAACGATTCATCACGGCATGTGATGCCTTCTATGAGAAACGCAAAGAGGCAGGATCAACACAACGCTCGGTAGAGCATGAGAACCTCGCCAAGAAGAAAGAGGTTATTGCCGCTCTATCTGCCATTAACCCGGAAGACATCAGCGAAGCAGATGCTAGCAAGATGCATGACCTCATCAAGGAATGGAATAGCATAGGACATGTGCCTTTCCGTGACAAAGACAAGATATACAAGCAATATAAGGCAATTATAGATAGCTTGTTTGATGCCCTACACAAAAACGAAGCCAGCAAGAGGGTAGCTCGTTTCAAAGACTCTATAAAGGAGGGCATGAACGTAAACCGTGAGCGTGAGAGATTGCTCAGAGCATACGATAACTTGTGCAATGAAATCAAAACATACGGAAATAATCTGGGATTCCTTACATCATCAAGCAAAAGCGGCAATAGCCTCGTAGCTGAGATGCAGCGCAAAATGGAGAAGTTAAAAGCAGATGCCGAAATAATACTTAAGAAGATAAAGGCATTGAACGAAGAGGAGTAAGCGCAATCCTTCGATAGATATGACTAGCATTCACATCATAACAACAGCGGCGACACATATGTGTCGCCGCTGTGTTATTAGCATATCCTCATTCAGCATCAGGAATATACATCTGCCTCCGAAACACCTCGTTAAACGAGATCAGTGTTTCGGTACGCGTTAAGCCTAGTGGCAGCAGTTTGTCATGAATCAAATCCTTCAACTCGGAATTACCCTTGACATACAACTTGATAAACAAGTCATATTTACCTGTAGTGTAATGACATTCTACGACTTCAGGTATCTGTTCCAAAGCTTCAACAACGCGGTCAAACTCTGATGGGTCTTTCAAGTAAAGACCGACGAAGGCGCATGTCTCAAGACCTATCTTTGTAGGATTAAGCTTAAATTCTGAGCCATTGAGCACGCCCAAACTCATCATCTTTTGTATACGTTGATGAATAGCAGCTCCAGAAACATTGCATTCACGAGCAACCTCCAAGAATGGTATTCGAGCATTAGCAGCCACCATCTTCAGAATCTGAATATCCAAAGCATCTAATTGGTAATGTCCCATAACAAATGGTTTACATTAAAAAAAGCGGGTTACGAACACCCGCTTTTCTTATTAGTGTTAAGTAAATAAATTACTGACGCTTTCCGCCTGAGTATACGATATTCAAAGCCCAAGCCTCACGCAATGCCATCTTAACATCGGTTACAACACCCATCTGGGTCTCTTCGTCGATCTTCATTGACACACGCATGAAGGGTTTGTCACGCTCAGCCATTGACTCACGCTCCTGATAGATGTATTCACCGATAGCATCTACTTCAGCGAAGTCGTCATTGAGCTGGATACGAGTACCTGTACCCATCTTAGAGCGGAACTCCTTCGTTGGCTTACCTATATATACATAAGACACCAACGATTTCTTCTCGAGCTTCTCAATCTCAGTACCTTTAGGAGTTGTGAACTCCACTCTCAAAGTTACCTCACGCATAGAGGTTACCATCATGAAGAAGAACAGGATACTGAAGATCAAGTCAGGGAGTGACGAGGTATTCAGTTCAGGAACTTCCTTGCTACCATTCTTATTAAATTTTCCCATGATTAGTTTCCTCCATATTTTTTAGGTTCTGCCTCTGAAATCTTCAGCGGATACACACCTCTGATAGCCAAAGCCTCATCTGATTCCGGATCAAGATGTCTGTAATGTCTTCCAAACTTGCTAAGAGCCAACTCGTCACGCAGTTCGTTGTATGCAGCCATCAGTTCGTTCTGAATCTGGAAATAGATGTCATACTGTGTACTACGGTCAGTCTGCACTGAGATGATATGGTTCTTAGTTACAGGATAAACGCCCAGAATGGGAAGAGGAGGATCAGCAGGGTGGAACTCCGGCATGTTGGGTTTATTCTCGGGATTTGAGATAAACTCCTTGGCAATCTCACGCAACTCAGAGACCTGTACACCAGCCTTTGATACACGTGATGACTCATCACCATAGTAGTACATGATCTCGTTGTTCATATTTACCTGAACCACAAACACGTTTCTACCCTTCACCTTTACGTCATCTTCCAACTGATTAGGATCTGGTGGCGGCGGCAAACGACGTACCAAACCGGTATCCGTATCCATTGATGTAGTAATCAAGAAGAAGATCAACAAGATGAACGAGATGTCGGCCAATGAGCTACCATTCAATCCAGGAACTTTTCTTTTC
>JAFOYZ010000105.1 GCA_017424485.1 Bacteroidaceae bacterium
AAGTTTTTCATCGTGTTAATATTTGAAATTTGTGACTTGTTTGAAATTCGCTGAGATAAGTCCTAACGTCATGCCTTGTTTATTGTTTTGCTTCTCTTTGACTTTGGATTCTATTTCAGTCACCTAGGTGGCATGGATGAAGGCAAATCACGCATACGCACTTTATGGATGGTAACAACCGCTGTCGCAGATTTGCTTGTTGTGTCAATGGTATTCGTTGTTCGCAAATATATAAATTAGTTTTCATATTAGCAAATGTTAAGGAATATATATCGTAATGGATACAATATGCACCGCTTTTTTATAAGTATGCTTTCTTAATCTCCTAATTTGTTGTACCTTTGCAATAATTAAGGTTTGTAAATAACAATAAACACAATAAAACGATTATCTTATGCGAAGTAAAAGACAGCATTGGTGCTTGTGGGGGACGCTGTGTCTCCTGTGCTCGTGTATTGACGGTACGTATGACCTGAAAAACAAGGAGGTGTCTCTCGATGTAGGTATTGAGGGGAACAAGATTGTATTGCCCTTGGGTAATCTCAAACCCATCTTGCTGGATTCGATGCTCAGCACCGATGACCAAGAGATGCTGAAAGAGATTGATGGCGTGTATAGTATAGCACACTCTGGCGTGATTAGCCCTATAGGGGTGGAACTGGATGAGATCTCCTTTAAGCTCGACGAGGTGTCATATAGTGAGAAATTCAACTTTGAAGAGGCAGCTGCCGATATTAACGGTGTCACCATGCCCGGAAAGCGCAAGGAGGTGAAGTTTAATGTTACGGACGTGTCAATAGAGGATATCAACGAAAAACTTCCTCGACTACAGAAATCCGTAACTTTGGACGTGCTGCATGCCGAGAATATTGCAAAACTAGGTACCTTCCAAGTAGTGGAATATGTCAACTCGGTGTTTACGACAAATGAGAGTGATATACCTGTGGAATTTGAATATCTTCTCCCTAAAGAGGTGAAGAACCTGGATGAGATACAGGTTATCAACAAGGAGAACTCATCGAAGCGAAGCAATGAGGGTGCTGTATTTCATTTCAAAATCTCTCATCCGCATATCTTGCGTGAGATGAAGAGAAGTATCACATTCAGAATCAGTTTCCCCGAATCATTTGATGTGGCGCTCTATCCTGAGGCTGAATATATCGATAAATATCAGTTGAGTGACCATGTGCTGACGGTAACCGATATGCCTGTAGAGGGAGATGTGTCGTTGGTGGAGTTTTACTTCAACGGCTTTAAGGATATTCAAGCGGACTCATACTATACCTCAGGTGTGCATGAGGATGGTACAGAGGGACGTCAGTTTGTGATGAATGAAAACATATCGTATTCATTCGACTATCATATTGATGGTAATCTGACAGTAAATGCAGAGGCTACAATCGAGGATTTCCAGCTAGGCATAGAACTTGACGCTCAACTGGGCCTATACGACGTGATAGGTGAGACCAACCCGATAGAGTTTGACTTTGATGACGAGGAGATTCCTTTCTCTCCTACAATCCCGGGTCTGAAACACATCAAGGAGGTGAAATATGTGCGCCTCGACCCCCAGGCAAGCCAGGTAAGACTTACTATCGACATGCCTGAGACCTTCGAGCCTTTTGAACTGATGCACGGTGAGTCGTTCAAGATACATCTTCCCGAGTTCTTGTTCCTCAACGAGCAGCTGACAGCTCTCCCTGAGGGTATGGAGTACGATGCTGATAGCCATACCATATATGTGCTCAAGGATGATGCTTTGGATGAAGCCCATATCGTGCTGGCACTAGACTCTATCTCGATAAACCAGAAGGTGGTGGATGAGTCGATCACCATGTCGGGCTCGGCACGTCTGACAACTGGCGGCGCTGTGTACTTCGTGGCAGAGAGAGCATCGCTACGCAATGACTTGCCTGCACTGCGTGACAAAGTGATTCTGTTTGACCTGGAAGAGACACACTTCGTAGTGGAAGAGGTGGTAGTGGTGTCAGATGCCATAACCAAGGACCTCCATAAGGTGGTAGATATAACGATTGACGAACCGATAGAGAAGGGGCTGGACAAGATATATTCTATAGACTTCAAAGAGGATGTGACGCTGAATCTTGCATTTGACTTGAAGGGACTTGACGATGTACAAGAGGCTATAAATATGAGAGTCGATGCTATGTTGCCCTCGTTCATTTGCCTGGAGACCAGCGACCCGGATGTGGAAATCAATGACGGACACTTGCGTATTGATACCAAGTATACTCCAGGATCAGCATTCAAGAAGAGTATCAAGGTAACGAAGCTCGACTTTACCAAGATGGCTGACGGCTATCTAGGGTCTACTATCGTGGATGAGAAGACATACCTGAAGTATGTAGACTCTATAGCGATAGATGCTACAGTGAGTGTAGACCAAATGGAGGTGAGCAGCGATATCTTGAACAGAACGGTAGAGGTGGACTTTGACTTTGTGGTAACTCCTATTACTGTGGGTGTCGTCGAGGGTGTCTATAGCGGAGAGATTGGCGCGATGAACGAGTCTTTCGACCTTAATCTGGGCGAGCAGTTGGATTTCTTGAAAGAGGAGGGCAACGGACTCACTCTCTCTGACCCACAGATTAAGATTGCCTTGGAGAATACGCTCAGCGTACCTCTGAATCTGGATGTGGCAATCATTGGACTTGACGAAATGGGTGAGATCATAGAGACAGCGCATATCGTGCTCAATGACTTGAAGATTGCTCCTGCTATATATGATGAGGAAGCAGGGACGATAACTCCTGACTCTACTAAATACTTCTTCGTCGCTCACGAAGGACAAGCGCTGAAGGGATATACTACGGTGGTGGTGCCCGAATTGGCTACACTGCTACAGAAGTTGCCGAGTGCTGTATCGCTAGAGATTGTACCTAAGGTGGACACCTCTGTGACGCATCGTGTAGACCTGTATCAAGAGATGCATGTAAGTGGAGATTATAGTGTGGTGGTGCCGCTGAAGTTTGATGAACTCGAAGTATGCTATACTGATACGATTAGTGGATTAGAGTTGGATATGGCTGAGATAACAGAAATATTCAGCCATCTGGGATTCAGTGTATATATGGATGTAAACAATACATTGCCTATAGGACTTTCGCTCGAACTTACTCCCATTAATACGCGCGGTAAAGAATTGAAGGGTATCGTGATTGACCCTGTAAGCATAAAGGCTGGAGAAGGCGGTAGCGTAACAACATCTGGCGATTTCGAATCATTGAAGATTAACGCTCAGAGTGAGGACAATGCCGACTTGAATGAGCTCGACGGACTGATATTCACTATCTCAACCAAGGCGAATGAAACACTTGGTGGCGCTGCCATAAAGCCTGAGCAGGGTATTCATGTCAAGAATATTGTGATAGAACTGCGTGGTGATATCAATGTAGACTTGAATGAACTGAATAATAACACTGAAGAATAAGGAGGAACTATTATGCGAAGAATTAAATATAGTATCGTATTGTTGGCCGTATGTGGGGTATGTGCTCTGCGCGTTAGTGCACAAACGGCAAAGTCATCGTACTTCTTGGATGGTGGTTTCCACAACTACCAGTTGAATCCTGCAATGCCGGCAGAGCGTGGTTTCTTCTCTACTATGATAGGTAACTGGTCGGTGAAGACGAATGGTAACTTCGGCTTGTCGAACTTCGTGTACCCGTATGGTGATGACAAACTGACGACTTTTATGAGTAGTACGGTATCGGCCGACGAGTTTTTGGGACGTCTGCCGCGGTCGTTGCAATTGTCAACGGAGTTGGGAAGCACACTCATGGCGACAGGATTCCGTATGCTGGGGGGATTTACGACATTGAGTATAACAACTAACTCCTCTACATCAATGAATATACCTCGAGGATTCTTTGAATTTGCCAAAAAGGGCTTTCAGGAAGACCACTATAGCTTCTCTGACATCAATATGCGTACAATGAATTATTCGGCCATTACTTTGGGCTATTCGCATGAGATAATCAAAGGACTGCGCGTAGGTGTCAATGCAAAGTATCTTGTGGGTATGGCGTATGCCAATATTCATGTAGATAAGCTGAATATCCAGATGAATGAGGAGAAGTGGATGGTAGAGTCCCATGCATCGGCCGAGGCTGCTCTCTTTACGGAGGTGACCGTAGAACCAGGCCCTATGGATGAATTGAATGAACCGAAGATTCCGTTGGTAGATGCTATGGATAACTTTGACGGGAGCAATTATAAGGAGATCATGGCAGCCTTCAAACCTGCTTCTTCGGGCTTTGCCGTTGACCTGGGTGTGGTATATGATATGAGTGAACTGGTTAAGGGACTTACTCTTTCAGCCTCATTGGTTGATTTAGGTAGCTTGAAATGGAAATATCTTACGAAAGCCAGCATCAACGACTCAAAGGTGGAGTTTGATGGAATAGAGGAGATTGATCCCAATGATTTTGAGGGCTCTATCGAAGACGAGTTTGATATGATAATGCAGGATGTGGAAGAGATGTTTGCCATGCCCTACAGTCATGGTACTTCTGCAGCAAAGACAGCCCTCAATCCTGTAATGCATCTAGGTGTAGAATATAATATGCCATTCTATCGTCCGCTCTCTGTGGCTATGCTATATGGTAAGCGTTTTGGTGACTTCGGTGGATGGGATGAAGTGCGTGGATATGTCAATGTTTCGCCCTTGAAGTGGCTGGAGGCTTCAGCCAATGTGGGAGTATCTACTTATGGTACCTCATGGGGCTGGATGTTTAACTTCCATCCTAAAATATTCTCATTCTTCGTAGGTAGTGACTATATGATTACCAAGGTTACTCCACAATTTATCCCTGTGAATAACTTGAATGGTCATGTGACCTTCGGCTTCAATATGCCGTTGGGTAAACGTAAATAATGACGTTTCTTCTTTATAAGGAGGTATCTTTTGTGAAAGATACCTCTTTCTTTTTGTGCATAACGTAAAAATCAGTACATTTGCATTGTTATGACACAGTCACATGTTTTACAACTCGCCTGCGAACCTCTACCTATCGTGCGAATAGGTTTTATTGGTTTGGGAAACCGAGGTATGGCTACTCTACGACGTTACCTGCTTGTCGAAGGCGTGGAGATTGTAGCATTATGTGACATCCATTCAGCGCATCTAGATGAAGCAGCAGCCGTAGTGGCTGCTGATGGTAAGTATAAGCCTTGCTTGCTCAATACACAGGATGGATGGAAACAGATGTGTCAGCGTGATGATATAGACCTTATCTATATATGTACCGATTGGCTTACGCATACGCCAATGGCTTGCTATGCTATGGATCATGGTAAGCATGTGGCTATAGAGGTACCTGCAGCTACTACTGTTGCGGAGTGTTGGCAACTTGTAGATACTGCCGAACGTACACGCCGCCATTGTTTCATGCTCGAGAACTGCTGTTACGACACTTTCCATCAAGCTACACTTACAATGGAACGTGAGGGCATGCTCGGTACGCTGACTCATCTGGAAGGGGCATATATCCATGACTTGCGCGATAAGTACGAAGCCGACGGCCCCAAGGGTTGGATGGCTCGCTTGTGTGGTCAGCATAAAGGTAACCCTTATCCTACACATGGTATAGGCCCCGTATGCCAATTGTTGCATATTCACCATGGTGACAGACTGGACTATTTGGTGTCGATGACACCCGCTACAGATGTTCCGCACGATGTGTGTGTGAACAACACACTTATACGTACGGTCAAAGGGAAGACGATATTGCTGCAATACGATGTGACGACTCCCCGTCCTTATAGTCGTATGCAGACGGTTTGCGGCACTAAAGGCTTTGTACAGAAATATCCGCGTCGCTGTATCATGCTTGATGGTCAGGAACCGATAAAAGGGGCAGCAGTAGAACCTATTGTGGCAAAATATACTCAGCCACATATTGCCAAAATACAGAACGAAGGTTATCGACTGGATGTCCCCAATATCATGAACTATACGATGGATTGCCGACTCATACAATGCTTGCGTGAAGGGCTTCCGCTTGATATAGATGTGTATGATGCTGCTGAATGGTCGTGCATAGCAGAGCTTAGCGAACAGTCGGCAATGAATGGTGGTGTGCCAGTGAAGATTCCTGACTTTACTCGCGGAGCCTCGTTGGTTTAGAAATTAACATCTGAAAATTAACGGTTGCCGTCTTCGTTTTCGTCTTCGTTTTCGTCTTCGTCTTCGTCTTCGTCAACGTTGAAGACTAAAGATCCTTTAGCAATATCCCGTTGCTCTTTGTGTACATTTCCTGCTTATGACTGATGAAGGCCTCCCATTCATTGCTGAACTCTTTGGAGTGGTCAATTTTGAAGTCTTCACATCCCTTGCTATCCATCGTAGAGAGTAGGCGGCCTACAGATAGTTGGCTGATGTCTATAGCTGGTACAAAATGTTCAATATCAGATTTGGCATCGGCACTAAAACCGTGGATCAGACCTATCTCTTCCAGTTCGTCGAGCAGGCGGTTGGTCAGTCTGATAGGGATTTGTCCGTCATCAGAGAGCTCGTTGGCCGTATAGGGTTGGCTGCCTTGCTCAAATCTCTTGCATATGAGCGACATGATGACTACGCACATGAAGTCATGGTAACGACGGCTTACATTGTCTACCTCTTGTCCGAAATTATATTGTTCGATATTCTGGCTCACATAGCTCATCTCTACACCGAAAAGGATGATGCTCCACGATATATCGGCCCAAAGCATAAACATAGGTATGATAGCAAACGAACCGTATATCGCATTGTAGCTTGATACGGACATCTGTATTTGTATATATATATATAGGAATGCTTGGAAAATGACACCTGTAATCATGCCTGGGATAAAGGCATTGAGGAATTTGACTTTTGTGTTAGGGATAAAGATGAATAGGCCAGTCATAATCATGCCCGATAAGGCATATGGGGCTAGTTTGATACAGATATGTACAAATGAGCTGATGAGGAAATATTCAGCCAATCGCTGGTATATAGTGGTCATGAAAATACTGATACCGGCATATAGGATGATGATGATAGGAAAGACGATGAACAATGCCATGTAGTCGGTCAGCTTTCTGAAGTATGAACGTTGCTTCTTGACATCCCATATGGCATTCATGTTGCTTTCGATACTGTCGGCCAAATTGATGATAGCCCATAACAACATGGCTATGCCCACTCCGATGAAGACGCCACTCTTGGCATATTCAAGGTAGTTGTCGATAAAGGTCATTATCATATCTACCGTGCCGTTTTCAACCATACCTCCACGAAGCAAACGCTCCATGAGATTGGAGAAGCCGAATCCCTTGGCAATAGCAAATAGCAAAGCCAGAATGGGGATGATAGAGAATAGGGTAGTGTATGAGAGTGCGGCTGCACGTATCCATACGCGATCTTTGATGAAGCACTTTATGGTTTGAATGATAATCTTAAGTAGATTGTAGCTCGTGTATCGTCCACGGCTTACCTCATCCTCTGTAACCCGCCATAGTGAGCGGGTGAAGAAATGCATAAGTTGTTTGAATCGCTCTTTCATCGTATCTTATAAAAGAAAAAAGCAGTTGGCCTGTAAGCCGGGTTCTGTACTGTATATAACTACAGCGTCTGTCATTTATCTGTGTCTATCGTTGCCGATAGACTATAGCGGTCTACCCTCCGGCTCGGGCGAGCAGCCCTCAAGCACCGGTATACATGACCTTGCAACTCCCGGAACGTACGGCTCAGGATGTCACCATCCTGACCGGTGGGCTCTTACCCCACCTTCTCACCCTTACCTCGCCTGAGCGGGGCGGTTGTTTTCTTCTACGTGTACCCTGCCGTCACCGACACCTTGCATATTAACAAGCGGGATGCTCTATGTTGCCCGGACTTTCCTCATACTCTGTAAACAGAGCAAGCGACAGACCGTCCAACTGCTTTTTTATGTTGCAGTAAAGATAATACAAATGATTGAAATCTTTGTTTTGAAATATCAACGATTGTAACTTTTCTTTACTTTCTTGCGCAAAGATAGTATAAGCGAAACGGAAATGCAAATTTATTTGCTATTTCTGAACCTCTATATATCGCTTATACGTACTTATAACCTTTTATATGCTATCCTAACCGGAAAATGATGCGGAAAACACCCTCATTATAGCTTGTACTGCTGATACGGAAATGTCCGATCTGGCTTGTGTGCTCCACATGTGCACCTATGCATGGACACACATCATAATCGCCAACATATACCAAACGTAGGGTGTCGCTGGCGTCGGTCGGGAGTTTGCTGATGTCAATGTCGGCAGGTAGCTCCTCTCGAGATACGTAGCGTGTGCTGACCTGTAAGTCGGACTCTATTATCTGGTTAACGGTATTCTCTATATCCGTTATTTCTTCTTCGGTCGGACAAGTAGGAAGTATATAGCTGCATTTGCTCTTTTTCCGTTCTATATGGTTGATGTGTGAGCGTGAACAACCGAATTTGCGCACCATGGTTTGGTTGAGGATATGCTCAGCAGTATGCGCTGGAGGATACTCAGATTTGTTGTGGGCATTTAGAATGGGTTCGTCTGCCATATTGTAATGTTTATAGGAGTGTTTTAATATAGGTCATGATGTTTTCCTGCTCGTCGGGATGAAACCATTGTATTTCTTCATCGCGGCGAAACCATGTCATCTGTTTGCGTGAGTATATACGGCTGTTTTGCTTAATCTTTTCGATGGCAAACTCTAATGTACAATGGCCGTCGAAGTAAGCAAACAATTCTTTGTATCCTACAGTGTTGAGTGAGTTTAAGTGGCGGTATGGATATACACGACGTGCTTCTTCGACAAGTCCGTCATCAATCATCTGATCAACGCGTCGGTTGATGCGCTCGTATAGTTCTTCACGTTCCCTGCGTAATCCTATCTTGACAATACGGAAAGGACGTTGCTTGGTGGTGCTGGTGCGGAAGGATGTATAGGTGCGTCCTGTCATGTAGCATATTTCGAGAGCATGGATTACGCGCTTGGGATTCTTTAGGTCTACAATGCGATAATACTCAGGATCGAGTAAGCGCAACTCATCTACCAATGGCTCTAACCCTTCGGCCTCATATCGGTCGAGTAGGGTACGTCGTGTGATATCGTCAACCGTAGGAATGTCATCAATGCCTTTACATACGGCATCTATATACATCATACTGCCACCGGTGAGCAGTAGCTTGTTGTGGGTATGGAACAGCTCCTCTGTAAGGTTAAGCACATCGTTCTCATATTGTGCGGCACTATAGTAGTCGGTAATATGGTGTGTGCCTATGAAGTAGTGCTTTACTCGCTCTTGCTCTGCTGGGGTAGGTGCAGCAGTGCCAATAGGTATCTCTGCATATAATTGACGCGAATCGGCCGAAAGGATGGGCGAACCCATCCATTCGGCCAATGCGAAACTTAATGCTGTCTTGCCTACACCTGTAGGACCGAGGAGTACGACCAGTACGTTGTCATTCATCGGTTATAGCAATGAGCCGTGAGTGTTATTTGATATACAATACTCTTTCCCTTTACTATATATTAATAGAGCATGCTGCTCTCGAAATCGTCAGCACTGCCCATCTCAAATCCGTCAGGGTCGATTTCGTCAAGATCAAAGTCTTCATCGTCACCGAAACTGTCGTCAAGATCCACTGCGACTACTTGTGTGGCCATGAGTTGGTCAAAGTCTAGCACATGTTGTGGTGCTTCGCCAGTCTGCTTGGTACATACAGCCTCGTCCAGAGACTTTCCGGTGATGATTTCGGTGAGCTCAATGAAAAACGCACGGTCTGCCAATGGATCGAAGATATATAGCAAGTGCTGCTTCTCGTCCTCAAGCAGTTCGCTAAGCGGAGTCTCTTCCATAACCCAACTGTCCATGTCTGAGGTTGTATCCATCTCCTCGAGTGTAATCTCGGTTTCTTTCTCCCAGTTGTCGTCACAAATGAAGAACGAGGTCATCTGGTCGTTAGGATAACCTGCTGCCTTAAGTATGGCATGATGAAAATCAAGGAATGTGGCGTCAGAGTCGATCTGAATTTCGCGGCGGAAGTTGTCCACTTCGTCCGATATGATTGTGAAACGGTAAATCATGTTCGTGTAGTTATGAAATTTGTAATGATGAATACTAGATAAAAGCTCAACGGTTATTAATCTTCGTATTTGATGATGCCTCTTTTGGCTCCTTCTACGAATGAGACAATATATTCTATTTCAGGAGTCATCTCCATCTCCTCTTTGATACGTGCAAGAGCCATCGTCGTGTTAAGTCCGCTTTGATAGATAAAACGATAGGCTTGGTGGATGGCGTCAATCTGTTCGCGTGTGAAGCCACGGCGACGCAGGCCTACCAGGTTGATGCCGCAATAGGTCATGGGCTCGCGTGCAGCGATGACATATGGGGGAATCTCTTTCGTGGTCTTGCATCCACCTTGTACCATAACGTAACCTCCGATGCGGCAAAACTGATGCACGAGCACCGTAGAACTGAGCGTGGCAAAGTCGTCGACAATAACCTCTCCGGCCAACTTCGTCTGGTTGCCGATAATACAGCTGTTGCCTACGATAGTGTCGTGGGCTACATGGACACCCTCCATCAGCAAGTTGTTGTTGCCTACTATGGTCTTTCCTTTTGCTGCAGTGCCACGATTGATTGTTACATTTTCACGAATGGTGTTGTTGTTGCCTACCTCAGCAGTTGTCTCCTCACCACGGAATTTAAGATCTTGGGGAATGGCACCGATAACAGCACCAGGGAAAATGGTGTTGTTGTTGCCTATACGTGAACCATAGAGGATGTTGGCGTTTGGCATGATGACATTATTGTCGCCTATCACCACATTGTGGTCAATATATACGAAAGGACCAATCTCGACATTCTCTCCGATGATGGCATCAGGGTGAATGTATGCTAGCGGACTAATCTTGCTCATATTATCTTGTGTTAGTTGTTGTATATTAATAGGTATATAAAGACGGTGTCTTTTACTTAGTTTAATTGCTTTCTCAGTATGCGTGCAAATTGATTGTTTACTCTGTGGCCTGGACGGTTGGCGATGATGTTTCCTTTAATCGGTTTTCCTATGAGGGCCATGTCTCCAATAACATCCAATAGCTTGTGACGTGCAGGCTCATTGTCCCAGACAAGTGGTCTATGGTTGATGTATCCGAGCTTTTTGGCATCCATGCGAGGTATATTCATGGCATCGGCAATGCGGTCGTAGCGGTCTTGCGGCATCTCACGCTCATAGAGTACGATTGAATTGTCAAGGTCGCCACCTTTGATGAGTCCGGCTGCGAGCAAGGGCTCTACATCGCGCACAAATACAAATGTACGGCTCGGCGCAATTTCTGTGGGGAAATCCTCCATGTTCATCAGGGTAGCATGTTGGTTGCTGATGCTGCTTGAGTCGAAAGAGACAAGAACACTGACGGCAAGCTGGTCGGCAGGTTCGATTCTCAGCACAGATCCACTCTGTTCGTCTCTATACTCGATGGGCTCAGTGACTACGAGATAGTCTTTCTCGGCATCCTGCTCTTCGATGCCTACGCGAAGGATATTCTCAACATATAGTTTGGCGCTACCTTCAAGTATGGGGAACTCAGGTCCATTGACCTTCATTAGGCAGTTGTCGATACCGAGTGCGTACAGAGCCGATAGTCCATGTTCTATGGTGCTAACCCGCTCTTTCCCGTTTGAGAGTACAGTGCCGCGTTGAGTCTCTGTTACGTTCTCTGCTATAGCCTCAATGAAGGGGGCTCCTTCCACGTCTACGCGTTGTATCTTATATCCATAGTTCTCTGGTGCAGGGCAGAACTCTACGATGAGGTTTAGACCCGTATGTAGTCCCTTGCCAGAGAGAGTAAAGCTTTCTTTTATAGTACGTTGCTTTGCCATAATTAAGTTACACTTTGCCGCAAGCAGCAAGTTGTTGTTTCAATGATTCTATCTCTTGTTTCAGTGTGTACATTTCGCGATACATCTCGGGGAGTTTCTTAAACACCGCAGTGGAACGTGCAAATTGCATGTGGTCAAATGCCGGATATCCCATCACGGCCTTTCCGTCTGTCACGCTGTTGGCTACGCCAGAGTTACCAGCAATCTTTACCTGATGACCAATCTTGATATGTCCGCCTATTCCCGTCTGTCCACCAATCATGCACCAGGTGCCTACTTTTGTTGATCCGGCAACGCCACATTGGGCTGCCATCACTGTATGTTCATCCACTACTACGTTGTGTGCAATCTGTACCATGTTGTCAAGCTTTACACCGCGCTTGATGATGGTAGCTCCCATGGTTGCTCTGTCGATACATGTGTTGGCTCCTATCTCAACATCGTCCTCTAGTATGGCGATGCCTATTTGAGGGATTTTGTCATATCCATTGGTTCCTGGCGCGAAACCGAAACCATCAGAGCCAACTACGCTGCCAGCGTGAAGGATGCAACGGTTGCCTACTTTGCAGTCATGATATATGGTGACTCCATTGTATAAGAGGCAGTCGTTGCCCACGGTAGCGCCGTCTCCTATTGATGTGTTGGCTTCGATGATGGTGTTGTCACCAACGATAGCTCTTTCTCCGATGTATACAAATGGACCTATGTAGACATTCTCACCGATAGTTGCACTGTCGGCTATTGATGCCATAGAACTGATGCCCCTCTTCTTGGGTTTGACAGATTCATAGAGCATCATCAGTTTGGCTAGGCTCTCATATGCATTGGCCGTCTTGATGAGTGTGGCTTTTATGGGCTTCTCGGGGACAAAGTCACTATTTACCAATACGATACTCGATTGGGTTTCATATATATGTGCTGTATATTTGGGATTGGATAAGAAGGATAATGCGCCGGGCATACCTTCCTCAATCTTGGCAAAGGTGTGTACTGTGGCATTTTCATCACCTACAATCTCGCCTCCTATATATGCCGCTATCTGCTTTGCTGTAAATTCCATATTGTCTATCGTTGTAAATAGTACATGTATTTATAACCTTACAAAGGTAGGTAATATTATTGGATTTGCAAATCTTTATTTAAAATTTCACTCCATATACTTCCTTATGTAACAGATATGAAACATTTGTTACAAAGTCTTTGTTTTCCGGGATACTTCCCATCAGCCTCAATACTACACCCTCTTGCTCTGCTGTATAGGGTGGTTGGAAATAATTATACTCATAGAGTATAAGTCCGTTGCGTTGGTAGAATTGTATGCGTTGTTGTGTGGTATCATCGATTGGTGGTTCTACCTCCAACACCATGGGTGATGATAGCGAATGCATGAATGCTTTTAGTGCCCATGTGCCGTATCCTTGTGAACGGAATGCTGGAGCGATAGCAAAATGCTCAATGTATGTAAATGTTCCCAAATTCCAACTTGTCAGCAGACCAATGGGTTCGCTCTCTTCGTTCAGTAATGCTGATATTCTGTATCTGTTCTCTTCGGCGAGAAGCCTTTCCATACTTTCAGTCGGCCGCTGCTCTTCTATGGGGAACGATCTCTTATAAATGTTCATTATCGCTGCCCAATAGGGATCTTTGTAGTTGTGTATGTGGTGGAATGTTATCATTCTAGGTCTGTACGCGTTGAGGTATAGCCTTTCAGTGTTATCTCGCTAGGTTTATTTTGCTTGTTCAGTAAAGCTGCAGATGGCTTCAATAATGTCGTTCTCGTCGTCGGAAAGGCTTAATATCAGGTTTTTGTATTTGCCTCTTGCGCAGAGTTCTTGCAATAGGGGATATACTGGCATTTCGTTTGTCCAGTAGTCGGTGCCGAGAAATACCATGGGACTGGCATATCCAAAACTGAGGTAGTGGTTTTGTACGGCATCTTGAAAGATTTCTTGCATCGTACCCGCGCTTCCTGGAGTATATATGATGCCTCCTTTGGCTATGGTTAGGATGTTGTCTTCGCGTATGGCGTTTTCGAAATATTTGGCAATATGTGTGGCAAATGGTGTTGCGGGCTCGTGCCCATATAGCCAGGTGGGTATGCCCAAACTGCAAAACTTATGTTGAGGATACTTTTCGTACACACTGAAGGCTGTGTCGAGCCATAAGGGGTCAGTGTATGAGGGAGCTTGTGATAGAATTTGTAGGGCGTCGTACATCTCAGCTTGCCTTCGGCCAGCCATCCATGCTCCTAGGTGGGTTGCTTCCATTGCGCCTGGTCCGCCACCACTGACCATGAGGTAGCCTAGTTCGGTAAACTGCTTGCTTAAGTTAGCTATTCGGGTGTAGAAAGGGTCGGTACGTAGCAACCCATGCCCTCCCATGATTCCTATTACCTTTTTTTCATCGTATTGGGTGAGAAATTCATGTAGGGCATCACTTATCGAGTGGTCATGTAGTGTACGGGCCAATGTTTCCTTTATGTCCGTTGCTGTTTTCCCCTTCTCGAGATAATGCTTGTATATCTTTCCGTCGAAGCATGAGGCATAGCTGTCGGCGCATCCTGTGGTGTAGCCTTTATATAGTGACTCGGCATTGTATAGGTCGTTCCGGAAACAGTTGTAAGGCACATCTATGTGTGAGAATATCAGGCAACTCCGATCTATCTGAATGCGCATCTGCTTGCTGAAGGTGCATCCCATGAAGAGGCAGTCGAAGAACCTACAGATGGTGTCTTTGCATGTAACTTCCGTGAAGTTCATGTTCTGAAACGCATATCGCTCTATTCTGTCATGTGACTCGAGAAGGGCATATAATTCCTCTTGGGTAGTAATTTCATGATATACGTTGTGCATGGCGACTTGTCTTAAGGGTTATTCCTCGATTTTCTTTATGGATCCGTCATGAGGGTCTAAGATGACTTTGATGTTCTTTCGTTTGCTGAAGAGCGATGATGATAAGGTTTCTTTATTGCCGAATTGGGTCAGTGACAATATCTCGTCAGCGAAGGTGGTTGTGTTGCTGTATACCTTCACGTCGGCCTTGCCAGGGAGGTTATATACGAGTCCGTCTTGCTTGGCGCTTTGGCTTTTTTTAGATTTTGCGGTTCGCTTTTGGTTTGTTCCCTCGGTCTGTGTGGGAGGTGCTGGCACCGAGCCACGGCTTTTGATGTCTATGTAGAGTGGGGCGCCGCCTAGGTCATCTTGGTGTAGCAAGCCTAACTTGCGGGAGAAACGTCCAAAAATCAGTCGCTCTGTTTCGCTTTCAGGGAATATCTGAAATGTGTGTGTTGACTCTTCGGTGGTTTTTGTTCCAGTGAAGAGCTGCATTAAGGCCTCTTCCTGATCTTTGATGTTGTTGAGTATAATCTGCAGTCCTTCTCCGTCTTTAGGCATGTTTTCACTCTGTCCTCGCAGTAGCAGGTTTCTGCTTTCTCTGATGTTGTAGATCTCCTTGGCTACCAGTTCAGCCATCTTCGCTTTTGATCCTGTCATCAGCATTTCCTCAGTCATATATGCTCGTGGATTGAGCACTTTGTTGTCACTCTTAGTCTCTGTCTGATCAGTATGGGTATATGGGTTCTCGGTATTTACGGCAAGTAAGATTCCAGAGTCGTCTAAGTCGATCAGGGGAGCTACAGAGTTTGCTGTAAATTTGATGTGGTATAGTTTTGACTCGTCGGGCATTCCCATTGTACTCAATGTAACCCCTTTGATGCTGTAGTGTGTGTCCTCTTTGTCTGATGTTCCACTGATTCGTAGATAACGATCTGCATATTGGCACAGCTCTCCTGGGGTATACACCGATTTTTCTACCGTAATGTTGATGTTGATCGCTGTTTTTGGCAGGTAATAAGCGGCCCCTTCGGTTGTTGTGCCTGGAGTGTAGCTGCTTATAGTTGTTTGGGCCGAAGCGGCGATGCTTGCCGATAATGCGATGGCCAGTATGGATATCTTTTTCATTTCTTTAATAGGCTTTTATTATTTGTTGAGTAAAGGTACTATGTTTTTTTTGTATACTCGTTACTTTTTTGTTTTTTAACAACATTTCAAGGCATTTTTGGCTGTTTGGTACTCAAATGTGTCCATGCTTGAGGTAAGTTGTCGATAATGTCGCTTGCAATCAGCCCCATTGTACCGACCTTCTGACGGGCGATATCTCCTGACAGACCATGTGCGAAAGTCCCGATGATGCATGTCTCCTCTGCAGTGTATCTTTGTGCCAACAGGGCGGCTAATATGCCCGTGAGTACATCGCCGCTCCCAGCAGTGGCCATTCCCGGATTCCCTGTGGTGTTGAAGTATATCCTTCCTTCAGGTGTGACTGTTGCGGTATATGCCCCTTTTACGATGACATATAGGTGCAGCTCTTGTGCTATCTCTAAGGCTTTGTCCAAGCGTTGGTGTAGGGGAAAGTCTTCGCCGGCAAATCGCTGCAGCTCGCGAGGGTGGGGTGTGATGATACTGTTCTTGGGAATGAAGGCCATTAGCTCGCGGTGCTTGCTGATTATGTTAAGTGCATCAGCATCAATGATTATAGGTTTGTTGGCCTTGTTCAGTAGCTCCTCGATGGCCATACTTGTCTCTACTGCCGTGCCCAATCCAGGCCCTACCGCTATGGCGTTATAGTTGTGTAGCTCGGGAGCAGATGTAAAATGACACTCTGAGTGGTCTTCGCTGATGATGGCTTCAGGTACAGCGCATTGAATGATGGGTGTATTGAAGCTAGGCGTGTGTATAGTTACCAGTCCTGTGCCCGAACGTAGCGCAGCCCTGGCCGATAATATAGCTGCCCCTGCCATGCTACGCTGCCCGGCTATGAGCAACGCATGGCCACATGTCCCTTTGTGTGCGTCTATAGCTCGTGGCTGTATCCGTTGTTTGATGTCGTCTGACGTGACGATGTTACTTCTGTTGCGGTTTATCCTACATCCATAAACCTCTTCTATGAGATTGAATATACAATGGCTCACGGTAATGTCTATTGATTCTTTTGTAAAAGTAATGCTTTCGGTCGATATTTTCAATAAATGTGAAAAATAAATCCTCATTTTTTATTGCAATCAGCATATTTTCTCTAATTTTGTGAAAATTTAGAAAATATTGTTGTTATGAGTACGATAAAGATTAAGGATAAGGCATTTGCTATTTCTATCCCTGAGGAAAAGATTTTGTGTGAGGTTGAGCGCCTTGCTGCGCAGATTAGCAAGGATTTTGCAGGAAAGAATCCGTTGTTCTTGGGAGTTCTTAATGGTAGTTTCATGTTTGCTGCCGATCTTTTTCGCCGTATAACTATACCCGCCGAGATTTCTTTTGTAAAGTTGGCTTCATATGAGGGCACTTCTTCTACAGGAGTGATCAAAGAGGTGATAGGCTTGTCAGAGAACATCACGGGTCGCCCTGTAATTATAGTCGAAGATATTGTCGATACAGGATGTACCATGCGCAGGTTAATCGAAAATTTGGGCACACGTTCGCCTGAGTCTATTCATGTATGTACGTTGTTGCTCAAACCCGAGAAACTTAAGGTGGCTCTTGATGTCGAATATGTGGCTCTTGAGATACCCAATGACTTTATCGTGGGTTACGGACTCGATTACGATGGTTACGGACGTAACCTTAAAGATATCTACACCGTAGTGGAATAATTGATTATCATTAACATTGTAAAAATATAAAGCTATGCTAAACATTGTGATTTTTGGAGCCCCAGGATCTGGCAAGGGTACACACAGCGCTCGTCTTGTCGAGGAATTTAAGTTAGATCATATTTCTACAGGTGATGTCCTCCGTGCTGAGATTAAGAACGGTACAGAACTCGGTAAGATTGCTCAAGGATATATTGATAACGGTCAGCTCATCCCTGATGAACTGATGATAGGCATCTTGGCCAGCGTGTATGACAGCTTCAAGGATAGCAAGGGTGTCATCTTCGACGGTTTCCCCCGTACGATTGCTCAGGCCGAGGCATTGAAGCAGATGCTCGAAGAGCGCGGTCAGCAACTCTCTGCAATGATTGATATCCAGGTAGCTGAGGAGACATTGATGGCTCGTTTGCTGCGTCGTGCTACTATCGAAGGTCGTGCCGATGACAATGAGGAGACCATCAAGAAGCGCTTTGCTGTATATCATAACCAGACAGCACCCCTCATAGAGTGGTTTAAGGAACAGGGCGTATACAAAGCCTTCCCCTATGCCGATGAAATGGGACTCGAAGGCATGGTGCGTTTCATCAACGACTATGTAGCTACACTCCTTTGAGATGGCTCTTGATTCTGTACGTGTACAGGATTCACAAGATATAGTAATAGGAATTCGTAACTTTGCACGAAAAAGAGATGAATTCCTAACTTTTTAAAATGTAAATACTTTATGGCTGAAACCAACTTCGTAGACTATGTAAAGATCTACTGCCGCTCTGGAAAGGGAGGCCGTGGTAGTACACACATGCGACGTGTGAAGTACAACCCCAATGGTGGCCCCGATGGTGGCAACGGCGGTCGTGGCGGACATATCATCCTTCGCGGCAATCGTAACTATTGGACATTGCTGCACCTGAGATATGATCGTCATGCTTTTGCTGGACATGGAGGCAATGGCTCGAAAAACAAAAGTAGCGGTAAGGATGGTGAGGATAAGATTATAGAGGTACCTTGCGGTACAGTAGTATACAATGCTGAGACAGGGGCATATCTATGCGATATCACCGAACATGGCCAAGAGGTTATCCTCCTTCGTGGAGGACGTGGCGGTTTAGGTAACTTCAACTTTGCCACGCCAACTCGTCAGGCTCCTCGCTTTGCCCAACCTGGTGAACCTATGCAAGAACTTACCGTCATCATGGAGCTCAAGCTTCTGGCCGACGTGGGTCTTGTGGGCTTCCCTAATGCCGGTAAGTCTACCTTGCTAGCCGCCGTTTCCGCGGCCAAACCCAAGATTGCCAATTATCCGTTTACGACCTTGGAACCCAATCTAGGTATCGTGTCGTATCGCGACAGCAAGTCGTTCGTTATGGCCGATATTCCCGGTATCATCGAGGGCGCTAGTGCCGGTAAGGGATTGGGACTCCGATTCCTGCGTCACATAGAGCGCAACTCGTTGCTTCTCTTCATGGTTCCTGGCGATGCTGAGGATATACGCAAGGAATATGATATCTTGCTCAATGAGTTGGCAACGTTCAACCCCGATATGCTCGACAAGCAGCGTGTGCTTGCTATCACCAAGTGTGATCTTCTTGACGACGAACTCATCGAGATGCTCGAGGAAACCCTTCCCGAGGGTATCCCCCACGTATTCATCTCATCTGTTACAGGACTGGGGGTATCTGTATTGAAGGATATCCTATGGAATGAACTCAATAAGGAGAATTTCCAGTCAGAGCTCAGTAAGGACAGTCTGGTGCATCGTGCCAAAGACATGAATCTGTTGCATGACGAGTTGCGTGCCATGGGGCAGGATGACGATATCACTGTCGAGTACGAGGATATCGATGAGATGGAAGACTTCGAATATGAGTTTGACGATGATTTTGAGTTTGACGACGCCGACGAGGATTAAGAGGACAAGCGTATGAATGGAGATGATATTTTTACCAAAGGCATCATGTTTAAAAAGGTGGCCTCGGATCGTCCCAAAGAGGAAAAGGTGAAGACCAAGGCCAAGAAGAAAGCCTACATTACTGGACAGCACCATTCGGCTTCAGCCAAAATGAAGGCTGAGATTCGCCGTAAACGGGCCAATAGACATAAAGGGAACTGAGAGTTATGCAATACAATTTTGATGAGATTATCGATCGCCGCGGCACCGATGCGCTGAAGATTGATGCGGTTCCCAATATATGGGGTAGGGGCGACCTCTTGCCTCTCTGGGTAGCCGATATGGATTTTGCTACTCCTCCCTTTATTATCGAAGCGCTGCGCCGCCGTCTCGATCACGAGATTTTGGGTTACACCATGCGCACTCCACAGTGGGCTTCTTCTATCGTGGCATGGCAACAGAACCGCTATGGATGGACCATTCAACCTGAGTGGCTCAACTTCGTTCCGGGCATCGTTCCGGGCATAGCATTCGTCATCAGCTGCTTCACTGAGCCAGGCGATGCTATACTGATACAGCCGCCCGTGTATCACCCCTATATCCATGTGCCGCAAAACCTTGGGCGCACGTTGCGGAGAAACAGGCTTGACCTCGTGGACGGACAATACCACATCGACTTCGAACGTTTCGAGCAGGATGTGCGTGGCTGCAAACTCTTTCTGCTGTGTCATCCGCACAATCCCGGTGGGCGTGTGTGGACCGCAGAGGAGCTACGTCGCATAGCTGAGATATGCCATCGCGAGGGTGTCATCGTGGTGTCCGACGAGATACATGCAGACCTTACCTTGCCTCCCTATCATCACGTGCCCTTTGCCAGCGTCTCGGCAGAGGCAGCCGCGTGCAGCATCACGCTGATGTCGCCCAGCAAGGCTTTCAATATGGCTGGTCTCACCTCATCGTATAGCATCATCAGCGATGAGGCATTGCGCGAGCGTTTTCACCAGCATCTCGAGCATAGCGAGCTCAACCTCGGTCACGTGTTTGCCTTCAATAGCGTAGCAGCTGCCTACTCACATGGCACCGAATGGCTCGACCAGATGCTCTCCTATGTGCAAGGCAATATAGACTATATAGAACAATATCTTGCTGGCGAGCTGCCACAGGTGGGTATGATACGTCCTCAGGCGTCTTATCTCGTGTTCCTCGACTTCCGTGGGTTGGGACTTTCACAAGCGGAACTCAATGCGCTCATTGTTGACAAGGCACACCTTGCACTCAACGATGGTGCTATGTTCGAGGGCGAGGGTTTCATGCGTCTCAATGCGGCAAGTCCGCGCAGCGTCATCGAGGAGGCGATGCGCCGGCTCAAAGAAGCGACTCTTTTGAATTGATAATTGACAGTTGACAATTGATAATTAGCCTCCGGACTCTTGTCTTTCATCTCTCAACTCTCATTTCTCAACTCCAATGAAAATTCTCTGGCTTGACCTCAACTGCTCGTATGCTCATAGCTCGCTGGCACTGCCTGCGCTGCATGCTCAGGTGATGCACCGCACCGATGTGGAGTGGAAGGTGGTGCGCATTACAACTGGTGAGATGGTGGGTGCGGCGGTAGATGCCGTGTATGCCCATCGGCCCAATGTGGTAGCTGCCTCGGCTTGGCTATTCACTCACGAACATCTACTGCATATTATTGCGCGTGTGAAGGCACTATTACCACAGACGGTGGTCATCCTCGGTGGACCCGAGTTTTTGGGCGACAATGAAGCCTATTTGAGGCAGCATACGGAGGTGGACTGTGTACTGCGCGGTGAGGGCGAGGAGAGTTTTGCCCGCTGGCTCGAGGTGTGGGACAATCGCGCAGAGTGGGGCAGTGTCAAGGGACTTTGTTTTAATGTTAACGTTAACGAAAAGTCTCTGCGTGGCTACGAAAACTGCCATCCGGTTGGTAACTCAGAACTCAGAACTCAGAACTCAGAATTCAACAACCTTCCAGATACTAATTGTCAATTGTCAACTGTCAATTGTCAATTGTATCACGATGGTGGTCTGGCTCGTGTGGTGGACTTTGCTGCGTTGCGTGCTCCCGAGGAGAGTGATCTGTTTACGTGGAGCAAACCCTTTGTGCAGCTGGAGACGACACGCGGATGCTTCAACTCGTGTGCCTTCTGTGTCAGTGGCATGGGTGATCCTATACGTACATTGCCAATCGACATCATCCGCCACCGGCTTGACCGCATTCGTGAGCGGGGTATCCGTGATGTACGGGTGCTGGACCGCACGTTTAACTATCATCCGCAACGTGCCATCGAGCTGATGAAGTTGTTTGCTGAGTATCATCCACACCTGCGCTTCCATCTAGAGATACATCCAGCTTTGTTGACCCAGGCAGTGCGCCAGGTGCTCAGCGATATGCCGCATGGGCAGCTACACCTCGAAGCTGGCATACAGAGCCTCCGCCAAGAGGTACTAGACAAGAGTTTGCGCAAGGGATCGCTAGAGCAAGCTCTCGATGGACTGCGTTTCCTCTGCTCATTGCCCAACCTTGTCACGCATGCCGACCTGATTGCCGGATTGCCTCTCTATACCTTGGAGCAGATATATGAGGATATATATACCTTGGCCGAAATACAAGCTGGCGAGATACAACTGGAATCGCTTAAGCTACTCCCTGGCACTGCGATGCGCCGCGATGCGGAGAAACAGGGTATATGCTATTCGCCGATGCCTCCTTACGAGGTGCTTCAGACCGATGACATCACAAGTCTTGAGTTACAGGAGGCCCGCCGCCTCTCGCGCTTGCTCGATGCCTACTATAACACCTCGGCGTGGCAGCGTGTGACGAGGAGGCTTATTCTCAACGAAGCCGATTTCTTGCACCGTTTCCTCAGATACCTCACCGACCATAATTATATAGACCAGCCGATGAGTCTCGAGCGAAGGGGCGAACTGCTCTACCTTTACTGCCGTGAACATTATCCGTCATATGCGACCGAAGTTACGTTGGCATGGATAGAGGCCGGTATGTCACTGAAGAAACGTCCGGCCGAGGGGGTGAAGACAAAGCATATACAGCCTTCTGAGGAGTGGATGGTCGTCTATGGTGAGTATGATGAGGCTATGCGACTATGCTTCTTGGCTACGCCTGAGGGTGATGGTTATTGGTTTGGGTATGACAGCACGACACAATGTCCTACGCCAGTGTTTAGGGCAGAATCCAAAGGCAGTCGATAACGACTGCCTTTGATTTATACTTTACGTCTCAAGTGTGCACGTTTGGAAGAGAAGAGTAGATACGTGCGGAAAAAGAGTTCCCAACAGGGTTGTATGATATCGAATAGCGGTAATGAGACATTGTATAGGCGTTCACCAAAAGCCCGTGAAGCACGATGGAAAACGTATATCCTGCAGCCAAGACTGATGAACCAGAGTGCAGCGGTGATACCAAGTGACAACCACCAATGATGCATGATAGAGAGTGTGATGGCTCCTACTACAGCTACATATAATAGAATACGGGTAAAGGTATCGGCTCCTAGCAGATAGGGTTGTATGCCGCACATCTTGCCACGGATGAAGAGACGGCTCAGTTTGTCGGCTTTCCAAGCGTATGGATTGGCTGAGGTGCAGCGTACAACAGAGTCGCTGCAGATACTGGCTGTGATACGATGTGAGGGGACATGCTCGTTGATGAAGAGGTCATCTTCGCCTCGCTCAAAATCCAGGTGGCGGCTATATCCCTTGTTATCGAAGAAAATCTGGCGACGGTAGGCCATGTTACGTCCTATTCCCATATAACCTTTGCCGCGGATGGTGATGCCCAACATACGGAGCTGTTGCAACAAGGTGTCATACATATAGCATAGATTGGCAAAGCCCGGCTTGCGCTCGTAGTTGCTGTAGCCGAGTATCACATCTGTAGAGTCAGTACAATGACGAGCCAGTTGTGTGAGCCACTGATCGCTTACTGGATAGCAATCGGGTTCGATAAAGACTACCCATTCCTTCTTTGCTGCCTTAATGCCTAGCATGAGGGCCAACTTCTTATGGCTGATGTAGCGTATGCTATCTGAGGTGAATGTGCTGTAGAGGTTGGGGTAGTGTGCGCTAAGGCGACTTAGTAGCTCCTTGGTTTCGTCCTTGGAGTTGTCGTCTACTACGATGACCTCAAAGTCGGGATAATCTTGCTGGAGAATGAGAGGAAGATGTTTTTCGAGCAGATGCTCACAATCTGAAGAGGAGATTATTACAGACATACCGGGTAGATTGTCTGATAACTTCCGATCTTGTTTACGCTCTGCCAGAAGACGGCGATATGAGGCGTGGTAGAGTATGAATGTGTAGAGTAGTTGGATGATTGCTAACACGGCAATTACTGTCCAAATAGTGTATTCGGGAGCCGCGCAGATGCCCCCAGCGATGATGATTTCAACTCACTGCGCAACTTTTTTGCAAAAAAATAAAAAGCCTGTGTAGATTTTTCGCGGGAAGCACCGTTCCTTCAGGTGAGGAACGGTGCTTCATGCATCTTACCC
>JAFOYZ010000106.1 GCA_017424485.1 Bacteroidaceae bacterium
CACTGTGCTTATGCAGTTCCTCCATGCGATTAAAGTCAATGTGTTCAAGGTGATTATCATGATTGGAACCTTTGCGTTAGCTATGGCCTTTGCGGGTAACGACTTGGTGAACTTCATCGGTGTCACTATGGCTGCTCTTGATAGTGTGCTTCACTTCTTCCGCGAAGCCGTACCTGCTGGTATCTCTCCCGATGAGTACATGATGGGCTTCCTCAACGAACCTGCCACCACCTCTATCTGGTTCCTTATCGGTGCTGGCGCTATCATGGTGTTTGCTCTCTGCACCTCAAAGAAGGCTCACGAGGTGCTGAAGACCTCTATCAATCTCTCGCGTCAGGACGAAGGCGATGAGATGTTCGGTTCTTCAAGTCTGGCTCGTAAGATGGTGCGCATGGGAATGGGCTTTGTAAACAATCTTAACAATATCACTCCAGCCAATGTCAAGAACTGGGTCAGCGGTCGTTTCAACCAGGAAGAAGTGGCTTTGGACGAGGGTGCAGCATTCGACCTTGTGCGTGCCTCTGTGAACCTTGTATTGGCTGGCTTGCTCATTGCGCTAGGCACCTCACTTAAGCTTCCCCTCTCTACTACTTATGTGACCTTTATGGTAGGTATGGGCTCTTCGCTTGCCGACCGCGCTTGGGGACGTGAGACCGCTGTGTTCCGTATCACTGGTGTGATTTCTGTGATTGGTGGATGGTTCCTCACCGCAGGTGCTGCCTTTATCTTGGCAGGTTTGGTGGCTACGGTAAACTATCTAGCAGGTCCTGTCGGTATGTTTATTATGGTGGCTCTCGCTATCTTCTTGCTCATCCGTAGCCATATCTCATATAAGAATAAGGCGACGAAGGAGGTGCGCGATGAAAAGATGGATATTATCCTTACCTCGGAGGATCCCGCCCGAGTTTGGAGTAACCTCAAAGCTCATACCGCAGATACCCTCTGCCACACACTCGACTATGCAGCCGACACTTATGAGGGTGTAATCACCGCCTTTGCCAATGAAGATGTGCGTAAGTTGCGCTCAGCTCTCGGCAAGATTGTTGAGGAGAAGGCATGGCTGAAGAAGATGCGTCGCCAGGAGACACTCGGCTTCCGTCGTATCGATAAGGGACTCGCTTTTGAGAAAAACACATGGTATTACCTCTGCAGTAACAATGGACAACAGATTCTCAATACGCTGACTCGTATTACCAATCCGATGAAAGAGCATACCGACAATAATTTCCGTCCGCTTTCACCTCAGTATTATGAGGAGTTTGCTCCTTATCAGAAACGTCTTGTAGAGGTGTTCCGTGGCATCAGTCGTGTTATTAGCACTGGTGACTATACCGATGCTGAGAAACTTTCGGCTGAAGGTAAGTGGCTGAAGAAGGAGATCTCTAACCTTCGCCGTGTGCAGACACACCGCTTACAGGAAGATGCGGAGAATATCAAGGTAGCATTCGTGTACCTTAATCTTATCCAGGAATCACACGAGCTCCTTTCCGAGGTGCGTAATGTGCTTCGTGGATGTGAAAAATACTTCCTGGATCAGCAGTAATATCGCGTAAGGGAGCTTTGCATCCCTTGATGAGGATACGTTGCTTATTCGCATACCCATTGGCTCTGCCATTGGGTATGTGTTTTTTTATTATGAAATAGGAGGCTTATACGGCTTTCGTCAGTGTGAAGATGCTGATACGTACGTTCGGAACCATGAGGATGGCTGATATACATGCATGCAGAGTGGCTCCAGTCGTAGCTACGTCATCAACGAGGAGAATGTGCCTTCCCTTCAGTGTATCGGTATTGATGACTTGGAAGATATTCTCGGTATTCCTCCACCGCTCAGTGCGGTTCTTTTGCGTCTGTGTGTTGGTGTCAATGATGCGTTTTATGCATTGCGAATCTACGTCGGCACCGATAATCTGGCTGATGCCGTGGGCGATGTAGTCGCACTGATTGTAACCACGCTTGTGATATTTCTTCTTGGAGAGAGGAATGGGAATGATGAGGTCGATCCCGTCGAAAAAACCGCTAGGTTTCAACTCTGTAGCTGCTAAACGCCCCAGAAAAGTGCCTACCTCGGGGTGGTCGTAATATTTAAGGTGATGTATGAGTTTGCTGTATTGTCCCTCTTTGTAGTAGTAGAAATAGGCGGTAGCCCTCACAACCTCGGGCCATTCCATGAAATGTTGCATGAGGAGGTTATTGGGGGTTGCCTCGTAATGGGTGCGAGGAAGTTCTAAGAGGCATCCGATGCAGATGTGCTGCTCGGTGTGGGTGAGGCGGCGTCGACATACCTTACAATAGCGGGGGAAGATCAACTCCTTGAGATCGGTAATCCACTTCATGTCTCTTTTGTAAACGTTGACAATAATATTAACTAATCAATCCTCTGATTTATCCCCAATAGTCATCGTCAACGTTATCGTCGACGTTTATGCATTTCCGTATCGACGCAAATTCGAAGCCACGGCTTGTGGCAAAACGCATGAGTTTGCCGTTGATTTCGTATTCGCTTGCTCCGTGTGTACTTTTGCGCTTGGCCTTGATGAGGTTGCGAAGAATTGCTAAATACTCCTCTTCGTCAATACAGTGCATTGCTTCACTTATAGTGTTGTTGTCAATGCCTTTCATGCGCAGTCCTTGTGCAATCTTGATGCGCCCCCATTTGTTGAATCTATATTTGTCGCGCACGAAGGCTTCGGCATAGCGGCGGTCGTCGATGTATTTCTCTTCTGTGAGGTGACGCAAGATGCGAGTGCGCTCCTCGTCGGTCAAGTCATATTTGGCTAGCTTGCTCTCTATGTCGCTCAGGCATTGCTCACTCACCGAGCATCGTGCAGCTAGTTTATATAATATTTCATCTGTAGTCATCGCTCTCCATTTTTGCGTTTTACGCCCTTTATCATTCTGTCATTTCCATAAATGTCTTTGCGTAACTCAATGTCTTCATATCCATAGGCTTCGAACAATGCTGCGGTTTCTCTGCCTAGTGCTTGGTTGATCTCTACGTAGATGTGTCCGCCAAGGCGTAAGGCATTCGTTTGTCCTAACTCTGCTATGGCGCGATAGAAGCATAGAGCATCGTTGTCGGGCACAAAGAGTGCAGTGTGGGGTTCCCATTCGGTAACTTGGGGGCTCATATCTATTGCTTCGCTTTGGCGGATGTAGGGCGGGTTGCTCACTAAAATGTCATACGAGTGGGGGAGGGGTGCAGAGAAATCTAGCATGTCGTGTGCAAAGAACGATACGGATGCTCCGTTTCTTTGGGCATTCTCTTTCGCTACGATGAGGGCTTCGTTTGATATGTCGCAAGCCTCTATTGAGGCTTTGGGCAACTGCTTGCTTAGGGTGACGGCTATACATCCGCTTCCGGTGCCAAGGTCAAGAATGTGTGGTTCTTGTGTGCTGTGATTGTGGACAATCCAGTCGACCAATTCTGCTGTTTCGGGACGAGGTATGAGAACTGAAGAATTTACGGCAAACTCCATGCTGCAAAAAGATGCCTTCCCTTCAATGTATTGGAGGGGCTCTCCCTGTTGTAGACGCATGGTTATCTGCTTCAGCTTGGCTTCTTGCTCGCTTGTGAGTGTTACCTCTTCTTTGAGGTAGTAAGTCAGGGTACTTATACCTAATAGTTCGCAGCAGATGGAACGGATGATAGCTGTAAGCTCTAATCCGTCGTAGACCTCTGAAAGTGATGCTTGTAGTTTGTCAATCAGTCGTTTCACACGTATATTTGCCTTTTGTGTCTTGCAATTCTGTACAAAAGTAATTAAATCTTTTCTTACCCCACTGTTTTGTTGTT
This sequence comes from Bacteroidaceae bacterium, assembly GCA_017424485.1. Taxonomy (GTDB): domain Bacteria; phylum Bacteroidota; class Bacteroidia; order Bacteroidales; family Bacteroidaceae; genus UBA1189. The sequence goes on from JAFOYZ010000106.1 coordinate 3,797, forward strand.
GCTGATTTTATCTATTTTTTGCATTTTTATTGTGTTTTTCGCTTTTTTGCAATATATTTGTCCGAAATTAGAATGTATTAACTACTAATACCAAATAGAAAAATGGACGAAAGAATGCTTAGCATTGCTTCGCACTTCGCAATCGAAGGCGACATTGAAATTATCAAGCCTCTAGGTGAAGGTTTTATCAACGATACTTTTGTTGTAAAGACCGCAGGTAATACTCCCAACTACATCCTCCAGCGTAAGAATCACGCTATCTTCCCCGATGTGCCCGGTATGATGGACAATATCGTGAAGGTGACTACGCACCTCAAGGAGAAGATTGCTGCAGCAGGTGGCGATCCCCGTCGTGAGGCGCTCACCGTAACTCCTACAACCGACGGCAAGTACTATTGGCAGGATGCTGATGGTAACTACTGGGCTGTATGTGAGTTTATTGAGGGATCAGTGACCTACGATCGTGCCGACACTCCCGAGCTTGCTTACAAGGGTGGTCAGGGTATCGGACGTTTCCAGGCTCAGTTGGCCGATTTTACTACTCCACTCGTCGAGACCATCAAGGGTTTCCACAACATCCGCTGGCGCTTCCAGCAGTGGGACGAGACCATTGCTAAGGATCCCATGGGTCGCGTAGCTGAACTCAAGGAGGAGATTTCTTGGATTGAAAGCCGTCGTGAGAAGATGCTTGACTTTTGGAAGATGGTAGAAGAGGGTGTGCTTCCTATGCGTGTCACTCACAACGATACCAAACTCAGCAATATCCTCTTCAATGAGCATGGCGATGTGCTCTGTGTTATCGACCTCGATACCTGCATGAGCAGCACCTCACTCAATGATGTGGGCGATGCACTCCGTTCATACACCAATACTGGTGCTGAGGACGACCAGGATCTCAACCGCGTATCGATGGATATCAATATGTTTGAGGGCTACATCAAGGGTTACCTCTCAGAACGTAAGGCTTCAATGACTCAAAGCGAAATCGACTGGCTTGCTTTCTCTGGTATCTACATTACCTACGAGCAGGTGCTCCGCTTCTTGATGGACTACATCGATGGTGACAACTACTACAAGGTACGCTACGATGGTCACAACCTCGTGCGTACACATGCTCAGTATAAGCTTCTCACTAGCATGGAAGAGCAGTACGAACGCATGCAACAGATTGTTGCCGAGGCTGCGAAGTAATTAGTAAATAGTAAATTAGTAAATAGTAAATAACAATTATGACTCAAAAACAAAACAAAACCGGCATTGCATTGGCGATTTGTGGATTATTCTTCTTCGCCATCGGCTTTGCTTTAGGTATCAACGGCTTCTTGACTCCCGTGCTCAAGG
>JAFOYZ010000107.1 GCA_017424485.1 Bacteroidaceae bacterium
CAGTTCAGAGTCGAGCAGGTGCTTATGATGCTTGCGCTCGGTCTTCATGAAGGCACGCGAGTCAAACACCTCGGCATCCTCGATGACAGCACCCACGATAAGGCTCGAAAGGCGTTCGCCATAGCTCACCACCGTGTCCTCCATGTTGGATGAGATATCTTTGAGGAGGTAGAGACCCTGATAGATATCCTTCAGTTCATCGAGCAGGGCATGTATCTTCTTGCCCAACGCACGTTTCTTGCTACCCGAGGGGATGACCTGCTGGATCATATCTTCGTGGCGGCGCACCATGCAGTCGAACTCCGTCTCATAGGCGATATTGCCCTGCGTAGCCATGGCGGCCGTACGGATGAGTTGGTCGGTAATGCCGCCCAATGCCGACACCACCACGATGACGGGCTCCTTCTCAGCCTCAACAATCTGCTTTACCTTAAGTATACTGTCTACGGAACCTACTGACGTTCCGCCAAATTTCATTATCTTCATCTACTTATAACTTTTACGGATGAATACCTATTTTTTATTTAAGGGGACAAAAATAGTGCATGGCGAGCGAAAACGCAAATTTATTTGAAGTTTTCCGAGCCACAGCACTAAAGATAGGTATTTTGCCCTAGAATACGACACACCTTCTGACTTTCCTTGTACCGAGATACCCTAAAGACACTCCATCTTGTAAATGCATAGAATCTGTATCGATTTTATGTCATTTAAAAGATAATTTGTATCTTCGCAGAAAGAATATTGACGACATGGCAAAAGAAAAGACCGCATACGTATGTACCGAGTGTGGATACGACTCGCCCAAGTGGGCTGGCCGTTGTCCATCGTGTGGCACATGGAACTCGATGAAGGAACAGACAATACGCCCTGCTGTGGCCGATAGGCGCGCAGCACCGGGATTCACCTTCGAAAAGGCACGTCCACTGACACTAGACGAGATTGCTACGGGGGAGGAACCACGTATAGATATGCATGACGAGGAACTAAACCGCGTATTGGGCGGTGGACTGGTGCCAGGCTCGCTTATCCTTCTGGGTGGAGAGCCTGGAATAGGCAAGAGTACACTGGTGCTGCAGACCATCTTGCGCATACCCCAACAACGCGTGCTCTACGTATCTGGCGAAGAAAGCGCAAGACAGCTTAAGCTACGTGCCGATCGCATACAGCATGGCGACAACAACTGCCTCATCGTATGTGAGACCTCGCTGGAGAAGATTTACACCCACATCAAAGAGACACAACCCAATATCATTGTCATAGACTCTATACAAACCATCAGCACAGAGACAGCCGAATCATCGCCCGGCAGCATCGTACAGATACGCGAATGTGCCGCATCGTTACTTAAGTTTGTCAAAGAAAGCAACATACCAGCCATACTTATCGGACACATCAACAAGGAGGGAAGCATAGCCGGGCCTAAAATACTGGAACATATCGTAGATTGCGTGCTACAGTTTGAGGGCGACCAACACTACATGTACCGTATCCTGCGCGGCATCAAGAATCGCTTTGGCAGTACGGCCGAACTAGGCATCTACGAGATGCGCGGCGACGGATTGCGCCAAGTGAGCAACCCTTCGGAACTGCTGCTTACCGACCGTCACGAAGGCATGAGCGGCATAGCTATCGCATCGGCCATAGAGGGCATACGCCCCTTCCTCATTGAAACGCAGGCACTCGTGAGCACTGCCGCTTACGGCACTCCACAGCGCTCGGCCACGGGATTTGACCTACGTAGGATGAATATGCTACTTGCTGTACTAGAAAAGCGTGTAGGATTCAAACTGGCACAAAAAGATGTATTCCTCAACATCGCAGGCGGCCTCCGCGTCAACGATCCAGCCATAGACCTCAGCGTCATCAGTGCCATCCTTTCGAGCAACATGGACACTGAGATTGACCCCACCGTATGCATGGCAGGTGAGGTAGGTCTCTCAGGTGAGATACGCCCCGTAAGCCGCATAGAGCAACGCATTGCCGAGGCCGAAAAGCTAGGTTTCAAGCAAATCATCATACCCAAACACAACATACAAGGGCTCGACACCACACGCTTCAATATTGAGATTAGCCCCGTACGCAAAGTAGAGGAGGCCTTCAGGATATTGTTTGGTTGAGGGATGAGAGTTGAGGGATGAGAGAAGCGTCTTCGTTATCACTACAACTCACCCAACAACTACACTCTACACACTAAACTCTAAACTCTAAACACTAAACACTACACTCTAAACAAAACACACTAAACAAAACAATGGACGAATCCGCGGATTCGTCCATTGTGGTTTTTGTTGCGTTTTCAGATTAATAGGTAATCACTGCCTCAAGCGCAGCAGCCTCTTCAATCATCTTAGCGATCTCCTTGACAGAAGGAACACGATTTACGAGATTCTTCTCGGCATTAACCTCTTCCATCTTGGCAGCCAAATTCTCAGCATTGCGATGACGCAACTCCTTAACGGTATCAACACCTGCAGCCTCGAGCAACTCAGCAAACTGAGGTCCTACACCATGAATACGGATAAGATCGGCATGGTTGGTCCACTTGAGGATCAACTTATCAGAGATACCAGTCTCCTCAGCCAAAGCCTTACGACCAGCGGGAGTGGCACACTTTGTCAACAACTCTTCGACCTTATTGATACCGGCAGCAGCCAGCTTCTCTGCATAGGTTGCACCTACGCCTTCAATGTCTACAACTTTGTAAGCCATAATAATTCCTTTTTAGTATTATACTTAATAAAAAAATATTTATTCAATTCGACCATGCATTTAATGATATGCACACTTTTGATGGCAAATATAGTAATTTAACGGCTTATCACAATGAAATTTACATTTTTTATTCATCGAGCCTGAAAAAAATCACCGACACTCAGTCAGAATACTTTTCGTAGCTAACAATTTCATCGAAAGTCTTTCGCTTCTTTGAGCGTTTCTCTTTTGCCGCATAACCAAGTGTAATGATTAGCGGCATGCGCTTGCGCCGAGGGATTCCGACCAATCTCTTTATCTTCTTCTCATCAAAATAGCCAATCATGCATGACCCAAGCCCTTCGGCCTCGGCCGCTAAGGTCAGATGAGCAGCTGCAATGCCCAAATCTATGTGCGGATAATGATTATGTTTTATCAGGCCACCCAATAGCGAGGTGGTCTTGGTAGCCTCCTCTACCATAAGCACCAGCACGGGAGCCTGCACGGCCCACTTGTTAAGTCCCAGTCCAGCCATCGATTGAGCTACCGCCTCACGCAACGTAGGGTCTGTGATAACCACAAAGTGCCAAGGTTGCCCATTACAAGCCGAGGGCGACAAACGAGCGGCCTCAAGTATACGCTTCACTTTTTCAGGCTCCACCGG
>JAFOYZ010000108.1 GCA_017424485.1 Bacteroidaceae bacterium
AGCAGGTCTCTCAATCGTGCTCGACTCACTCTCAGCTATCCGCTATGCTAAGGTAACTGCAAAGCGCAATGAGATTGGCTTGACAGAGGCGTTCGACATCGAGGGCGAGTTCCCCTGCTTCGGTAACAATGACGACCGTGTTGACCAGCTCGGTGTAGACCTCGTATACTACTTCTCTGAAGAGTTGAAGAAGCTCCCCGTATATAAGAACGCACGTCCTACTCTCTCACTCCTCACCATCACCTCTAACGTGATGTACGGTAAGAAGACAGGTGCTACACCTGACGGCCGTGTGAAGGGTGTTGCCTTCGCTCCCGGTGCTAACCCCATGCACGGACGCGACAAGAACGGTGCTATCGCATCGCTCAGCTCTGTGGCTAAGCTCCGCTACCGCGACTCACAGGATGGTATCTCAAATACCTTCTCTATCATTCCGAAGTCACTCGGTCCCACACCTGAGGAGCGCATCGAGAACCTCGTGACCATGATGGATGCTTACTTCACTAAGGGTGCACACCACCTCAACGTGAACGTGCTCAATCGCGAGATGCTCATGGATGCTATGGAACACCCCGAAAAGTATCCGCAGCTCACCATCCGTGTATCAGGATACGCTGTTAACTTCATCAAGCTCAGCCGCGAGCACCAGCTTGAAGTGATCAGCCGTTCGTTCCACGAGAGAATGTAATGGCCTCCCCCTTGCCCCTCCCGAGGAGGGGTGACTCGGAGCCCGATAAAAAGTAATAACCAATTTACAGAGAATCCTCTTATCCGCGATGTCGGAAAAGCCCCTCCTTGGGAGGGGTTGGGGAGGCCTCTCCTAATTATCGAAATGATAAACGTACACTCCTACGAAAGTATGGGGACATTCGACGGGCCGGGTCTCCGGCTCGTCGTTTTCTTACAAGGCTGTCCCTTCCGTTGCCTTTATTGTGCAAACCCCGACACCATAGACCTTAATGGTGGCAAATCGACACGCCCCGAAGAGATCGTAGACATGGCAGTGAGCCAGATACCTTTCTTTGGCAAGCGTGGTGGTGTCACCTTCTCTGGAGGTGAGCCTACCGTACAGGCCGAAGCACTTGTTCCCCTTGTAAAGGACTTGAAAAGTCATGGTATACACACCTGTATTGATACCAATGGTGGTGTATGGAACAAGCATGTGGAGGAGTTGATGAACGAGATAGACCTCGTACTTCTTGATATTAAACAGTTCAACCCTGAACGCCATCGTAACCTGACTGGTCGCAGCAATGAACAGACGCTGCGTACTGCAGCCTGGCTTGAAGAGCACAACCATCCCTTCTGGCTTCGCTACGTACTCGTACCTGGTTATAGCGATATGGAAGAGGATATCCGTGCGCTCGGCGAAGCTCTTGGAAATTACAAGCAGATACAGCGCGTTGAAATACTCCCTTATCACCGTTTTGGTGTACATAAATGGGAAGCTATGGGCTGGAAGTACGAGCTCGAAGAGGTAAAGGAAAACACACAAGAGCAATTGCATCGTGCCGAACAACTGTTCAGTGAATACTTTTCTAATGTTATTGTCAATTAACGCATGCCTCTCATGAAGTGCGAACTTTGCGCCTATTCTGTCGAGTCTTGTCGGGTAGCGTCTCTTCTGGGTGTTGACAGGGTTGAGTTATGTGCATCACCATCCGATGGTGGCATTACTCCTTCTTTGGGTACCATCGAGGAGGTATGTTCTATCTCAGGCATAGACGTTAGCGTTATGATCCGCCCTCGTGGAGGCGATTTTCTCTACACAGATGAGGAATTTCGTCTCATGCTGAGCGACATCAGACATGCTCGCAGTGCTGGGGCAAAAGGTGTCGTATTCGGTGTTCTTAAGGCTGATGGTACGGTCGATGTTGAGCGTACACGACTTCTAGTAGATGCTGCAGAAGGTATGGAAACGACTTTTCATCGCGCAGTAGACATGACGGCCAACTACGAACAATCAGTCTTAGACATCATATCTACAGGTTGTACACGTATCCTCACATCGGGAGGATACGATAAGGCGATGGATGGCATCCACAATATCAAGAAAGCAGTTTCTTTATCGCAAGGAAAGATAGAGATTATGGCTGGTAGTGGTGTCACCTCAGCATGTGCAGCACATCTTGCCGAAATCGGGGTTGACGCTCTCCATTTCAGTGCCAAGAAAGTAATACCTGGAGGCATGAGCTATTGCAATCCACATATCTCGATGGGAGGTACTACAGCTGTTGATGAGTTTGCCTTACGAACGGTCGATGAAAACGAGGTAAAAGCCATACTTACAATTATAAAACAGTAAATCATGAAGAAAATCATTTATGCGCTGCTTATTGTAGCCGTATCACTTGCCTCTATCTTTGTATTCAGATTTTATTCTCAGGAACAATATAATGAGGAGCTCGAAGAAGCCATTGCTTCCTCTTCGCGTCCTGATGCTTTGCGTGAGTTATTGACCAAGAGTGATGCAAAGTACCATGACGACTTGGCATACCTTATTATATATATGCCTGCTGCAGACCGCGACACCCTACCCTTGCATCTATTGCTCGAGAATGTAGAATATGCTCACCATGTACGTCATCACTATTCATGGACAAAAGCTATTCCGGAAGAGATATACCGCACTGACATCCTCCCTTATCATGTTGTAGATGAAGTTCGCGATTCTTGGCGTAAAGAGTTGTACGAACTATTCGCTCCAGTTGTTGATACTTGCCGAACGATGGAAGAGGCATTATGTGCTGTCAACAGCAGAATACCACTGTTGACAGGAGTTGAGTACAACACACTGCGTGAGAAGACTAATCAGAGTCCACGTGAATCGATGCGCCAAGGCATGGCATCCTGTACTGGTTTATCCATTTTGTTGGTTGATGCCCTCCGCTCAGTAGGCATCCCTGCCCGTTTCGTTGGTACTGCATCATGGCACGACAATCGTGGCAATCATAGTTGGACAGAGGTTTGGCTTGATAGTGCCTGGCGTGTCACCGAGTACTATTTCCCCTCACAACTTGACCATTTATGGTTTATGGAAGATGCTGCTAAAGCCAATCCTGCTGATCGCCGATATGCAATCTACGCTACCCGATTTGGTAAGTCTGATGACTGGTTCCCCATGGTGTGGTGTGGAGAAGATAGTACGGCTGTCGAGGACTTACCACAAACCATCGGTGCAGAAAATGTTACTCAACATTATATCAACCTTGCCCAGAGTCAACGTCGTCAACGCATAGAGAACGGTACTCATACCGAACTGCGTATCGCGGGCTATGCAAGGAGAGAAGCAACGACGCACTCTAGCGACCGTGTAGCTATGGGTGTAGACATCTTTTGGGGTACCGAGCAGATGGGTGGTGGACTTACGGCAGGCCCTCAACGTGACATGAACGATATGTTCTCATTGCTTCTTCCCAAGAACAATACTTATGAACTGCGCTATTATGATGTCACCGGAAAACTCCATACACAACTTGTAACCTTGGGAGATGAGCCGATGACAGTATCTATTTATCAAGATTAGTACATAAGAATATCCACAAACACAGAATTGTGAAATTGTCTCAATTCTGTGTTCCTTTTTCAGAACAATAAATATAGAGGCCGCTTGTCATCTGACAAACGGCCTCATTTTATTTAGACTAGGTGATTTCTTTAGTCTTCAGCCTGTTGCTTAGCCTCAAACTCCTTAACCAGCTTGTCCTGTACATCCATAGGCACAAGTTCGTAGCTAGCAAACTTCATGTTGAACGATGCACGTCCACCAGTCAGTGAGCTGAGTGCAGTTGAGTATGATGCCATCTCCTTCAAGGGCACTTTAGCTTCGAGCTTCTCGTAACCCTTCTCGCTGTTCATACCCATAATCATACCGCGACGGCCTTGGAGGTCACTCATCACGTCACCCATCTTGTCTGATGGTACGAGTACCTCTACATCGTAGATAGGCTCAAGGATCTTCGGACCTGCATTCTTAAATGCCTCACTGAAGGCGTTGCGACCTGCAAGCATGAATGAGATTTCGTTAGAGTCTACCGGGTGCATCTTACCATCGTATACGATAACACGTACGTCGCGAGCATAAGAACCAGTGAGAGGACCCTGCTCGAGGCGGCTCATGATACCCTTAAGGATAGCAGGCATGAAGCGTGCATCGATGCTACCACCTACGATAGAGTTGATGAATACGAGCTTACCGCCCCACTCCAATGTGTGCTCTTCCTGACCCTTGACGCTGATCTTGAACTCCTGGTTACCGAACTTATATACGTCGGGAGTAGGCATGCCTTCGTAGTAAGGCTCTACGATGAGGTGTACCTCACCGAACTGACCTGCACCACCTGATTGTTTCTTGTGACGATAGTCGGCGCGAGCTGCCTTAGTGATGGTCTCGCGATAAGGAATACGTGTCTCTTCAAAACGGATGGGGAGCTTCTCATTGTGCTCGAAACGCCATTTCAAAGTACGGAGGTGGAACTCACCCTGACCATGTACGATAGTCTGGCGCAACTCCTTAGACTGCTCCACAACCCATGTGGGATCCTCTTCACGCATACGATTGAGTATGGTCATCATCTTCTCCATATCAGCCTCGTTCTCGGGACGGATAGCGCGAGAGTACTTTGCATTGGGATACTTGATAAAGTCAAACTGCCAATCGCAGTCCTTGCCATTGAGGGTATTGCCAGTCTTTACATCTTTGAGCTTCACGGTACAACCTATATCACCAGCTACGAGCTCGTCAACCTGGAAACGATTAGCACCAGCGCAGCAGAAGAGCTGAGCCATGCGCTCCTTAGAGCCGCGATCGGCATTAGTAAGGTCATCGCCCTCGCGTACCTTACCGCTGAGTACCTTGAAGTATTGTACGCCACCGATATGGGGCTCTACAGCTGTCTTGAAGAAATAGAGTGATGTGGGGCCATTGGGGTCGGGAACAACCTCTTCTCCCTTAGTATTTACCACTGCGGGCATCTCATTTACGAAGGGAACTACATTGCCGAGGAACTCCATCAAACGGCGAACACCCATGTCCTTACCTGCACATACGCAGAATACGGGGAATATACCGCGGCTTACCAAACCCTTGCGGATACCTTCACGCATCTCATCCTCAGATAGTGACTCCGTTTCGAAGAACTTCTCCATCAAACCCTCGTCGTGCTCGGCAGCAGCCTCCACGAGTGCCTTGTGCCACTCCTTAGCCTTTTCCATCTCCGATGCGGGGATATCCTCGATGATAGGAGCACCACCCTCGGGGTTCCATGAATACTTCTTCATCAACAGCACGTCAATGAGTTCATGGAAGTCGGGACCTGTCTGTATGGGGTATTGTACAGGAACTACTTTAGAGCCATAGATGCTCTTGAGCTGTTCGAGGATATTATCATAGTCGCACTTCTCGTTGTCGAGTTGGTTCACGAGGAAGATGACGGGCTTACCCAGCTGCTCGGTGTAGCGGAAGTGAGTTTGTGTGCCCACCTCAGAGCCATACTGACCATTGAGCAACAAGATAGTCGTGTCGGTCACCGTAATGGCCGAAGTAGCTGCACCAACAAAGTCGTCGCTACCAGGACAATCGATGATATTCAATTTCTTATTGTTCCACTCACAGCTAAATACGGTAGAGAACACAGAATATCCATATTCCTGCTCTACAGGGAAATAGTCGCTGACGGTGTTCTTATGAGTGATTCTACCACGACGTTTTATAACTCCACTCTCATAGAGCAGCGCTTCTGTGAGGGTGGTTTTACCTGATCCATCATTACCGAGAAGGGCAATGTTCTTAATTTCGTTACTTTGATAAACCTTCATAGTATTGTATTTTTAGTTAAAACAACATAGTTTCTTGCACTCTGTTACGAGAAACGCTGCGAAAGTAGCAATTATTCACCGTACATGCAAAAAAACACGCAATTCGTTTTTATGTTATGCAACATGATTTTTGTGTGCTATCTCAGTTTGGATGCTGATACTCCCGAAAACTTCCCCAAAAGTTGTCTGTTTTATTATAATAGGTGTGATGGAAAGGGATTTTGTAACAGGTGTGTAGGCTTATAAAAATAAAAAAGAGAACTATTCAATGATAATTCTCTTTTTTGAGGTACCTGGCGGATTCGAACCGCCGTACACGGTTTTGCAGACCGTTGCCTAGCC
>JAFOYZ010000109.1 GCA_017424485.1 Bacteroidaceae bacterium
GCTCTATGAGCACATCACCGGTGAGACCTTCGTAAAGGAGAACACCGAGGATATCGCGGCACGCATCGAGAAGAACGTGACCGAGTGGCTCGTAAAGTAACGAACACTAATTAAACAGATAATAAAGGTGGAAGTCGTGTCTAGTCATAGCACTATTTCCACCTATTATATTGATAATATTTTCTGAACGCCACCCGTTATGCAAGTAAAAACATTCATCTGCAACATGCTGCACGAAAACTGTTACTTAGTATACGACGAGCAGTCACGCGAAGCAGCCATCATAGACCCTGGTTTCTATTGGGACAATGAAAAGCAACAGCTCACAAGATATGTTTGCGATAATGAGCTCGAAGTGAAATACCTACTGTGCACGCATCTACACTTTGACCATATCTTTGGGGTGCCATTCATAGAAGACACCTTTGGAGTAAAACTCAGTGCCAGCCCGTTCGACACACCTTGGCTCGACAATTTTCCTCAAATGGTAGCGCGCTTTGGCATACACTGCAATGAAATGCCGCGCCCCATAGGACATCCACTACACGACGGAAACATCTTAACCTTAGGCACACACACACTCGAATGTATTTCTACACCAGGACATTCGGCTGGTGGCATGTGCTTCTTCTCTAAAGAGGAAGCGAAACTCTTTGCAGGAGACACGCTCTTCCAATGCTCTATAGGACGAACAGATTTCTCTGATGGTAATTACGGCCAACTCATACATTCCATACAGAATCGGTTACTCAGCCTTCCTTCACATACTATCGTATACCCAGGGCATGGCGACACCACCACCATAGAGAATGAGATGAAGTATAACCCTTATTTATAAAGAATAACAAACTCTGTGCTGCGACATATAGGACCAATGACTCCAGCATACCCCAACTAAAACAATTAAGCAAAATGACTCCAATAGCTTATTTCCATAGCTCATTCCCTACAAAATTCGGCATACCACGCCAAAGCGGGATTGTACCAGAGTTACGTGGCCGCATCGTATTTGAGCCTCCATATAGAAACATGGATGCCCTGCGTGGTCTCGATGGCTTTGACTATATATGGATACTATGGGAATTCTCAGCAAACAAGTCACAAGAAGAGCGTAGAGCTTCCTCATGGCAACCTACCGTACGTCCTCCCCTACTAGGCGGCAACACACAGATGGGTGTCTTTGCTACACGCTCTCCTTATCGTCCTAACCCCATAGGGCTATCATCTGTACAAATTGAGAGTATAGAACTTAGCACGACAGAAGGTCCCGTAATCCACGTCCTCGGCGCTGACCTTATGGACGGCACTCCAATATATGACATCAAGCCTTATGTTACCTATGCCGACTGTCACCCCAATGCACGCAGCGGATTTGTAGATGAGCGACAATGGCAACAGCTCACAGTGGTATTTCCTCCTCATCTGCAGGCTCTCATAAATCCCAAAAACCGCGAAGCCCTCACTCGGGTACTAGCCTTAGATCCACGGCCACAATACCAAGACAACCCCGACAAGATTTATGGCATGCCATACGAAAACTATGACATCCAATTCAAGGTTGCGAATAACACACTTACAGTCATAAACATCAAGCCGCTATAAAAAAAGAGACACGATTGGTCGTGTCTCTTTTTTCTATCGATGTACTATTTTACTTATAGAATGCCATACCGATGCGCAATCCATTATACTGATCAAGCAAGGTGTTGAGCAAAGCCAATGTACCATTTGTACTCATAGAGCCTATAGCTTTAAGGATGCGTAGCAGACCATCGCTCTGATATACAATATTGATGGTACCTGCATCATACACCAGATAAGCTGTGGTAGTGAGCAAACCGACGTAGCTCAACTTCAATTCTTTAGTTTCAGGGTTAAACTCATAGGTACCATTCAGTGTACGCTTGCCCGCTGTAAAGATACAAGTATTATCCTCATTGAAGGTAATTGAGCACGAACCCTCTTGAATCTTTAGCTTGGCCAGATATGAATCAACCTTCGCCTCCACCTGAGAAGCAATAGCATCGCTTCCGAGGCCAGCCAATGCATTCTCACTCTCGAAGACAAAAGCCGAGCCCTTGAAGTTCCATGTACCAATAATGGTCTTCTGGGTTACAGGAGTAAATGCATTGAGCACCGAACCCAACAGACCAGACACAATACCATTGTTGGTAAGTGCTGTACCATCTTCATTAGCGCTAGTATTTCCATTACCAGCTAGTGTACCAAGCAAACCTCCCAGCAAACCTGAGGCAGCGCTATTATCATCAGTAGTAGCATTTGTTGTAGCGCCAGCGAGATTGCCAAGCACATTGCCCAACACATTGGTACCAGCAGCAGTACTGGTAGTCTTATCATCTTGAGTCTCGACCACAGCTTCTGTAGTGGTTTCAGTTTCCGCCTTATTACCACCAGTGAGCGTCTTCAACAAACCTGAGAGGCCCTGCGCGCTAGCACTTACCGATACGGCACTTGCCATAGCTAAAGCAATCAAAATTTTCTTCATTGAATTGTCGTTTTTATTGTTTTAGATTCTATCTATTCTGCCCCTTATGCCTCTTCAGCAGCATCCTCGGAAACCTCCTCTTCAGGAACAAAATCAGTGAGACCAGCAGTTACAAGAATATTATACCATTGGATAAGCTTGCGCACATGAGACATGTATACTCGATCACGGTCATAGTTGGGGAGCACCTCGGCGAAGAAATCAGCCAATTCTTCATTTGAAGCTTTCTTATAATCAATACCACAAGCCAAACCTTCGCACTTAGTCTTCACATTATCCAGCACCTGCCACAAAGGCACCTCTTCGTCATCTGTATACATAGCAATATCGCCAAGTGACACGACCTTGTCAGTTCCATGTACAGGCATACGTTTCTTAGTAGCATCGATGGTCTCCACAATGAGCATATTGCGTCCGCTGGACACCAACTTATATAAACCGGGCTTGCCGGCAACGGTCAAAACTGTTCTAAGCATAATTGTTTCGTTTTAAATGTTTTCGTTATTAATAATTTTGTTTGTATTGACTTCTATAATTCTTGTAGGTTTAATTCGTTTTGCAAAAATACGCTTTATCAGCGATATTCTAAAATCGTTCGGCCTTTATTTTTACGAGCATCTGCGCTACTTGTTCTATTAATGACTTACTATCATCATTGTATATTATATAGGTAGCGCGCGAAAGCAGTTCATCATCAGACATTTGGCTATTCATACGTCGACGAACGGAGACTGCATCAGTAGCATCACGCAGCATGGCACGTTGCACACGAAGTTCTGTCGGAGCATACACCATACATACTGCATCCACATCAGCATTCATGCCCGCTTCATACAGTATCGCTGTCTCTACCCCCACTATAGGAGCATTTGATGCTTGAGCCCATAACCTAAAATCTTCTCGCACAGCCGGATGCACTATGCCATTGACTTTAGCCACACGCTCGGGATAGCCAAACATATAGGATGACAAATGAGCACGGTCAAGCATTCCATCGGCACCATATACTTCACTACCTATAGCAGCGCTTAATGCTTCCCGCAGTGTAGCATCGTGATTCATCAGCCACTTCGCCCTTGTATCACAATCATAGACAGGCACTCCCATCAAGGTCAAAAGACGCGAAACGACCGATTTTCCGCTACCAATACCACCTACTACAGCGAGTTTATAAGGTCTACATACAACGTTCATAAAGTGGGTTACATGCTATTCATTATTGGGGTATAGGCAGCACGTTAAGTTCGAGCAGATAATCCACCTCTGAAGGCTCGACCTTTATGTCATACACTTTGTCGGAGAATACTGTGGGATGCAATTCCACCTTACCTGAATGGTTGTTCTGTATCTGCGTATAGTGTACTTGTAAAGCAAAATCCTTCTCGGTAATCAAGCTATAGTCCTCTAGACTAACGCGAAACGCCACTTTAGCCTTGGAGGGGAATGTCTTGAGTGACATGCCATAAGGAAACAGATAAGCCGTTACCGGAACCTCAAGAGTCTTCGTCACATACGGACTTACAGCCACACTCACCACAACATCTGAAGGTACATACCTAATACCGCGCTGCTGAGTACCCAACGTGAGCACCTCATTCACTGAATCGGTAAGATCTATATAGTCAACCCGAGGTGTATACACTGCCGAAAGCGAATCGAGGTATGCCGATGGAGCATACACTGTGACACTATCGGGATATACGCTTACCCGATTGATACGATACTGATGATTCGCCTCAACGCGTCCATTGACCTGCACCGGCACCTTCACACCCTTTGCCGACGCCACGTAGCACTGCAGGGTATCGAGCGAAAGCGATACTATTTGTGTTGTCGATGCGAGATTGCCCCCTACCAACTTCTCTAGTTCCTTTCCATGTATTGCCGTGCGGCCCATCACGTTAGAGTATTGAGCAAAGTCTACCACTAATTCCTTAAATCTGCCACGAGCTCTATATTCCACGAGCTTATCACCTTTATCCCTAAGCACCACATCTATGTGGTCAGGTAGCGGTTCTATCAAGATTACCTCTTTAGGCAGATTTTTCAGGCGCAACTTGGGCGAAAATTTCATCTCATACTCGCCTGTCATTGTCATCAGATACCAAAAGACGAACGACATGAACAGGAAAAATAAAAAGATGAGAAACTCCCTGCTATTGTTAATACGCAGGAAGTTTCTTACAAATTGTTTTGTGTTCAGCAACCGTTGTGTACGCTTTTCAGTCATGCTGGTTTGAGTTGTTGAGTTGTTGAGTTTTACAAACTTAAAAACTAACAAACTTAAAAAACAAGACTTACTGCTGTGCAGTAGCCGACATATCGGCATATACGGCCGACTTGTCCACCTTGATTTTCACGCTAGGTGCAATCTCCAGCACCACGATGTTATTGTTTACTTCCTTTACGGTGCCATAAATGCCGCCGCTAGTCACCACCTGCTGGCCCACGCTAAGACTATTGCGGAAAGCCTCAATTGCCTTCTGCTGCTTGCGCTGCGGACGAATCATAAAGAACCACATGATGACGAACATCAACACCATCATCAAGATAAATGAGGACGAGCCTCCTGCTGCTTGTGCTTGCAATAACAACATAATTATTCTGTATTTATTAAGTTAAACTAATAGATATAACAATTTTCCAGGTGTAAAGATACACAATCTTCGGTTATTCCTTAGCGAGTTTGCCTTCTTTTTTCAATTGATTAACAATTGTGTCGAGCATACCGTTGATAAAGCTACCACTCTTGGGCGTGCTATACATCTTGGCAATCTCTACATACTCATTGAGGGTCACTACCGTCGGTATAGAGGGGAAGGTAAAGATTTCAGCCAAGGCCACCTGCATGATAAGGATATCCATGAATGCAAAGCGGTCCATATTCCAGTTCTTGGCATTACCCTCCATCAGCTTGCGGTATGCATCTGCACCAGTGATGGCAGCTCGCAATAGACGGCTGGCATATTCCTTGTCTTCGTCGTTCTTATACTCAGGCATCAGTTCTTGATCAGCACCCTTCTCAGCTTCAAAATGACGGATAGTCTTCAACACGAAGGTATCCACAATAGCCTTGTCGTCGTTCCAGTATAAGCTCTGCTCCTCAAGCAGTTCATCTATCTCCTCGTTCTGCGCTATCACACTACGATATAGCTTACGCCACAACTCACGGTCGTCCTCATAAGTCAAGGTCTCCTTCGCCATGTATTCCTGGTAGGTTTTCGTCTGCTCAATGCGCTCAAAAAGATGTTTCACAAAATCGCCCTCGTCTTCCCACGAACGTTTCTGATTACTACTGAATGCCTCCAGTTGCTTGTTTCCAGCCAGCTGAGCCATAAAAGCATTATCAATAAAACGAGTATTGGGATTAAGGTCCTCGTAGGTAGGACGCAACTTGTGACGACGATTATCAATACGACGATCGGCAAAGCGTGTTACCTCTACCATCAACAACAGCAAGTAATTGTACAGGTCGTATGCTTTTGACAAGCTAAAGAACAACTCTTTCTCTGCAGCTTCTACACTCTTGCCTTCGTTCTGATAGTAGGCATAGATGACTTGAATCACCTTTAATCTGATAAGAACTCTATTAATCATAACTCTATATGAAATTTTCTGCAAAGGTAGTGCAAGGTGAGCGAAAACGCAAATTTTATTTAACTATATTTTCTTCCTTATCACTCGGCTGAGATTAAGCAAACTTATCTCCGCTCTCGCTCCTGCGTCAGTTGCAGTTTTCCGAACCGCAGCCTACCTTCTGCTTGCGCTAGCAAGCTAAAGTTAGTGCTAGGTAAGCTAAATGCCTATCTAATTCTTAATTTACAGTCACACATCCAGCATTTTGCCACAAAAAAAGACAAATTATCAGCAAACAAGCACAAAATCATGCTTTTTATTTGCATTTCTCGAATAAAAACACCAAATTTGAAATCTCAAAAGAAACTCACAACTTTCATACTATGGACAACGAAAAAGACATCGTATTCTCACAATCCATCAAGGCTGGCAAGCGCATCTATTACCTCGACGTGAAGCGCAACAAGCGAGGCGAACTTTTCCTAGCCGTCACCGAAAGCAAGAAAATCCTCATGGGAGAGGGCCCTGAAGCTCCCTTCTCATTCGAAAAGCACAAGATATTCCTCTATCAAGAGGATTTCACCAAGTTCATCGGCGCACTGAGCAAGGCCATCAGCTACATCCACGAGAACCAGTCGCCCGACTATCGCTGTGTCAATGCAGCAACTTCAGCCACAGCAACCGAGGAGAACACCGAGACTGCTGATATCACCTCGCTGGACGAGGAGCTCAAGATCGACATTGACTTCGAGTGAAGATAGAGGGTACTGTCCGTATGGTCAGGATAAGCACAGACGACACGAAACTTTACGTCCAACTCTTATCTTTAAGGCTGCCATTCAGGCGAATCCGCCATCTTTTACACCTTAGATTTTGGGAAAACAAGCCTTTGTTTTATCTTCTCGAAACCTCAGAAAACACACGACACTTGCAAGTGTCACTATCATCACAAGCAAGTGTTGCGTACATCACTTGCATGCGTCGCACGCATCACTTGCAAGTGACAGATAATTTCAAAGGTTAGAAAAACTGTAGCCGCAGGTATGGCAAATTATTTTCGTACCTAAGAAAAAGAAAAAACAGCAGCAAAACTTAGATTTGCGCAAGTTGATGCATTACACACTGATTTACACGATAATTACAGGTGCAACATTTGCGTAAATGTTACGCTACTTTTGCGATTTGCAGAAAAACGGCTAACTTTGCTATCCGAAACCGCGTTGCGCTCACAAATGAATAGATTCTTCATCATACTCTCCACGTTGCTAGCACTGCTCTCCTCATGCTCCAGGAAGCAGCAGAGCGATACGCCACAAGCAAGCGAGGGAATTGCAGACTTAGAGTCTGTACATGATGCGATGCGTGCGTCCGACCAAGAAGAGTTTTCCATATTCGGCGTATGGATGCTAAAGAGTGAAATCAGTCCTGATGGGAAGCAGACTTCATCCATCTATACGCACTATACGCGATGCAAGATATATGACCCTGACAGCACCTATTATAGCGTACAATTACATGCAGTCGGCGACGAAATGATGATTCTTGCTCACGAGATGGGGAAATACGTTCTATCTGATTCCGTATATATGGAGCGCGACCGCGTAATGCCATTCCACGTTGTCAATGACTCTACCGTCATGATGGAGTTCGAGGGATACAAAGAGACCTTTGTACGCACCACCACCATGACCGAGGAGCGCAAGGAGGAGATACGAAGCCTCGTAAGGCAGTACCCCGATGATGGAGAGGCACCAGTAAAGCATTTCGTGCTTTCCACCACAGAGCGGGAATTGAAGGCAACGAACAGACTCCTCCTTATCGTCATCATTGGTGTAGCGGCAATAGCTTTGGGCGCGGCATTCTATGCTTTCCGATTATATGTCAGAAAACGTGAGGTAGAGAGAAGGCTGGCCGAAATCGAAAGAGAACGTACACTGCGTCCAGAATTGGTGGTCGATGCCATGAAAGAGGTAGAGCGCGAGTTCTTCCAATCAGACTACTATATAACTCTACGCCATCGCATTGAGACAGGAGAGAACATCAAGCCGAACGAATGGGCTGAGTTAGAACAACAATTAAACGTGGTTTACCCGCGATTTAGCAATATGCTTTATGGGCTGTATAGCCTCTCTACCATTGAATATCAACTTTGCTTGCTGATTAAAGTCCGCACAGCTCCTACAGAAATCGCCGCAGTGCTAAACAAGGACAAAAGCACCATAAGCGCCATGCGCCGTAGGCTATACAAAAAGGTGTTTAGCAAGGAAGGAACGGGAAAAGATTGGGACGAGTTCATACTTTCTTTATAAAAAACACTATATATCAGCGTCATACATACGGCTTGCAAATCGTTTGCAAACTTTCTTATTTGTCTCTGAAGGCTTTTGTAAACTATTTGTAAACTCATTTGCTTGGAGAAAACATCAGAATTGGATAGCTTTGTACTCAATTAAGCCATACAAGTATTATTTAAAAAAGCAAACATGAAAAAGATCTTATTATCCATTTGCACCCTTATTATGATGGCATCATTGATGGGTTGCCAACAGACGAAAGAATCGAACGAAACAGACAAGCCACTATGGGAGCGCAAGAGTGCTCCTGCCGTAATTCTTGGGCGGTACGTTGACTGGAAGGCTGGTGACAATCCTTTTCCTCCTGGCTTTTGGGGAAATCGCGCATCATTGAAAGGTAATGGTTGCGAAATTACCAAAGATTCCATCAACGGAACATTCTCCATAACATACGACATCTGTTATCCGCTGCAGCATGAATGCATGAACGGATTGAAAATCATGCTCTTCCCCGGCGATACCGTCAGACTCGATTACAGCAGAAGCGCTTTTGCTGCATACGAAGCCTACAAGAGAGAGACACCACATGATAGCATCACTACAGAGAAGTTACAGGAACTTTGGAAGAAAGCCGTCCACATGGAAGGTGCAAGCTTTGAAATGCCTCTGCCCATTCACATGAAAGGTATGCAACTGGGCGTTAGACGTGAATATGCCATAGAGCACTTTAAGGACACCTATGAAGAATGGGTTGAAGTGTGCTGGGATGAATTTCAAGAGGTGGTGAGTCAGCTGGACTCGCTCGACCTCACGCCTCGTGAACGGGAATACCAGAGAATGAATATTGAACAGGATTATCTACACAAGCTAAGAGATTTCGCCTTCGTGAAGAGATGTTCGCGCCTCGTCACCGATAAAGACTCGCTGGCAATGTACGAAGAGCAAATGACCTTCAAGGACCCTCATGCTGCAGAATTGACTTACTACCGCAGCACGCTCGGTTTCCTTGCCTGCATGAACAATCTGTTTGATCAAGGAAGAGAGTATATCCAAGCCAACGGATTGGAAGATTCGCCCTTGGGACGCTGGTTCACAGAACTGGACGAGGCCAAGACGGTGATGGACAGCGTGAAGGCCTATCAGCCGGTAAGTGAAAGTGCGCTGAACGCCTTGTCGCCGGAGTTTCAGGTACAGATTCGCGAGGCGCAAGAGGAGTTGAGAAAGGAACTTTCAGGCACACGGAAAGATCTGCCCGAAGGTGAGCCGTACGAGTGGTTGCCGAAAATCGTGGAAGAGCACAAGGGGCGCATCGTCTTCGTTGACTTCTGGGCTACGTGGTGTGGTCCCTGCCGCATGGGCATGGAAGAGATGAAGAGTGCGAAGGAGAGCCTGAAAGAAAAGGGAGTGGACTTCGTATACATCACCAACACCAGCAGCGACACCAAGGAGTGGATAAAATACATCGAGCAGCACGAAGGTGTGCACTACATCGTGCCCCAGGAGAAGATGCAAGCCATGCAAATCCCCGGCTACAAAAATGCCATACCCCATTACCTTATTTACGACCGCGAAGGTAAATTCGTTAAAGCCATCGTAGGATGGCCTGGGGTGGAAGAGATGGTGAAAGAACTTTCTGCGGTGCAGTAACCGAAGAGGCTGAGATCAAAAAAACAAATGAAAATTTGGTTTTTCGCTCAACTTGCACTAATTTTAATCTGCTTCGCAGCTTGAAGGTAGGCTGCATCTCAGAAATTCTCAAATAAATTTGGTATTTCGTTCGATTTGCACTACCTTTGCACCC
>JAFOYZ010000110.1 GCA_017424485.1 Bacteroidaceae bacterium
ATGTAGGCGAAAGTGACAGTCCTACGGGGCCGTGGACCAACCGCCTCGGCGCACCCGATGCGGTGCTCGTGCAAGACCGCTTCGTACACAATGCAATCACCCTCGACCCACAGCTGTTTGTCGATGATGATGGTTCAGAGTATCTCTACTTCGGCACATGGGGCATCTACGAGAACTTCGGCTGCGGTGTGGCTAAGCTCGCTGCCGACGGCAAATCCTTCACAGACAAGAAGCTCATCCTCAATACCGAGATTAAGGACTTCTTCGAAGCACCCTTCGTATTCAAGAAGGATGGAATCTACTACTTCACCTATTCGTCGGGCTCATGCCACGACCATACCTACCGTGTTCAGTATGCCATCAGCAAGGAGGGTCCCATGGGTCCCTATGAATATAAGGGTTGCATCCTCGAGACCAATGCCGATGGCACTATCCATGGCCCCGGCCACCACTCGGTACTCATCGATGGCGACGACTACTACATCGTATACCACCGCCACAACAACCCCCACTCCATCCATGGATTCCACCGTCAGATATGTATCGACAAGATGGAGTTTGATGCTGAGGGTAACATCTTAAAGGTAAAGCCCACACACGAAGGCCTTATCCCCGAATCGTTCCAGAAGCAAGCCAAGAAGAACTATATAGAAAACCTGGCTTATGGTGCTAAGGTGACAGCCTCATCCTATTACGATGAGTGGTTCAAACCCGAATATGCTACCGACGACAACAACGCCACCCTCTGGCGTGCAAAGAACTGTCACGGCGACGAGTGGATCACCATTGACCTAGGCGAAGCGAAGAAGTTCAACCAAGTATGGACACAGTTTGAGTACACCACCTTCTTCTATCAGTATAAGATAGAGACCTCTATGGATGGCACCAACTGGGTGCTCTATGCCGACAAGACACAGAACACACAGCAGGGCTCGCCCATGATAGATGAGGGAGAATGCGAAGCACGTTACATACGCATTACCGTAACTGATACCCAGAAGAACGGACACTTCCCTGCCATCTGGAACGTAAAGGTATACAAAGCCACCAAGCGTAAGAACCCCAAGAATCTGTTGCCCGAGGTAGCTATCGACGAAGAGGCACTACTCGCTGGCTATCCATGGATACACCAGAAAGACATAGAGCCTATAGAGCATAGAAAGACTGCCGAGAAGGGCAATAAGATTGTAGATATCAATGCCGACGACTACGCTATGGGCAAGGCCATCAGCCTCAAGGAGATCAAGAACCGTCCGGGCGGCACCTTCAGCGGCGACAAGAACATCGTGGTTGAGGTCAAGAAGGGCAAGTATGCCTTCTACTTCAACGGACAGCAGTCACTCCAGAGCAGTTTCAGCCTGCCCAAGACCATGACCTACAATGCACCCTACACCATCACCGCATGGACACTCAACCCACAAGTGGGCAATATAGAGACCGTGGCCGAGTTTACCGAACGCCGCAACGACCTCGCCACCATTGAGTTCCGCCAAGGCCGCGACCGCAGCAACGGACTGGTTGCGCACAATGCATCGTTCGAGAACTCCGGTGCTCCGAGAGAGTGCCTCAACGGCGAAGGCGAATGGCAACATTGGGTAGTGACCTTTGATGGATACAACGAACGCGTATACCTCAACGGTAAACAGATTATCGAAAAGAACATGTTCCTCATGATACGCCCCGAGGGCCGCATCACTCTGGGTGCATCCATGGACGGAGGCAACAAGTTTAGCGGATACCTGCACTCATTGCAGTTCTTCGACAAGAGTTTCACCGAAGCCGACGTGAAGGCTGCCTATGAGGCACCTTCAAGCACAAACGATAAGATTACATTCGACGGAGCGCTTAGCCTGCAAGTACGCAGCCTCTCGCCCAGCCTGCTCAGCATCACTGTTGTCGATGGCAATGGAGAGCGCATCGAATCGGGACTACTCAACTACAAGTATGCAGTAACGAGCTTCGAGCCCGCCAAGAAGTCCAAGAAATCAAAAGCTGCCGACACCTCCGTACCCACCATCAACTGGGAGAACATCACAGCAGCCAACCTTTCATCGCTTATCTTAGCCACCGACGGCAAGCCCAACCAGAAGTGTTCCGTACAGGTGACCGACGATAGCGGAGAATACTCAAGCATTCTCACTGCGGATATCACCATCAGTGCAGACATGTTCAAGCACTTTGGCGACCAAGCCGACGAGCCTACTGACTACACTACCGACTTGAAGGGCTGGGATGGCGCACTCATCAACAGCGACCCGCAATATGAAATGAGCGCCACAGCCGCTAACGGAGTTATCACCCTTACGTCATCGCATGCCAACCTCAACACCCGTAAGGAAGACAACGGTACCATCCTATATAAAGAGGTGGAAGGCGACTTCCTCATGCAGGCTAAGGTGGTAGCCCTCGACGGACAGGAGACACACCGTACCCCTGCCTACAACGAAGGCGGCATCATCGTGCTCGACGACTCGGGCATGCGTGGACAGGAGATTATCCACGTAGGAGCATTCCCCAGCTACAACTGCGGTAATATGCTCACTCATGTGCGTGGCTATAGCCGCCCACAATACCCCCGTGGCAACGGATGGGACTACGACCCCTACCTGCAGATTGAGCGCACAGGCGACACCTTCACCATCCGCACAAGCAAGGACGGTAAGAGTTGGACCGACATGCCCGGCTCACCCATCCAGGCCCCCCAACTCCATGGCAAGAAGTTGAAGGTAGGTCTCTATCAGACGACCTATACCGACAACAAGTCATGGGTATCGTTTGACGAATTCAATCTTTGGGAGAAATAAACAAATCATTAACCATATTAATAACTAACAACATGAAGAAAATCATTCTTACCGCGCTTACAGCCGCCATCATCCTGCCGGCCAGCGCACAGAAGAAGGACCAGTCGAGTGGTTATCCTATCACTCCAGTCCCCTTTACATCGGTAAAGGTTGAGAGCAACAGCTTCTGGGGCCAACGCCTCGAGGCCAGTCGTGAAGTTACCATCCCCTTGGCATTCAGCAAGTGTGAGAGCGAAGGTCGCTACACCAACTTCTCGAATGCCGCCGAGCACATGAAAGACCCCTCAAAGGTGTTCAAGGTAAACGGCGTAGGCTACTCTTTCGACGACACTGACCCCTACAAGACCATCGAGGGTGCCAGCTACATCTTGCAGACCTATCCTGACAAGAAGCTCAAGCTCTACATCGACAGTGTATTGAACGTTATCGCATCGGCTCAGGAGCCCGACGGTTACCTCTACACTGCCCGTACACAGAACCCTGGCGATCCTCACCACTGGGCTGGCGACACACGCTGGAGCAAGGTAGAAGACCTCAGCCACGAGTTTTACAACCTCGGCCACATGGTAGAGGGTGCCGTAGCACACTATCAGGCTACAGGTTCACGTAAGTTCCTTGACATCGCCATCCGCTATGCCGACTGCGTAATCCGCGAGGTGGGCGACAAGCCCGGACAGGCATGCGTAGTGCCCGGTCACCAGATTGCCGAAATGGCGCTCTGCCGTCTTTACCTGGTAACAGGTGACCGCAAGTACCTTGACCAGGCTAAGTTCTTCCTCGACTATCGTGGCAAGACTACCATCAAGACTGAGTACTCACAGAGCCACATGCCCGTAGTAGAGCAAGACGAGGCTGTAGGCCACGCCGTACGTGCAACCTATATGTATGCAGGTATGGCCGATGTAGCAGCTCTCACTGGCGACTCTGCATACATCAATGCTATCGATGCCATCTGGGACAACATCGTGAACAAGAAGCTCTACATCACTGGTGGTATCGGTGCTACAGCATCGGGCGAGGCTTTCGGCCCCAACTACTACCTCCCCAACATGAGCGCCTACTGTGAGACCTGTGCAGCCATCGGTAACGTATATGTAAACCATCGCTTGTTCCTCCTTCATGGCGAGTCTAAGTACTACGATGTACTGGAGCGTTCACTCTACAACGGCCTCATCAGCGGTGTGAGCCTTGATGGTGGTAAGTTCTTCTACCCCAACCCCTTGGAGTCAATGGGCCAACACCAGCGCCAGGCATGGTTTGGTTGCGCTTGCTGCCCCTCAAACATCAGCCGTTTCGTGCCCTCACTTCCTGGCTATGTATATGCAGTGAAAGATCGTTCGGTATACGTAAACCTCTTCCTCAGCAACACTTCAAACCTCAACGTGGCTGGCAAGAAGGTAGCCCTCACACAGACAACAGGCTATCCCTACTGTGGCGACATCAACATCAAGGTAGACCGCAACAGCTGCGGACAGTTTGACCTTAAGATCCGTATCCCCGGTTGGCTCAAGAGCCGTCCGCTCCCTGGTGAACTCTATAGCTACAGCGACAACAAGCGCCTTGGCTACAGCATTAAGGTTAATGGTGTAGAGTCTGAAGGTACAGTGACAGAAGATGGTTACTTCACCATCCCCCGTAAGTGGAAGAAGGGCGACGAGGTAAGCATCCACTTCGACATGGAGCCCCGTACCGTACGCGCTAGCGAGAAGGTAGAGGCCGACCGCGGCATGGTAAGTATCGAGCGTGGCCCGATCGTATACTGCGCCGAGTGGCCCGACAACAAGTTCGACATCAAGAGCGTGCTCATCAACCAGAATCCCGAGTTCGCACTTGAGCAGCGTGGTCTCGATGCTTTCATCCCCGAAGCAAGCAAGGCTAAGCTCAGCACCTACAAGACACAACAGATTACTACCCTCACCACCGACGCTCAGACACTGGCCTTCGACAAGCAGGGCAAGCTCACTACCCAAGAGGTGAAGCTCACCCTTATCCCCTACTATGCTTGGTGTCATCGTGGCAATGGCGACATGAAGGTATGGATTCCTCAAGACCTCAAGGCTACTAACCCCGCAGCCCCCGCAACATTGGCCTCACAGAGTAAGATCAACTCATCCATGCGTATCCCTGCCCTGCAGAGTATAGCAGACCGCCTCGTACCGAAAGATGGTAACGACCGTTCAATGCCCTACACGCACTGGTGGCCCAAGAACGGCTCTACAGAGTGGATCTCTTACACCTTCCCCGAGGCAGCTGACGTACAGAGCTGTACCGTATACTGGTTCGACGACCAGCCCTGGGGCGGATGCCGTATCCCCGACAGCTGGAAGATCTACTACAAGGATGCCAATGGTGAATGGCAGCCTGTAGAGAATGCCGACGGATATCCTGTTGCTAAAGGTGAGCCTTGCACCGTTAACTTCAAGCCGGTGAAGACTACAGCCCTCAAGCTGGAAGTGACCATGAACCGCCGCCTCTCAGCTGGTGTATTCGAATGGATTGTAAAGTAAAGAGTACGCAGTAGTATAATAATAGTAGAAGGGCACCCTGGGGTGCCCTTCTACTATTTATACCTATGCTCAAAATGTAGCATCATCACTCGCTTAATTCGTCCAAAGCTTTCTCGCAACGCGCTATATCTGTGGGGCGCACCACGATATTGGCCATATCGCCTTCGGCAAAGGCATACATATACTCTATAGCGACATCTTCCGTAGCCAGACGTTCCAATATCTCTCCCAGTGCTCCGGCCTTATTAGGACAGTGAAGATGAATCACATCGGTCAGCATCACTGCAAAGTCTGCATTACGAAGTATCTCTACAGCCTTTTCCACATCAGATACGATGAGGCGTAATATACCAAAGTCTGGCGTCTCGGCCATACTGAACGCATGCATATTAATATCGTGACGACTCAGGATCTTTGTCACCTCGTTGATTCTTCCTGTCTTATTCTCAAGGAAGACCGATACTTGCTTGATTGTCATACTATAACATATTAATATTACTTCAACATACGGTTATCTATCACATGCTTGCCCTTGCCTTGGCTGCGCTCGATGCTGCCTGGCTCCATCAGCTTCACGTCAGCGCTGATTGAGAGCACGCTCTTGAGCTTATCGGAAAGTTTCTTTTTCATACCCAGCATACGACCTATATCATCGCTAAAGAAGTCGCGACGCACCTCAACCTGCACTTGCAACGTATCGAGATTACCAGCACGGTCCACCACAAGCATGTATTGGGGTTCGAACTCGGGCATTTCGAGTATTACGCTCTCGACCTGAGAGGGGAATACATTGATACCACGTATGATGAGCATATCGTCGCTGCGTCCCATGATACGTCCCATGCGCACAGCCGTACGTCCACAAGCACACTCGCCCTCCACCAAGGTGCAGAGGTCCTTGGTACGATAGCGCAACAATGGCATACCCTCTTTGGTGAGCGTGGTAAACACCAGTTCGCCCTGCTGTCCGCGAGGCAGCTGCTCCAAGGTGTCGGGATTGATAATCTCGGGATAGAAATGATCCTCACAGATGTGCGAACCATTCTGCTCGCTACACTCATACGACACGCCAGGGCCCATAATCTCGCTCAGCCCGTAGATATTATATCCCTTCAGTCCGAGACGTTCCTCAATCTCCTTACGCATATTTTCGGTCCAAGGCTCAGCACCGAAGGCTCCGATGCGCAATCCGATATCCTCCTTCGTAAGCCCCATCTTCTCCAGCGTCTCGGCCAGGTAGAGGGCATACGAGGGTGTACAAGCAATACCGCTTATCTTCAAGTCACGAATGAGTCGGATATGCTTCTCCGTGTTGCCCGTCGAGGTGGGTATCACCGTAGCACCCAGATTCTCTACACCATAGTGAGCACCCAGACCACCCGTAAACAATCCATATCCGTAAGCCACCGAGAAGGTATCATCGCGAGTCACCCCGAATGCAGTGAGCGAGCGAGCCATCACCTCGGCCCATACAGCAAGGTCCTTACGTGTATACCCCACAATCGTAGGATTACCCGTTGTCCCTGACGAAGCATGCACACGCACAATCTCCGATGCCGGAGCCGCTTGCAAGCCATAGGGATAGTTGTCGCGCAAGTCCTGCTTCGTAGTAAAAGGCAGCTTCACAATATCATCAATAGAACGTATGTCTTCGGGCGACAGATCCATTGCCTGCATCTTATTGCGATAGAAGGGCACGTTGTGATACACATACGTCACCAATTTTTGCAGCCGCTTACTCTGCAACGCATGCATCTCGTCGCGGCGCATACATTCCTTATTAGGATTCCAAATCATAATATTGTTCTTCAAAATTCATTATTGGTTGCAAATTTACATATTTTCCACATTTCTTCTATACGTTTTGATATTTTTCAGTCCTATATCAGCATCCAAATGACATTTTTCTTTCTTATTCTCAAGATGAGGGATACTCGGTACTCTATGCCAAAATATCAAAATGAAACTTGCAAGCCTCAAATAAAACAAGTACTTTTACAAAAAAAAGAATACATAACGCATGAAAGCCAAATATCGTAACCTATTCTTTGTAGCAGGTATCCTCCTGCTGGGAATAATGCTATTCTCTCTTGACATGTCATGGAGCGAGATATGGCAAAATGTACGCAAGGCAGGATATTGGTTACCTTTCAACATTGCATTATGGGCAGTTATATATCTGATGAATGCAGCCTCATGGAATCTCATCATCAACGACAGGGTCCAAACACACATTCCTTTTAGGTATATCTATAGACTCACCATTTCTGGTTATGTACTCAACTATGTAACCCCACTCGGCCTGCTAGGAGGAGAGCCATACCGTGTCATGGAACTGAGTCCATATATAGGACGTGCCAAGGCTACATCATCAGTAATCCTATACTCAATGATGCATATATTCTCCCATTTCTGGTTTTGGCTATTGGGAGTAGTGCTGTTCGTCATATTCTATCCTACAAACTTGGGTACAGGCATCTTGATGGGTATTATAGCTGGATTAAGCCTACTTGTCATCTACTTTTTCATGAAGGGTTATCGCAATGGCCTGGTTGTAAAAATATTTCGCATTTTATCGCACATCCCCTATGTAAATCATTGGTCGCGCCACTTTTTGGAACAAAACACTGAGGTGCTCCAACGTATCGATGCGCAAATAGCCGAGCTACATGCCCAACACAAACGCACATTCTACCTTTCATTAGGATTAGAGCTCTTGGCACGAATCGTCAGCAGCCTTGAAATATACGTATTGATGCGCATACTCACACCCGAAGTGACTATTATAGACAGCATACTCATCATGGCTTTCTCTTCATTGTTCAGCAACCTGATGTTCTTTATGCCCATGCAAATCGGGGCACGTGAAGGTAGCATAGCCTTGGTGTCGGAGCGATTGCACCTAACAGCCGGATATGGTCTTTTTACAGGATTACTGTGCCGACTTCGCGAATTCTGCTGGACGATTATCGGACTTATATTAATTAAAGTCAACGGACAACAAATAACAACTAATAGAGAATGAAACATATCAAGGGGATTATTTTTGACTATGGCGGCACACTCGACACGAATGGGACGCATTGGTTTCACATTTTCCGTAAAGTATACAACAAGTGCTTGCCCTTGATCACAGAGGAACAATTGCGCGATGCCTATGTCTATGGTGAACGTTATCTTGCAACGCATCACGTGATAGAACCTACGGATGACTTCCTCACCATGCTGCACAAGAAAGTGGGTATACAAGTACAACGACTAACGGATAATTGCTACAAGGACAGCACCTACAAACAGCATCTCGCAGATGCCGTTCCCCAAATAGCAACGGCCTGTGATGCGATAGTACGCTCCAACATGGAAGAGACACGTAAGATTCTTGATACACTAGCTACAAGCTATCCATTGGTATTAGTGTCAAACTTCTACGGGAATATCCATGCCGTCCTACGAGGCTATGGCATCGGCGAGTATTTCACAGAGGTGATAGAGTCAGCTGTAGTAGGAATACGCAAGCCCGATCCCCAAATCTTTGCACTCGGCATCGCCGCACTTGCCCTATCACCCAATGAGGTGCTTGTCGTAGGTGATTCGTACAGCAAAGACATCATCCCTGCACACAGCCTCGGCTGCCATACCGCATGGTTAAAAGGAGAAGGGTGGAATGCTTCAGACGAACTCATTGAGACGCCCTGTGCCCATAATACAATAGAGCACCTTGCCGAGGTGACACATATCGTATAACCCTACAACCTAACCGTTTCTTTTAGGAAGAGCACCCTCTGGCTTGACAAAAGACGGGATTGTGTTTCGTAAATTCTCGGATTTGTTGTATCTTTGTTGGCTTAAAACGTTATGCATTGAATTATGGATAGCAAGGAAATCCAGAAAGTAAAGCTACGGTTCGGAATTATTGGCAATTCAGATGAACTGAACCGCGCCATTGAAATAGCCATGCAGGTAGCTCCTGCTGATGTCACCGTATTAGTGACAGGTGAGAGCGGTGTGGGTAAAGAGTTTTTCCCCCAGATAATTCACCAGAACAGTGCTAGAAAACATAATAAATACATCGCTGTAAACTGTGGAGCCATACCGGAAGGCACCATAGACTCAGAACTCTTTGGCCATGTCAAAGGAGCGTTTACAGGCGCCATCGAAGAGCGAAACGGCTATTTTGCCGAAGCCAACAATGGCACTATCTTCTTGGACGAGATAGGCGAACTGCCCCTTTCCACCCAGGCTCGTCTACTCCGCGTATTGGAAGCGAAGGAATACATCAAGGTGGGATCATCGAGAGTAGAAAAGACCAATGTCCGCGTAGTGGCAGCCACCAACGTAAACCTAATGGACGCAATAGCTCAAGGTAAATTCCGCGAGGACCTCTACTATCGTCTCAACACAATCGTCATCAAGATACCGGCATTACGCGAGCGTCCCGCCGATATCCCCCTGCTCTTCCGTAAGTTTGCCTCAGACACAGCCGAACGTTACACCATACCGCCATTGCAGTTGACTGATAGCGCCAAACGCCTTCTATCAGCCTATCCATGGCCTGGAAATATACGACAACTCAAAAATATCACGGAACAAATCTCTTTTCTATCCAAGCAACGTGAGATTACAGAAGAGATGCTCAGAGAATATCTACCCGAGATAAAACCTAACCTGCCGATACTATCCTCCAACAAGGTTCAGCAAGGGAAGACCTTCGAAAGCGAGCGCGACATACTATACCAGGTGCTCTTCGACATGAGGAAAGACATAACCGAACTAAAGCAGCAAGTCAGCGCCCTGATGGGTGGCGACATACCCAGACACCAGCAACCAGTAAGCCAGCCCTCCCTCATTTCTACACCATATGGAGATGTTCCTGCTACTATATCAATAAGTCCAATGACCGAACAGAAGAACGACGATATAGAATATCAAGATACAGAAGAGTATGTAGAAGAAGCTGTATCGATAGAGGATGCCGAGAAGGAGCTGATACGCCGAGCCTTGATACGCAGCAGAGGAAAACGCAAGATTGCCGCACAGGAGCTCAAGATCTCTGAACGTACGCTATACCGTAAGATCAAAGAATACAATCTGGAAAACTATTGATAAAAATGAGACTCACCCAACTATACAAAGGAATATCATTGGTCATACTCATCATACTGACCGGATGCACCATATCATACAAGTTCAATGGAGCATCTATCAACTATGATATCATCAAGACCATCACCATTGACAATTTCCCTAACCGGGCGCTCTATCAATGGGGTCCGATGGAAAGCATGTTCAACACAGCGCTGAGCGACATCTATGTAAACCAAACCAAGCTGCAGCAGGTAAATCGCGGAGGCGATCTGTTACTTTCTGGCGAAATACGCTCATACGACCAAGTCAACAAATCAATATCCTCAGACGGCTATTCTTCAATGATGCAGCTCAAGATGACCGTAAGCGTAAAGTTTGAGAACACCAAGAATCATGCCGAAGATTTTGAGCGCCAGTTCTCTGCCAGCAGAGAATTCGACGCATCACAGCAGCTCAACGATGTACAGGAAGAGCTGGTGACACAGATTATTGACGAAATTGTAGAACAGATATTCAACGCTACTGTAGCAAACTGGTAATATGGTTTTAGGAGCATTAATCAATCACCCCGAAAGGCTCAACCGCGATACGCTATATGAGTTGAGAAATATCGTAGCACGGTATCCCTATTTCCAAACGGCCCGTCTGCTTCTACTCAACAACCTCTACTTGCTGCACGAGGCGGACTTCGGTACAGAACTCCGCCGTTCGGTCCTTTACATCACCGACCGCCGCGCTTTACAAAGACTTATCGAGGGATATACAGACAAGGTGACGATTGAAGACAAGCCCGTAGATGAGAATCCTGGCATAGACCGAACATTGAGCCTTATAGATGCATTCCTCGGCACACTACCCGACGAACATGCCGAACTGCCCATTGTACCTGACGCCATTGGTGATTATGCATCGCGTTTCCTACTCAACGACGAAGACACCATCTCCGCCACAAGCCAAGAGCTACATGCCGACACTCCAGGTGCTCTTTCTGAAACAGACAGCATCACCCTCGTATTGAACGAACTAAAGAAAAACGACGGCAAGAAGGAAGATATACCCTCTCTAACAACTGACACGAACACACCGGAGAATGACGCACAAGACGAAACAACGAAGGATGTGCACACAGATGAAGAATCGCTTGATGAAAGCTATTTTACAGAGACTTTAGCCAAGATTTATATCAAACAGCACAAATATTCGCGTGCTCTTGAAATTATTCGCAGTTTATATTTGAAATATCCAGAAAAAAATATTTACTTTGCAGACC
>JAFOYZ010000111.1 GCA_017424485.1 Bacteroidaceae bacterium
ACGCGATAGATGATGGGGTCGCGGAAGTGCATGTTGGGTGCAGCCATGTCAATCTTGGCGCGGAGCACCATGCGTCCCTCCTCAATCTCGCCACGGTTCATCTTCTCGAAGAGTTCGAGGCTCTCCTCTATGGGGCGATTACGGTAAGGGCTCTCGATACCCGGTTGTGTGGTGGTACCCTTCTGTGCAGCAATCTCCTCGGCGCTCTGCTCATCGATGTAGGCCTTACCCTCCTTGATGAGGTCGATGGCAAAGTCCCACAACTGCTGGAAGTAGTCTGAAGCATAGTACTCGTTGCCCCACTCGAAGCCGAGCCACTTGATATCCTCCTTGATAGCTTCTACATACTCCACATCCTCCTTGGTGGGGTTGGTGTCGTCGAAACGCAGGTTGCACACACCGTTATACTTTTGTGCCATACCAAAGTCGAGGCATATAGCCTTAGCGTGTCCGATGTGGAGATAACCATTAGGTTCGGGCGGGAAGCGGGTCTGTACTTTTCCTCCATTCTTACCCTCTGCAAGATCATTTACTACTATCTGCTCAATGAAGCTCAGACTCTTTTTCTCAGTATTTTCACTCGTTGTCTGTTCGACCATAAAATTCCAATTTGTTTAATATTTGGCAAAGATACAACAAGCTGAGAGGAGAACAAAATAAATTCATTTATTTTTTTTTCCCTCCGACGCGAAAAGCGTCGGTTGCGACGAAGGAACCTTTAGGTTCCTCGAGGAGTGTGACATAGTCATCTTATTGCAGTGTATCTTCTGCTACTTAAGTATTAAAATGAGTGCATGCCGAACGAAATGTTAAATCCTAGACATAATGTACCGATATAATATGCCATAATTATTGGTGTTTTATCTTGATTATTTCGTATTTGCAACTCAGTTGCAAGAATGAAGTTGTATCTTTGCCAAAAATATAGAATAAATAGGTATAACACAAACTATTGATATGAAAAGAAAAATTCAGACTGTCGCTTGCATATGTGCAGCTCTTATATTCGCAGCATGTGGCGCCAAGCATGGAGGTCATGCTCATGAACATGCTCAAGAGCATCATTCACATACCGAAGAGCATCATGCTCACGAAGGCCATTCTCATGACGAACATAGTCATGATGAGCATAGTCACACTCATGATGCCCATTCTCATGACGAACATAGTCATGATGAGCATAGTCACACTCATGATGCCCATTCTCATGGCGAACATAGCCATGATGAGCATGGTCACGCTCATGATGCCCATTCTCATGGCGAGGGTATTGCTTTTACCAAGCAACAAGCAATAGCTGCAGGGCTTAAGGTAGAAACTGTAGTCAAGGCTCCTTTCAGTGGTGTGATTAAAACAGCTGGACACATACAGGCCCCGAAGGGAGGAGAGACTGTTGTCGTAGCTACATCAGCCGGTGTGCTTTTCTATGCTGATCCTTCGATAACTGAAGGTGTGGCAGTAGCTACTGGCAAGGCCTTGGCAGGCATATCAGCCAAGAAGTTACAGGATGGTGACCCATTGCTCAAGGCCAAGTTGGCTTATGAAACAGCTTTGGCTGAGTATGAACGTGCACAGCGCTTGGTAGACGACAAGATCGTATCAGCTAAGGAGTATGAACAGATACGCCTACGCTACGAGACTGCCAAGACAACGTACGAGGGACAAGCTCAGGGGATGACAGAGAAGGGGGCATCGCTCACGTCGCCTATGAGTGGATACTTGAAGCAACTGCTCGTGCCCAATGGCGCCTATGTAGAAGTGGGGCAGCCTGTGGCGGTGATTACACAGACTCGCCGTTTGCAGTTGAAAGCTGAGGTGAGCGAACGCGACTATGCATTACTTCCCAAGGTGAACGCTGCCAATTTCCGTCCGGCATATACCGATCGTTTGTACAAGACTACAGACTTGAATGGGCGTCTCATAGCTTATGGTAAGGCAGCTGCCGACGAATCTTCTCACTATATTCCGGTAACCTTTGAATTTGACAATGTGGGTGACATCATTGCAGGTTCGTATGCTGATGTTTATCTTCTCACTTCACCAGAGGAGGGTGTGATAGCAATCCCTATAAGTGCTGTTACTGAGGAGCAGGGTCTATATTATATATATGTACAACTATGCGAGGAGGAGTACGAGAAGCGTGGTGTTACACTTGGCCGTCGTGATGGTGAGCGTGTGGAGATACTGCATGGTTTGCATGGTGGTGAGCGTGTGGTGACTCAAGGCGCTTATCAAGTGAAACTGGCTTCGGTCTCAACGGCGATACCTCACGGACACTCTCATTAGTCCCATCTCATATTCCTTCTAGGGATGGTTATCGCAATACTTAATCGAAATCAATATTAGTATAAACCTTTTAGAATATAACTCCCCGCGATGCTTGTAAAGTTCCTCCATAGAGGGAGGGGGTTGGGGAGAGTTCTCATTTATGTTAAATAAGATTATACGTTTTTCGCTCAACAACCGTCTGCTCATACTTGTGCTATCGGTGTTGCTTATGGTGGCGGGTGTATATACAGCCACGACGATGGATGTGGATGTATTCCCAGATCTCAATGCTCCTACTGTGACGGTGATGACCGAGGCTAAGGGTATGGCACCCGAAGAGGTGGAGCGACTGGTGACATTCCCCATTGAAACTGCTGTGAATGGTGCTACCGATGTGCGTCGCGTACGTTCGTCATCCACTACAGGATTCTCTATCGTATGGGTCGAATTTGATTGGGGTACCGATATCTATCGGGCACGTCAGATCGTGTCGGAAAAGATTGCCACTGTAATGGATGCACTGCCTCAGAATGTGGGTACTCCCACGTTGGGACCGCAGTCTTCAATTCTTGGTGAGGTGCTGTTTGTGGGACTGACCGTGGATGATAAATTGAAAATTGAAAATGGAAAATTGAAAATTAATAGTACAGGAACTCACGAAGAACACGAGAGCCATCCGGATGGCAATAATTCTCAATTCTCAATTGTAAATTCTCAATTAGAAAACACTTCTCTCCAGGACCTCCGTACTTTGGCCGATTGGACCATCCGTCCGCGATTACTCGCTACAGGAGGAGTGGCTCAGGTAGCTGTGCTCGGTGGAGAGGTAAAAGAGTATCAGATACTACTCAATCCGGAGAAAATGATGCACTACGATGTGTCGTTAGGTGAAGTCATGGAGGTTGTTTCGGGGATGAACCAAAATGCTACGGGTGGCACTCTTTATGAATATGGAAACGAGTACATCATTCGCGGAATGCTCTCTACCAACGATGTAGATGAGATAGGACGCACGGTCGTGAAGCGGGTAGGGGATTCGCCTCTTTTGCTGCATCATATAGCAGACGTAAAGGTGGGCGATCAGCGCCCTAAATTTGGTATGGCATCGCTCCGCACCGAGCCTGCGGTAATCCTAACTGTCACAAAACAACCTAACACGAGTACGCTAGAGCTAACTAAGAAGTTAGATGCAACACTCGAGGATTTGAAACGAGAGCTTCCTGCAGATGTGAAGGTCACTACCGACGTGTATCGTCAGGAACGATTCATCAATAGTTCGATTGACAATGTGAAGCGTTCTCTCATTGAGGGAGCTATCTTTGTCGTCATCGTTCTCTTCGTGTTCTTGATGAATGTGCGCACCACATTGATATCGCTCGTGACCATTCCATTGGCTTTTGTAGCAGCTATTCTTACGCTCAATGCCTTTGGACTGACCATCAATACGATGAGCCTCGGCGGACTAGCTATTGCAATCGGTTCGCTCGTTGATGATGCCATTGTGGATGTGGAGAATGTATATAAACGTCTTCGTGAAAATCGCGCCTTGCCTATAGCTCAGCGTCGTCCTGTGCTTACGGTCATTTATGATGCTTCCAAAGAGGTGCGTATGCCTATCCTCAATTCTACGTTGATTATCATCGCAAGTTTCGTGCCACTCTTTTTCCTTACTGGTATGGAGGGACGTATGTTGGCTCCCCTTGGCATAGCCTTTATTGTCGCTTTGTGTGCTTCCACTTTGGTGGCACTGACGCTCACTCCGGTGTTGTGTAGCTATCTTTTAGGTGCGAAGAATATAGAATCATCCGTTAACTCCGATCGCTCTGATAAGGAGCCCTTCGTGACTCGCTGGCTAAAGAAAGGGTATACTCGTCTGCTATCGTGGACTCTCTGCCATCGTTGGCCAGTCTTGGGCAGCACTATAGCCATACTTGTTGTTGCGTTGGTTGCTTTCTTTGGATTGGGACGTTCGTTCCTTCCACCGTTCAATGAGGGCTCGTTTACCATCAATGTGGCTACGTTACCAGGTATATCATTGGAGGAGTCTGACAAGATAGGTCGTCGTGCCGAGGAACTGCTTCTCACCATTCCCGAGATACAGACCGTGGGCCGTAAGACTGGTCGTGCCGAGTTGGATGAGCACGCTTTGGGCGTAAATGTATCGGAAATAGAAGCACCGTTCGAGTTGTCTGACCGCTCTAAAGATGAACTTATCGCTGAGGTTCGCGAAAAATTAGGCACGTTGCCAGGTGTAAACGTTGAGGTTGGAGCTCCCATCAGCCACCGCATTGATGCTATGCTCTCGGGTACTCGTGCCAGCATTGCTGTAAAGATATTCGGTACTGATCTCAACGAAATGTATCGTATAGGCAACCGCGTCAAGGCAGTTGTAGAAAATGTAGAGGGTATTGCTGACCTTAATGTAGAGCAGCAGGTAGAGCGCCCGCAACTGAAGATTGTGCCCAAGCGCGATGTGATGGCCAAGTATGGAGTCACTATGCCTGAGTTTGCTGATATGGTCAATGTATTGCTTGCCGGCGAACCTGTATCACAAGTCTATGAGGGTCGTCGCGTATTTGATCTTACCCTCAAAGTGGGCGACGATAGTCGTGCTACAGCAGAGGATATACGCCGCTTGATTGTAGATGCTGGCGACACGAAGGTGCCTTTGGGACAGATTGCCGATGTGGTATCTTCGGTAGGCCCCAATACCATCAACCGTGAGAATGTGGAGCGCAAAGTGGTGGTATCGGCCAATGTGGCAGGGCGCGACCTTAGAGGTGTCGTAACAGATATGCGCCGTATTGTAGAGGAGCAGATTGAACTCCCTGAGGACTATCACATACAGTATGGCGGCCAATTTGAAAATGAGGAGAATGCCTCGCGAACCATTCTCATCGCCTCGCTGTTTGCTATTATGGTAATATTTATGCTCTTGTACAATCAGTTCCGTAGCCTCGTACAGTCGGCGGTCATCCTTGTCAATCTGCCTTTGGCCCTTATTGGTGGTGTGCTGGTGCTGTGGCTCACGGGTGGCGAGCTGAGTATCCCTGCACTCATTGGGTTCATCTCACTCTTTGGTATTGCCACACGTAATGGCATGCTACTCATCGAGCGATACAATGACTTGTATGCCGAGGGCTACTCTGTAGTGGAAAGTGTGCTTCGCGGTTCGGCCGACCGTCTTACTCCCATATTGATGACGGCGCTCACTACGGCCCTTGCGCTCATCCCCTTGGCTCTCGGAGGTGATTTGCCTGGCAACGAGATACAAAGTCCGATGGCAAAGGTTATCCTCGGTGGACTTGCCACATCTACGCTCCTTAATGGATTTATCGTACCTATCATGTACATATTGATAGCGAAGAAGGAGTCTAAAAAGTGATAATATCAATTGTCATTCCGAGCAAAGCGAAGCATCTTGTGAGTCGATGGCAAAGTTTTGATGCGAGATCCTCACTGCGCTCCGTATGACAATACAAAAGTTATATATATGAAGCAATACAGATTCATCATCGCCCTTGTGGCAATAAGCACAGCATTGAGTGTTCGAGGACAAGAAAATAATGGCCAATTGTCTACTTTCAATTCTCAATTTTCAGAGGTCCTCGACTCCATAGACACCAACAATACCACTCTCATAGCTCTGCGTAGAGAGGCTGAAGCACGCAAGTTGGATAATCGTACAGACATTACGCTTGCCGACCCTGAGGTGGGACTGAAGCGTATGTGGGAGGGTGCCGAGCAGAGTGGTAATCTGACGGAGTTTACCATTGGGCAATCTGTCGATTTGTCTACTGTATTGGGCAAGCGCAAGGGAGTAGCTATACAGAAAAACCTTCTGGTCGATGAGGAGTATCGTGCGCAGCGTATGGGTATACTGCTCGAGGCTGAGTTGATTTGCATCGATATGACCTATTATAATGCACTTATAGCTGAGCTCGACCGTCGCTTGGGACATGCCCGCCGAGTAGTCGAGGTGGAGAAGCGTCGTCTCGATAGTGGCGATACCGATGTCCTTTCCTATAATAATGTAGTGCTCAGTATGTCGGCACTGGAGGCTGAGAAAGCACGTGTAGAGATGGAGCGTGGAGTGCTGATGACGCGTTTGTCACATTTGAATGGTGGTCGCGCCATAGCCTTTGATGCGCAGGCGTATGCGCCAGTAGGCTTGACAGGTGATTTTGATTCTTGGTATCAGGAGGCCTTGCAACGTAGCCCCGATATGTCCATAGTACGCCAGGAACGTGATGTGCGCCGTAGCGAACTCTCTCTATCCAAGACGATGCATCTGCCTACACTCTCGGCAACCTATATCAATGAGCGTCACCGCACAGGTGAGCGCTCGCAAGGCTTTACCGTGGGGATGAACCTCCCTCTTTGGGCCAATAAGAATCGTGTACGCTCAGCTCGCACAGCACTCAGTGCAGCCGAAGCCCGTGAGACGGATGCGGAGTTGCAACTACGGAGCCAGCTTATGGAAGGGTACGAACGCGTGAGAGGACTCCAGCACACAGCCGACCTTTATCGTCGTGCGCTCGACGAGGCCAACAATAGCGAGATGCTGGCTCGTGCCATGGACGAGGGTTTCATATCGGTGCTGGAATATCTGCAGGGTATCGAACTTTATTACGATTACCTTGACCGTAGCCTCAATGCCGACCGCGACTATCGCCGCGCTTTGGCCGAATTGGAAGCTTGGAGATTATGAAATTAGGCTGCGGTTCGGAAATATTCAAATAAAATTTGATATTTCGCTCACCTTGCACTAATTTTAACGACTTCGTCGTAGAAGATAGGCTACGCCTCGGAAATGCTCAAATAAAATTTGGCATTTCTCTCGGCTTGCACTATCTTTGCACTTTATTGCAAAAAGTACACATATTATAATATGAAGCATATAAGAAATTTCTGTATCATTGCGCATATCGACCATGGCAAGTCTACATTGGCCGACCGATTACTTGAGTATACAAATACCATTAAGGTAACCGAGGGACAGATGCTTGATGATATGGACCTTGAAAAGGAACGAGGTATTACCATCAAGAGCCATGCGATACAGATGGAACATACATACAACGGTGAAAGGTATGTACTCAATCTTATTGATACTCCGGGACACGTGGACTTCTCCTACGAGGTGTCGCGTTCTATAGCTGCTTGTGAGGGTGCCTTGCTTGTGGTCGACGCTTCGCAAGGTGTTCAGGCGCAGACCATCTCAAACCTGTACATGGCAATCGATAATGATTTGGAAATAATCCCTGTTATCAACAAGTGCGATATGCCTAGTGCTGAGCCCGAGAAGGTAGAAGATGAAATCATCGAACTGCTCGGATGTAAGCGCGAAGAAATCATCCGTGCTTCAGGTAAGACAGGACAAGGTGTGGAGGATATCCTCAATGCCGTGATCGAACGTATCCCTGCTCCTGAAGGTGATGAGAATGCACCGCTCCAGTGCCTGATCTTTGACTCTGTATTCAACTCGTTCCGTGGTATTATTGCATACTTCAAGATACTGAATGGTACCATCCGTCAGGGCGATATGGTAAAGTTCTTCAATACGGGTAAGGAGTACGATGCCGATGAGATAGGCGTACTCAAGATGGATATGGTGCCACAGAAGGAATTGAAGGCTGGTAACGTAGGCTACATTATCTCGGGTATCAAGACCTCAACCGAAGTAAAGGTAGGTGATACCATCACCCATGTTAAGGGAGGATGCTCTGAGGCCATTGCGGGTTTTGAAGAGAGTAAGCCAATGGTATTTGCTGGTGTGTATCCTATCGATGCCGAGGATTATGAAGACCTTCGTTCTTCATTGGAGAAACTCCAACTCAATGATGCATCACTCTCTTTCTTCCCTGAATCGTCGTTGGCTCTAGGCTTTGGTTTCCGATGTGGATTCCTCGGACTGCTGCATATGGAAATTGTGCAGGAGCGTCTCGACCGTGAGTTTGATATGAGCGTCATTACCACCGTCCCCAACGTATCATATAATGTATATGACAAGCATGGTGAGTGTATTGAGGTGCACAACCCTGGTGGAATGCCAGAGGCTACCCTCATTGATCATATCGAAGAGCCCTACATCAAAGCTTCGGTAATTACGACTACGGATTATATTGGTCCCATCATGACCCTGTGTTTGGGTAAGCGTGGTGAACTGGTCAAGCAAGAGTATATCTCGGGCAATCGTGTCGAGATACACTACTTGATGCCTTTGGGCGAGATTGTGATAGACTTTTATGACAAACTCAAGAGCATATCTAAGGGATACGCTTCGTTTGACTATCACCCAGCGGGTTATCGACCTTCGAAGTTGGTGAAGCTCGACATTCTTCTCAATGGCGAACCTGTGGATGCACTCTCTACACTTACTCACATCGATAATGCATATGATTTCGGACGTCGTATGTGTGAGAAGCTCAAGGAGCTGATTCCGCGTCAACAGTTCGATATAGCCATACAAGCAGCCATAGGCGGGAAGATTATTGCTCGCGAAACCGTAAAGCAGGTACGTAAGGATGTAACAGCCAAGTGCTATGGCGGTGACGTATCGCGTAAACGCAAGCTGCTTGAAAAGCAGAAGAAAGGTAAGAAACGCATGAAACAGATTGGTAATGTCGAGGTGCCACAGAAAGCCTTCCTTGCTGTGCTCAAGTTGGACTAAAGTAAGTAAATTCATCCACTATTACATTGGTAAAAGTAAAATAAGACATCCCGCTTACGGGGTGTCTTGTTTTATATAAGGTGTTGAAACGGAATAATCACATTCGTTTTTGTTCGTTTTAATAGCGCAGAATGCGCAAAATATATTAGATTGTGTTATATTTGCTTGCTTTAAACACTCAATACACCATTTTTTTTACTATTTTTTTGCAATTAATAAGGGTAAAGTGTATATTTGCATCACTAAACCGTCGAGGTGATATTAGTTCACTTCGTTATAAAAACATTCTTATGAAAAAGACTTTAGTAG
The DNA here is from genome assembly GCA_017424485.1 of Bacteroidaceae bacterium. Taxonomy (GTDB): domain Bacteria; phylum Bacteroidota; class Bacteroidia; order Bacteroidales; family Bacteroidaceae; genus UBA1189. The sequence goes on from JAFOYZ010000111.1 coordinate 9,251, forward strand.
ATTTGTTTGAAGAATCGGTTCGCAAGTTCCCCAACAATACATTCTTGCTGGAGAAAACGAACAAAGTATTTGAGCCTACCACCTACAAGCAGGTACAGGAGAAGGTTTACCAGTTAGGAGCAGGTCTTCAGGCATTGGGCGTGAAGAAGGGCGACAACATGGCCCTCCTCAGCGAAGGCCGCAACATGTGGGTAATAGGTGAATTGGCTATGTTCTATGCCGGCGCATCCAATGTACCCCTCTCTATCAAGCTTGAAGAGAGCAACGATCTCATGTTCCGTCTCCTCCATGGTGATGTAAAGTATATTATGGTGTCAGGCACACAGCTCAAGAAGGTGCGTCTCATCAAGGATAAACTTCCCGCTGTAGAGAAGATAATTGTGTTTGATGCACAGGAAAAGTACGAGGAGCGCGAGATTGCTCTTGCTGACGTGCAGCAGATGGGCGACGAGTGGCTTAAGACACATACCATGGAAGAGTTCCTTGCCGTTGGTCAGTCGCTACAGAACGATGATATCGCTACCATTACATACACCAGCGGTACCACAGCCGATCCCAAGGGAGTAGTGCTTACTCATCGTAACTATACCTCAAATGTAGAGCAAGCTCGTACACTGGTCAATATTGACGAAACCTGGCGTACGCTTATCATCCTACCTCTCGACCACTGTTTTGCTCACGTAGTAGGTTTCTATATCATGATGGCTTGTGGTGCTACTGCAGCTACTGTTCAGGTAGGCCGCACTGGTGCTGAAACCCTGCGTAACATTCCGCTCAACATCAAGGAGGTACGTCCTCACTTCATTCTTAGTGTTCCCTCATTGGCCAAGACATTCAAGAAGAATATCGAAGGCAACATCAAGAAGAAAGGTGCCATGACAGAGCGTCTCTTCCATTGGGGTATGGCTATCAACCAATGCTACTATGGCGACAGCAACCTCGACTCAAAGGGATTGCGTGCATTGTTGAAACCCCTCGTATGGTTGTTTGACAAGGTGATATTCTCTAAAGTACGCGAAGCTTTCGGTGGCGAAATTCGTTTCTTTATCGGTGGTGGTGCACTGCTCGACAAAGATTTGCAGAAGTTCTACATCGGCGTACGCATGCCTATGTTCCAGGGCTATGGCTTGTCAGAGGCAACTCCTGTCATCTCATCCAATGGTCCCGATCTCTATCGTTTCGGTTCTAGCGGTAAGCTTGTTAAGCCTATCGAGGTTAAGATCTGCGATAGCGAAGGTAAGGAGCTTCCTACTGGCGAACTTGGTGAGATCGTCGTTAAGGGTGAGAATGTGATGAAGGGCTATTGGAAGAATCCTGAGTCAACGGCTGATACCGTGCGCGACGGATGGCTCTATACCGGCGACCTCGGATACATGTCTGCCGAGAACCTTCTTTATGTCAAGGGACGTTTCAAGAGCCTTCTCATCTCAAGTGATGGCGAGAAGTATAGCCCCGAAGGTATCGAGGAGGCATTTGTAGAGCACCTGCCCACCGTAGACCAGGTAATCCTCTATAACAACCAGTCTCCGTATACCATCGCTCTGCTCGTGCCCAACAAGGAGAACATTCGCGCTCGTATCAAGGAGCAGGGTCTCGACCTCACCACTGAGGAGGGTCGCAAGGCTGGTGTACAGGCTATCGAGGCCGACATCGCCCGCTTCAAGAAGGGTGGCGACTTGGCCGAGCTGTTCCCCGATCGTTGGTTGCCCAGCACCTTCGCTGTATTGCCCGAGGCATTTACAGAGCAGAATGGTATGATGAACAGCACCATGAAGATTGTTCGTGGCAAGATTGAGAAAGCATATGCCGATCGCATCGATGGACTCTATACTCCCGACGGAAAGAGTATCCTCAATGCTAAGAATCTCGAGTCATTGGCATAATCTAATTATAGCATATTGTTTCCATCGGGGCTGGTCTATGACCCGCCCCGATTGGTTTCTAATCCAGTCATATGAAAAAGAAACTATTGTATATCCTCGTACTGTTGGTTGTTGGTGTAGCCTATTATTATGGTCTGATACCTCTTCCCGATGAGCAGAAACATGCAGAGCAACATGTTGATACGTCTGCTGCTATACCTGCCGAGCGTCTAGAAATCCCCCAAACACCTCAAGGAGTATCCGAACGCATACTCGAGAAAACCAATTATACCGTATCGTTCAATAAGAAGCATAATATCCCCAACTGGGTGGCGTGGCATATCACAGCAGACGAGTTGGTAGAGCGTGAAAGTCGCACCAATGATTTCCAGCCCGACCCCGAACTCTCATCTCGTGATGCAGTCACCACCCAAGATTATGTCGGTAGCGGATATGATCGTGGTCATATGTGCCCTGCGGCCGATAATCGCTATCATTGGAAAGCGATGAACGAATGTTTCTATATGACCAATATGTGTCCGCAAGATCATCACCTTAATACCGGACTATGGAACGACCTTGAGCAGCAGTGCCGTCGTATGGTCAGTTCTCGTGATGGCGTGTATGTCGTGTGCGGCCCTATCCTCTATGACGATGCCACCCCCCGATATATTGGCCGTGCACATAAGGTACGCGTTCCTGACGCATTCTTCAAGGTGATATTGAGTGGGGTAGAGCAAGGTAGGCCAAAGGGCTTGGCGTATATCTTTGACAATGAAGTTTCTACGGGTTCGCTGCAAAACTACTCTTGCACTATTGATGAGGTAGAGGAGATGACCGGAATAGACTTCTTCCATCTCTTGCCCGATGATGTAGAGAGCAAGGTCGAGGCCCGTTGATGCATTATGACACCTCCCAGATGAGTGTCATGCATCTATCGATGCTGCTACATATATATATAAGTAAACCCCGATGGTCTATCGGGGTTTGCTTATACTTGTATCATTCCGTTATTTACTCGTAATGGAAATCACCAAACTCGCTATGGATATCGAGTTGCTTCTTGTCGCTAGCCTCTACGCGGCCAACGATTTGCGCATCGATGCCAAAGCTTTGGCTGATTTCGATGATGCGTTGAGCTTTGTCGGCGGGGAGGTAAATCTCCATACGGTGACCCATATTGAACACCTTATACATCTCTGACCAGTCAGTGTGGCTCTCTTCATGGATGGTCTTGAAGAGAGGAGGCACGGGGAACATGTTGTCCTTGATGATGTGTAGCTTGTCTATGAAGTGCAATATCTTGGTTTGCGCACCGCCTGAGCAGTGTACCATGCCATGGATCTCGTGGCGCATCTCATTAAGAATCTGCTTGATGACAGGAGCATAAGTACGAGTAGGCGACAGTACAAGCTTTCCGGCATCGAGCGGACTGTCTTCAATAGCATCAGTCAAGTGCTTTGTGCCAGAGTATACCAGTTCGTCGGGTACAGCGCGGTCATAGCTCTCAGGATATTTCTCGGCCAGGTATTTAGCAAACACGTCGTGGCGTGCACTGGTGAGTCCGTTGCTACCCATACCGCCATTGTACTCCTTCTCGTAGGTAGCTTGTCCGTATGAAGCAAGACCCACAATCACGTCGCCCGCCTGTATGTTGCCATTGTCGATGACATCGCTGCGCTTCATGCGGCACGTTACCGTGCTGTCTACGATGATGGTGCGTACCAGGTCGCCCACGTCGGCAGTCTCTCCACCTGTGGCATATACACCTACGCCCATTTCGCGCAGTTCGGCAAGCAGCTCGTCGGTACCATTGATGATGGCCGAGATTACCTCGCCAGGGATCAATAGCTTGTTACGGCCTATGGTCGACGATACCAGGATATTGTCAGTGGCGCCCACACATAGCAGGTCGTCTATATTCATGATGAGTGCATCCTGTGCAATACCCTTCCACACACCGAGGTCACCTGTCTCCTTCCAGTAGAGATAAGCAAGCGAAGACTTGGTGCCAGCACCGTCAGCGTGCATGATGTTGCAATACTCCTCATCACCACCCAAAAGGTCAGGGATGATCTTACAGAACGCCTTAGGGAAAATACCCTTGTCGATATTCTTGATAGCGTTGTGCACGTCCTCTTTTGAAGCCGATACACCGCGCATCATGTAACGTTGGTTGCTCATGTGATAATAAATGTCTTTATTTATTGTGCAAATATAATGCAAAATTTTGATTTGGCGAAAACAAAGCTATTTTACTTATCGTATTAACCATTATAAATACGCAACCTCACGTTTGCTTGATTGATGACGAACATATAGTTCTTTGTAAGAAATTTTTATGTTAGCTTTAATTCGCCTCAAACTATTAAGAGCCCCCCAAAAAGTATCTAAAGCTGACAAAACAACAAGAAAATACTATAGGTCTGTATTTTATCAGAACTCTACCTTGGGAGCATTGTGGGTGCCTTCCTCGGCTTCGAAGTAGGGCTTGGTGTCGAACCCGTAGATGTTGCTGAGGATGTTGCGGGGGAACTTGCGCAGGTAGGTGTTGTAGCTGCGTGTGGCATCGTTGAAGTTGCGACGCTCTACGGCAATGCGGTTCTCGGTGCCTTCGAGCTGTGCTTGCAGCTCCTTGAAGTTCTCGTTGGCCTTGAGGTCGGGGTAGGCTTCACCCAATGCGATGAGACGGCCCAGTGC
>JAFOYZ010000112.1 GCA_017424485.1 Bacteroidaceae bacterium
ATATATGGATAAATATTTAGTAACAACACCAGGTAAAATCTTATTTAACGAAATATTCCCTGATACTTTCCAATATATATCAGAAGGTACAAGTGAGAATATAGAAAAAATAACACCTGCAAAATTCTTCTTAGAAAAAGGTGTAAATATACCAGAAGCAATTAAAGAAATGCCTCTAGTAGATGCATTCGCAAAAGGTGTTTTATCTAAGTTAATTGCTCAAATTTATAAACGTTATCAAACAACTGAGACTTCAGTAATGCTTGATAAATTAAAAGATTTAGGATTTAAATATTCAACACTTTCAGGAATTAGTATAGCTATTAGTGATATCAAAGAGTCACAAAAGAAACCAGAAATAATTGCTAATAGTCAAGCACTAGTAGATCAAGTTTCCTCAGCTACGGGTTCCTCAGCTACGGGTTCCTCAGCTACGGGTTCCTCAGCTACCGGTTCCTCAGCTACCGGCTCCTCAGCTACCGGCTCCTCGGCTATGGGTTCCTCAGCTACCGGCTCCTCAGCTACCGGCTCCTCTATTACCTGTTCTTCTGAGAAAACTTCATCAGGAACCTCCGCGATGCCTACAATTCCCCTCTCTTCGGGAGAGGGGTTAGGGATGAGGTCATCCAGCTCAGGAGAGGGGTTAGGGGTGAGACCCGAGGGATTAGAGTTGAGGTTATCCTTATCTACCGTATGCAGCATGCGCGACAGATTGAGTTCTTCATAGCGCATCATACGCATTGTATCGCGTAGTTCCTCCACCTCCTTCTTGAGCGTGGTTACCTCGCGCGACTTCAAGAGGAACATGACTATAGATACAAGTGTTACTACGGCCAGCAATCCTACGACTACAGTCCACATTGTAGAGAGCGAAGCCATCAATAACAGATTACAATTCATCATTTACTATTCAAGGATTACAATTTATTTCACCTTTTCACCATTGACCTTCACATTCTTCAGTTTGAAGTTCTCCACGTAGTCGGTATAAATCTCTGGTTTGTCTGAGGCGTTGACCTCAATATCCTCAAATCTGAAGTCCTTGAGGCTATATTGCTCGATATCACTCTTTACATCGAACACCACCTGGCAGTCGAGTTTGATATCGCGCAATGTCACGTTAGAAGAGCGTGAGTAAGGAATATCCTCGCGCCCCTTAAGATCAAAGAACTGAGTCCATGGTTTCACGAAGAGCATGCTCTTCACATTACCCTTGATGCCCTCCACGGTGATATACTCGTAGTTCTGCTCGGTATCGGGGCGCATCTTGAGCCACAGCATACGTGTAGCGTCCTTCACTTCACAGTTGCGGAGCACGATGTTGTGGTTATGTATCGATTCACTACCGCAGGTGAGCATGCTATGACAAAATCCATAGACGCAATCCTCGATGATAATATTTCGGTTGGGGCCATTGTTTACCTTATCTTGGTGTGCCCATGGACCCTTACCTCCCTTGAGTGCGATAGCATCGTCATTGACTGAGAAGTAGCAATCCTTGACATGCACATCAGTACATACATCAATATCGATAGCATCACTGCTGGGAGCCTTCACGGGAGCTGCCGGTGCAAAGATATAGAGTCCGGTGAGTTTCACGCGGTTGCACTGATAGAGGTGTGTGGTCCAGAAAGGCGAGTTGATGAGGCGTACACCCTCAAGCTGCACATCATCGCTGCTCTGTATGAACACTAGTCGGGGGCGCATCTCCTCCAAATTGGTACATTGACGGTTATATTGGCGACGGATCCAGAACTGCTTCCAGTAGCGCAAGCCATTACCATTGATTGTGCCTTCGCCTGACAATGTGAAGCCATCACAGTTGATCGCATTGACAAGCGCTGCAAAATACTTCAGATTCTGTCCCTCCATACGGGTATCGATAAGTTCAAAGTCACCAATGAAGTCGCTTCCCTTGAGCACGCCGCCCTTCTTCACATGCAAATGTGTACCAGGCTTAAAGAAAAGCGAACCGCTGAGGAATGTGCCCTTAGGGATTACGATGACGCCACCGCCATTAGCTGCTGCCTTGTCGATGACTGCCTGTATCTGTGCCGTCTGCAACAGCGTACTATCCTTCTTCACTCCATGATCGGTAATGACATACTGCTGTCCCAGTTCTTTCACATTCACCCTTTTGGTCTTAGCAAACCACTCCGACACGGCTGTGCCGTCGGGCCACTCATTTTTTGCGTTCAAAGACACACTGCCCACAAGCAGCAACAGAGTAAGCAAACTTTTCACTGCAACGTTTCTCATAACTATCGTATTTCTTAATATTATAGATTTAATGAGCGAAGGTAAGCAAAAAAAATGAAAACATTTCTATTTCGATTCAAGAATTGTTACCAAATTGTGTCTTTTTACACACAAACCGCTTCATAGGATTGCATACAGACTGTACGAACGATTCATAACCCATCCCATTTCTTTACAGTGAGACTCCAATTCCACTGCATTGATACTCTAATCTCTCTGCACTGAGACCGAAGTATCTTTATAGCGAGACTCGAGTATCACTATGCTAAAATCACCTGATACTGGAATAGTCCTTAGTTTGCTCACGCAAACAGAAATTAGGCAACGGCTCTGAACCGAAGGTCGCTGGCCGAAGGGTAAAGCAAATGCTCAAATAAATTTGGCATTTCATTCGCCTTGCACCATCTTTAGTTTGCTATCGCAAACAGAAATTAGGCGGCGGCTCAGAAATGCTCAAATAAATTTGGCATTTCATTCGCCTTGCACTAATTTTGTAACATAAATATAAGACAATATACTTTTTATGAAGCGTCTCTCACTGATAGCCCTCATGGCTTGGATATGTGCACTCTCTTTTGCACAAACCTCCGAACAAGCAGAACTTAAAGTACACTACACATTCTCATCACTCAGCAGTGCCATAGGTGACTACACTGGCACACTGCAGAATGGAGCCTCGCTCACCACCGTAGCCGGACTTCCGGTGCTCGCACTAGGAGCCAACAACGGTTACTTCGATATGGGAGCCTCGGTAGGCAATGTCATCGCTACGCTGAACGACTTCACCATCTCGACCAACGTATACATACCTGGTTCAACAGCATTAGGCGCTAATGGCAATTTTATATATACCTTTGCCAACTCTACTAACATTGCCAGTGACCGCAATGGCTGCATTTTCTTCGGTGCCAACGAGACTCGCTACACCATATGCCTCACCAACTACCAAGCCGAAAAGAATGTAATAGCCAACTACCGCTTCCCTACCGGTGACTGGCACACACTCACCTACCGCCAAGCAGAAGGCCAAGGTGAGCTATTTCTTGATGGTGTTGAGGTAGCCACAAACAGCATACCCATCAACCCCAGCCAGCTGGGCGCTACACAACACAACTTCTTGGGACGCCCCTGCTACCAAGGCGACGTGTATCTGAAGGAGGCACAATACAATGACTTCCGCATATACGATGGTGCTGTAAGCGATGCCACGATAGCCACACTGACACAAAACACCGCCAAGCTGAACAGCGAACTGTATGCATCGCAGATAGCTACCCTCATGGAGAGTGTTACGTTGGAAGCCACCATACTTTATGAAGATATCGTGCTGCCCACACCCAGCAGCAATGGCATCAGTGTGACATGGAGTTCGTCAAATGAGAGCGTAGTAAGCACTACAGGTGTGGTAAAACGCCCGGCATACGGTAGCAGCGACGCCACGGTGACGCTCACTGCAACATTCAGCAAGGGCGGTATCAGCAAGCAGAAGACCTTCACGGTAACCGTACCGGC
>JAFOYZ010000113.1 GCA_017424485.1 Bacteroidaceae bacterium
ATGGTTGATGGTTGATGGTTGATGGATGATGGTTCGGGTAATACCCCTTCCGCTCCATTCCTATATAACGAAAGTTCATAAATCAGTTGGCATTGGCAGAGATGGGGCTTAAGGAGGCTCTTTTTTTCTTCGCCTCTACTCCGTAAAGTTGCCATCTATTTGTACGAAAAGTCGGTTCGGAATTCTCAAAAAGTAAAATATCCGCGGATATTTAATGAAATAATCACGGATACGTGATGAAATAACCGCGGTTACGTAATGAAATATTCGCGGATATTTGAAGAATTTGGTATGGCGGGCGGGATTATCTTCCCCATGGAACAAACTTACGGCAAGTTCTTGCTTGTTTTTCTAGGGAAGCAGATAGCCAGCTGCAAATAGTTTTATTAATGCAACAGTGGAACTGAACCGAGCAGGCCAACCGATTTATGAACTTTCGCCAATAGCATCTTTTCCGCTTCTTTCTTGCGGGGCTGCAATATTTTTTATAACTTGCCGCGGTTTTATAAGTACACATCATCATTATGAGAAAACACATCACCCTGCTCCTTGCGTGCTGCTGCACGCTGCTGAGCGCACAGACTACGAGTTACAAATTTGACTTCTCGGGCAAGAAAAAAGCAAGAGATGGATACACGCTCGTGACACCCGAGACCCTGTACACGCCCGAGAGGGGATACGGATATGACTTCGTAGGCGGTAACACGTTGGAGGAAAATTGTCAATTGTCAATTGTCAATTGTCAACTGGGTAAGCCGTTCTACTTCTCCGTGGATGTGCCCGACGGCAACTACCGCGTGAATGTTGTGGTGGGCAATCGCCGCAAGGCTGGTGTCACCACACTGCGTGGCGAAAGCCGCCGCCTGTTCTACGAACGTGTAGCAACAAAGAAGGGAGAGTACAAGACCTGTACCTTCACCATCAACAAGCGGGGTACGCTCATCGAGGGCACCGAGCACGTGCGTATCAAGGACCGTGAGAAGGGTAAGCTCAACTGGGACGATAAGCTCACCATCGAGGTCAACGGGCCGGCACCTCAGATAGTGGAGATGACCATCGAGAGGGTCGACGATGTACCTACCGTCTTCCTCTGTGGAAACTCTACCGTGGTGGACCAGGACAATGAGCCTTGGGCCAGCTGGGGACAGATGATTACCCGATTCTTCGATGAGGGCGTATGCTTTGCCAACTATGCTGAGTCGGGCGAGACGGCTGTGACCTTCATCGGTGCCAAGCGCCTGAAGAAGCTGCTCACGCAGGTGAAGCCGGGCGACTATATCGTGGTGGAGTTTGGCCACAATGACCAGAAGCGCAAGGGTGTGGGCGATGGTGCCTTCTACTCCTTCATGTATAATATGAAGATCTTCGTTGATGAGGCTCGCCGCCGTGGGGCTACTCCTATCCTGGTGACGCCCACTCAGCGCCGCAGCTTCAACAGTGAGGGTAAGATTACCGACACGCACCTCGACTATCCCGAGGCTACCCGATTCCTCTGCCAGCGCGAGGGCGTGCACCTCATCGACCTGCATGCCATGACTCGTGTGCTATATGAGGCTATGGGCCCCGAGGCCTCGAAGGGTGCCTTTGTGCACTACCCTGCCAATACCTATCCTGGGCAGGCGAAGCCTTTGGCCGATAACACGCACTTCAATCCCTACGGTGCATACCAGATAAGCAAGTGCATCATCGAGGGTATGAAGAAGCTTGACCTCGACATCCTGAAATCATTGCGCACCGACTATGTACCTTACGACCCGGCACACCCCGATGACCGTGCTGCCTTCGAGTGGGACGACAGCCGGTTCGTGGAGATACTCAAGCCCGACGGCAACTGATTGTGTATGCCTAAACAGAAGAGGGTGTGTCTGCTTTTTTTTTTTGACACACCCTCTTCCTGCTTTTTAGGGGAATTGCTTATAATTAAGGAACAAGCACCTTGCGCCCCCCTATGATATAGAGTCCCTCGGGTAGTGAGGCTGCCGAGGCATTGAGCCTCATGCCTTGCAGCGTGGTGATAGCCCCCGATGCTGCATCTCCCGTGAGGTCGTTCTTCATGTGCTCTATGCCGTCGGCCACCTTATTGCCCAAGCGGAAGAGTCTTACTCCATGCTTGGGTACTTCTGTGCTTAGCGTACCGCGTGCTGTGCCTACATGCTTCTTGGCCCAGATGTCGTAGAGGGGTACATCCTCGTCGGCGCCGTAGCCGAGCTGGGTGAGATCGAAGTCGATAACGGTCGTTGTGGATTGTACCAGCGAGAGCATAAACTCCATGGTGGTGCCCGATGTAGAGGGATTGTCGCGCTCGCAGCTGGAGTCGTAGCCGCAGAGAGCGCTGAATCGTACGTAGCTGTGTCCCTTGGGAAGGTCATACACGAGCGTGCACTCGGCGTTCATGCCCAGTCCGTTGGTATAACTCTTGCCATCCACTACCAGAGTGCCACCCTCTACATTGCGGTTCTTGCGTACACTGCCATACTCCGAAGTATACGACGTGTGCTGCAACGAGGTGAGTGCGGTTTCGTTGCCTTGGGCATCGATGAGTACGGGGTTGATGAGGTTGGCCCGATCGTAGGCAAAGCCATCGCCGGCATTGCTCACTTTGATGATGAGTTGCTGGGCACCGGTGATGTCACCTTCGAGCATAGCCCACTTGGAGCCTGTGCGTGATATGAGTCCTGTGCGTGCGGTATAGGTGTCGGCCTCGCTGGTGAGCGGGTTCTGGTCGAATACCATGAAGCGTAGCGATGTGGTAGCGCCTGACTGTCCTATGCCGCTATCGTCGGCCGCCGCCAATGCCTTGAAACGTACCACGTCCATCGTGTCGGGGATGGTGAAGAAGAGCGCTGCGTTGGCATCGGTAGAGAAGCCTTGGGCATAGGTCTTCCCTAATACCTTCATGGCTCCGCCATGGTCTACATTCTTGTTTTCGCGTACGCGGTTGAAATACGAGGCCGTGTAGGTGCGGGTGAGGTATTTGCCCGTAAGTGGCACCTCGCTACCATCGCTCAGCACGAGGGTGGGGTTGAGCCAGTCGCCATGGTCGTAGTTGAAGTTGTCGCCTCCATCGTCTACTACGAGCACCAGCTGCTTGCTTCCTGAGGGCCACTCCATGTCAACCTCTACAGCGTGTCCGTCGGTAGTGTATGCCACCGTCTCGCTGCGGTACAGCGCCTTGCTTCCCATCACCCATCGGGTGTTGCCGCGGTTGAAGAGGGCGAGGTAGCGGTTCCCTGTAGCGGGGTCAGTGCTGGTCCATATGGTATGCCCCTTGTCTTCGTCGTTGATCACCTCGTGGGCATCTACCCCAAACTTGTGCATCTGGTGGTACTCCTCGTTGGTGAGCAGTGAGAGGGTGAACGCATCGTTCTTGGTCATATCGCCACCGAAGAAGAGTGGTGAATGGCATATGCCCCACAGTGTCATTACGGTATACTGCTCGTCCTTAGTGAGATTGGTCATATGGCCATTGTCGGTACCGCAATACCCGGGGTCACCCACGGTGGCGGCAATATGTCCCAAGGGCAGCATGTCGCAGTCGGCATAGTTGCCTGGACGTGCATACTGGGCCCACTCGGCAGCCTCGCGGAATACGAGGTCTACGCCACTCCATGTGTCCCACAGATCGTCCATCATGCGCCACATATTGGCGTTCTCGAGGCAGTCTTGTGCATATTGGAACTGTGTCTTGCCCGGGCTGAGCGAGAGCACGATGGGACGGCCCGTCTGGTCGATGGCCTTGCGTATCATGCGTATCTCATCGGTATAGAAGGGACGGCTCAGGTCGTCTATCTTGATGAAGTCTACGCCCCACTCGGCATAGAGGTCGAAGATGCTGTTGTAGTACTGCTGTCCCGCCTCGTTGTTACGGATGGTGAGGTTATCTTGCAGCCAAGTACACTCGGGTGTGGTACTCTTGTACACCTGGTTCCATGGGGTACTCTCGCTGCCCTTGAGCTTGTATGCCGATGGGTTGTTGAGGATATACTTGGGGAGTCCGCGCATGATGTGTATGCCAAACTTCAGTCCCATGGCATGGATTGAGTCGGCCATGGCCTTGAACCCCTTGTTTACGCCATCAACCATGCAAGAGGGGAAGCGCGATGGCGATGGCACATAGCGGCCATACTCGTCGAGCACGCAGTCCTGGTCGCCACGCTGGTTATACCATCCTCCTCCCAGGCTGGGGTGGTTGGCATACCAACGGATGTCAAGTACCACATACTCCCACCCATATTTGTCGAGGCCGTTGTCGGCTATATAGCGGGCATTGTCCATCACTATCTTCTCGTTGGCCGAGCTATAGTAGCAGTCCCACGAGTTCCACCCCATAGGGGGTGTCATAGCCCATGTACGGAATGTTTCGATGTTGCTCTCTTGGGCATTTGCTGTGCATGCCATGATACCCGCCAAAAGGAGGGTGCCCATTTTTCTCAGTGTATTCTTCATAATCATAGGTGTATTTTCTGCAAAGTTAGTAAAAACCAACGGATTTTCAAGTTTTTTATGTTCGCGCTCGTTGAGATTTGGTATTTTGCTCGGCAGAGCACTATCTTCACTCTTGCTTTGCTGCTTGAAGATAGGCGGCGCCTCGGAAAAATGCAACTGACGCAGGAGCGAGAGCAGAAATAAGTTTACTTAATCTCAGCCGAGTGACAAGGAAGAAAATATAATTAAGCAGGCTTGCTTTTTCGCTCGGCTTGCACTATCTTTAATGTCGCTTCGCAACACAGAAGATAGGCGGCGCCTCGGAAAAATGCAAGCACGCTTGCTTTTTCGCTCGGCTTGCACTATCTTTGTTGAATCCATTGTAGAACTAAATTATGAACATATGAAAAACATTAAACACGTCTTGTTTGCAACTGTTCTGCTTGTGCAGCCAATGAGTGGTATGGCCCAAGAGTGGCCCGCACTGACACAGACGGCCAAGCCTGCCGCACGTTGGTGGTGGCTGGGGAGTGCCGTGGATGAGGCAAACCTAAGTTACAACATGGAGGAGTATGCCCGGGCGGGGCTGGGCGAACTGGAGATTACGCCCATCTATGGGGTACAGAACAATGAGGCCAACGAACTCTCGTTCCTCACCCCCGAATGGATGCGTGCCCTCGGATATACGCAGGCCAAGGGCGATGAGGTAGGTATACGCATCGATATGAGTACGGGTACGGGATGGCCCTTCGGAGGACCCGAAACCTCGCAGCACGATGCGGCCACCAAGGCCATCTTCGAGCAGTACACCATAGAGGGCGGCAAGGCCGTGGAGCTGGCCATAACCGTATCGAACAGGAAGGATGCTCCATCATCGACACTCCACAAGGTGATGGCCTATCAGGGTAACAAGCATGTAGATGTGACCAAAAAGTGCGATGAAAAGGGCGTTTTGCGCTGGCAAGCCCCCGAAGGTGAGTGGCAGGTGATAGCCCTCTTCGTAGGTAAGACCCGTCAAGCGGTGAAGCGTGCAGCACCTGGTGGTGAGGGATTTGTCATTGACCACCTCTCTAAAGGAGCCGTGAAGCGCTATCTCGGCCGATTCGAAAAGGCTTTCAAGGCCTCGGGGACTCCTGCTCCGAACAACTTCTTCAATGACTCGTACGAGGTATATGGGGCCGACTGGACCCCCGACCAGCTGGAGCAGTTTGCCCGTCGTCGCGGCTACCGCTTGGAGCACTATTTCCGTGAATTCCTGGATGAGGCTCGTCCCGATATCACCTGCCGCATCGTATCGGACTATCGCGAGACGGTGTCGGACCTGCTGCTCGAAAACTTTACCGACCAGTGGACCGACTGGGCTCACCGCATGGGTAGCATAACCCGCAATCAGGCACATGGCTCGCCAGCCAACCTTATTGATACCTATGCGGCTGTGGATATCCCTGAGTGTGAAGGATTCGGACTCTCGGAGTTTGGCATCAAGGGACTGCGACGCGACTCGCTCACCCGCAAGAACGACTCTGACCTCTCCATGCTCAAGTATGCTTCGTCGGCTGCTCATATCAGTGGTAAACCATTGGTGTCGTCAGAGACCTTTACCTGGCTCACGGAGCACTTCCGTACATCGCTATCGCAGTGCAAGCCTGATATGGACCTTATGTTTGTGTCGGGTGTAAATCATATGTTCTTCCATGGCATTCCTTACTCACCGCGCGAAGCCGAATGGCCGGGATGGAGTTTTTATGCATCTATCAATATGTCGCCTACCAACAGCATATGGCGCGATGCACCTGCCTTCTTCGACTATATAGGCCGCTGCCAGTCGTTCCTGCAGATGGGCAAACCCGACAACG
>JAFOYZ010000114.1 GCA_017424485.1 Bacteroidaceae bacterium
GGGCAACCACGAATACATCAGTGGCATCGAGGCAGTGGAGCAGTTCCTCAAAGACACTCCTATCACCCTCCTGCGCGACTCTATAGTAACACTCCCTGGAGACATCCTGCTTATCGGTCGCGACGACAAGAGTAACCCCACACGCGCCAGCTTGGATACCTTGATGGCACGTACCCACGGCACACGCCCCGTCATCGTGCTTGATCACCAGCCCTACGGCGTGGCCAAAGCCGATAGCTTGGGCATAGACCTCCTCTTCTGCGGTCACACCCACCGCGGACAGGTATGGCCACTGACGTGGGTCACCGACCACCTCTTCGAGCAGAGCCACGGCTACCGTCGCTGGACACATAGCCACGTCTACGTGTCGCAAGGGCTCTCTCTCTGGGGCCCGCCCTTCCGCATTGGCTCAGATAGTGAGCTGGTGGTATTTAGGATTGAGACGAAATAGGGGAAATCATGTTTGAAGATTGTGCGGAAAATTCTCACTTGTATTCCAAACAAGCAGAATTACGCTTATATCACTCTAAGTTTGCTTATTCTTAGGGAGGGGTGGCATCATACGGATTTTGTCGACTTATCGTGTTGTTTGGATGATATGGAAACTCGGTCAATGGTAAATTTAGAAACTTGAAAAATATCTATTGGCTGTTGGTCGACTTCCGCATCCCACTGAGCAGCGCATCACAACGCAAGGAACTGCTCAACTATCGCCGCCAAGGCTCCAAGTTCTACGGACTCAAGATAGGCCAGGCCTTCGACCTCGGATGGGCAGAATACTTCGATGAGATAGTGGAGGTGGTATGATCACAATTAGTCTTTCACTTTTTAATCGGTATTTTGCATGGTGATTGGATTATTTATTATACCTTTGTAAGTTAAAATGAAAAGCGTATGATTAAGAAACTCATATACGCCCTTTGGGGCTTGTTGGCAGCAGGGCTGCTGGCACTGGTGTTGATGTTTTACTCTATCACCAAAGGCTGGATAGGATTCGTACCTCCCGTTGAGGAGTTGGAGAACCCGAACTATAAGTTTGCTACCCAGATTATCTCCTCGGATGGCAAGTTGCTGAGTACCTATTCGTATAGCCGGGAGAATCGTGTGTGGACTAACTATGACGACTTGTCGCGTGCACTCATCGATGCACTCATCAGCACCGAGGATGTGCGTTTTTCCAAGCACTCGGGCATCGATCTCAGGGCGCTTATGCGTGCTATCGTGAAGACGGGACTGCTCAGACAGTCGTCGTCGGGAGGTGGTAGTACGCTCACGCAACAGCTGGCCAAGCAACTCTACACCGAGGTGGCTGGAAGCAAACTGGAACGTCTGTTTCAGAAACCCATAGAGTGGGTCATCGCTGTGAAATTAGAAAAGTATTACACCAAGGAGGAGATACTCACGATGTATCTCAACAAGTACGATTTCGGCAATAATGCCATTGGTATCAAGACTGCAGCCAACACCTACTTTTCCAAGGAACCTCGTGACCTTTCTGTAGAGGAGGCTGCCACATTGGTGGGCATGTGTAAGAACTCGTCGCTATATAACCCCCGCCGCCGATTGGAACTGACGCGCGAACGTCGTAACGTGGTGCTTTCGCAGATGGAGAAGAATGGCTGCATCAGCCGTGCAGAGAAGGATTCGCTGCAGCAGACACCCCTCGTGCTAAAGTATCGACCTGTGGACCATAAACTTGGGCCGGCCCCTTATTTTCGCGAGTATCTGCGCGGCGTGCTCACCGCCAAGGAACCTGTGAGGAAGAACTACCGCGGATGGCAGATGCAGAAATTCTACGAAGACTCAATAGACTGGGCCGATAACCCTCTCTTCGGATGGTGCAATAAGAATAAGAAGAAGGATGGTAGTAACTATAATCTCTATACTGACGGACTGAAGATATACGTCACCCTCGACTCGCGCATGCAGCAGTATGCCGAGGAGGCTGTGGATGAGCATATCAAGGAGTATCTGCAACCCCGCTTCTTTAAGAGTAAGCGTGGCCATCGCAACGCTCCCTACGACAACCTGAAGCCGACTGAAATTGAGCAGTTGCTGGTGCGTGCCATGCGTCAGACCGATCGCTATCGTGGCATGCGCAAGGAGGGATATACCGAGGAACAAATACGCGATACCTTTGATGTGAAGCGCGAGATGCGTGTCTTTGCCTATGGCGGCGACCGCGATACGCTACTATCGCCTATGGACTCGATACGCTACTACAAGCACTTCCTGCGTACGGGATTTATGTCGATGGATCCTATTACCGGCCATGTGAAGGCCTATGTGGGAGGTCCCGATTATACCCACTTCCAGTATGATATGGCCATGACCGGCCGACGCCAGGTGGGTAGTACCATCAAACCCTACCTCTATACGCTGGCCATGGAGAACGGTTTCTCGCCCTGCGACCAAACACGCAATGTAGAGCAGACCATCCTCACCGAGGACGGCAAGATATGGATACCACGCAACACGGGCAACAAAGACGACTACGGCAAGATAGTCACCCTCAGGTGGGGATTGGCGCAGTCGAACAACTGGATATCGGCTTACCTCATGAGCAAGCTCAACCCCTATGCCTTCAAGACTCTTATACATCAGTTTGGTATACGCAACCAAGATGTACAACCCGTACCCTCACTCTGTCTGGGCCCATGCGATATATCGGTGGGTGAGATGGTGGGAGCATATACTGCTTTCCCGAACAATGGCATACGCACCGAACCTCTCTTTGTCACCCGTATCGAAGATAGCGAAGGTAATATCGTGGCTACTTTCACCCCCAAAACCTATGAGGTGATAAGCCGCGAGAGTTCTTACAAGATGATTGAGATGATGCGTGCTGTTATTGACGAGGGTACTGGTCGTCGCCTGCGCTTCCGCTACGGACTTAAAGCAGAGATAGCAGGTAAGACTGGTACGACCAACGAGAATGCCGATGGATGGTTTATGGGCTATACACCCTCGCTCGTGAGTGGTTGTTGGGTGGGTGGTGATGACCGCGATATTCACTTTACCTCGATGAGTGACGGACAGGGTGCATCTATGGCGCTCCCCATCTGGGCACTGTATATGCAGAAGGTATATGCCGATGAATCGCTTGGTTACTCGCAGGATGAGAAATTCAATATCCCTGAGGATTTTGATCCTTGTGCACAGCAAACCATTGTTACCAACATGGCTGAGGAACAGCAGCTTGATGAGTCGTTCAGTTTTTAATTTTAATAGAAATCAGGAACAGAAACAGTTCGTGCAGATAAGCGATAGGCAAGTGAACTTGAACTTTTGTGGCGAGTGTGTCCAAAGCTCAAGGTATAGCCTCTAATGGGCTGCTAACCGTTTGTCGATTACTTATTTAAACTATTATTTTTTTCGCATGCTTGACCGTACCATCCCGCCTCTAGTGCAGAATACTCTATTTTCCCTACGTCGCCCCACTGAATATATCTTGCCAGGTGGTATACCTTTATATATAGTAGAAGCTCCGGGAACGGGCGCCCTGCGATTAGATGTCGTCTTCCCAGCTGGTAAACAGTCTGAGGCGCGCAACCTACAGTCGTATTATGCCGTTCAGATGCTGCGTGAGGGGTGTCAGGGATATACTGCCGCTGAGTTTGCCGAGCGTGTCGACTATTATGGCACGGGGCTTAGGGCTACTGTACTGATGAGCCGCACCTGTGTCAGTCTCGTCACCTTAAAGAAACATTTTGCCCCTACCATAGAACTCATGCACCGCATGCTCACCGCGCCTGCTTACGATGAGGATCGCTTGCGCACAAGATGCGAAGCCGACAAGGCGCAAATGTTGGTCAACTTGAAGAAGGGCGGATTTATTGCTATGCGTGCCTTGCGTCAAAGCATCTATGGTGAACATCATCCCTGTGGATTGCTAGTGGAGGTTGAAGATTACGATACCCTGACGTCGCAATCCTTGCGCGAATACTATGACCGCTGCTATAGTCACGGACCCTGCAAACTGTTCCTCTCGGGTGATGTAGACGATAGTGTAGTTGGTCATGTGGTAGCTACCTTCGGTTCTCGACAGTCTGCTGCTAATGGACAGCGGATAACTCAAGGCGTGCAATTGACAATTGATAATTCTCAATTGACTGTCGGCTCTGTGTTGAATGAAAATGAGATACGTGTGGGAGACTTCTTTAACTCTCATTACAAAAAAACTGCCCCTCAGTCCATAGCTCTCACTCTTCCTGGTGCTGTGCAAGACACCATTCGCATGGGGTGTCCAATGATGGACGTCAGCCATCCCGACTATGGTCACATGCGTGTGCTCACCACTGTACTGGGTGGATATTTTGGCAGCCGTCTCATGCAGAATGTGCGAGAAGAGAAAGGCTATACCTACGATATTGGTGCCCATCTAGTGACTACCATACCCCAGGTCCTCTTCTGTGTGTATTGTGAGGCGCAGGCCGGTAAGGCGCGTGAGGTGATAGGTGAGGTGTACAAGGAGATGCGTCGCCTGCAGACCGAGCTCATCTCTGATGACGAATTGCTCATGGTACGTAACTATATGTTGGGAGACCTATGCCGGAATTATGAGACGGCCTTCGATCTTATCGATGCCTATCTTTTCGAAGACCATCTCGGACTGCCTCCTACCCATTTTGACCAGATGTTCGCAGCTGTGCAGACAGCTTCACCTGAACGTCTTAGGCAGCTGGCACAGCAGTATCTGCGCCCTGAAATGATGCATGTGGTGGTAGTAAGTAACGGGGAAAATGAAAATTATTGTGTTAAAATCTAGAAAAAATGTTGCATGATTGCAAAATATTGTATTTCTTTGCATCATAAATTATTTATAAACCTTCTAAAAACTGACGCCTATCGGAACACTCTTACTCTGAAAACATTAAAAGTAAGTAGTAAATGGAAAGCTTGAATATGATGACCGACGATATGTTGGTGACACTCTATTCACAGGGTAATGATAAGGCGTTTGATGTATTGCTGTCAAGATACCAGCAAAAATTATTTAGCTATATCTTCTTCATTGTACGTAATCAGGAGATGGCCGAGGATATCTTCCAGGAGACTTTTGTTAAGGCTATTACTACCCTCAAACAGGGACGCTATGTGGCCGATGGACGATTTGGTGCATGGCTTACACGTATTGCCCATAATCTAGTGATTGACTCGTTCCGTCAGGAGCGCAATGAGAATACCATATCGAACGACGAGGTGGAGGTGGACCTATTTAATGATGCCGATCTCTGCGATGACAATATAGAGATGCGTATGGTCAACGAGCAAGTGCTGGGCGATGTGCGCAGGTTGGTCGATGCGCTGCCCGACAATCAACGCGAAGTGCTTTATATGCGCTATTATCAGGATCTCAGTTTTAAGGAGATAGCTGCTATCACTGGCGTGAGCATCAATACCGCTCTGGGACGTATGCGTTATGCTATTCTTAATATGCGCCGTATAGCAGAGGAAAAACACATGGTGCTCGAGATGTATTGATTCTTTTTGGAGAGATAAAAGAATAAAAGGTCAGAAAAGCTGATTGCTTTGCCGTTAGGCGGGCGGATTGAAATAGTTGCGTTGTTATCGGGTATGAACCGATGGCAACGCTTTTTTATGTCATCTTTAGCAGTATTTCTCTTCATGCTTTGCGCATTAGCAAGGGATTTTGTATCTTTGCATGATAATCGATTTTTAAGTTATAAAGATGCGTAAGACGGTAATATATATATTGTTGCTGATGATGGCCTTGCTTGCAATGCCTCTCTCGGCTCAGACACAGAAGAGTGTGGTGGAAAAGGTGCTGACGCGCCAACGTGCAAAGACATTAAAAGACGGATCGCTGTATAAGGGCGATATGATGCTGATGCGCCCTCACGGACGCGGCAAACGCACCTATACTGATGGCACAGTGTATCAAGGGCAGTTTGAGTATGGTCGCCGACAGGGCAAAGGTGTGATGACTTATCCCAATGGCGAGAAGTATGAGGGACAGTGGTATAAGGACTATCGTCAGGGTAGGGGTGTATATGACTATGTCGATGGGAGACGCTTCGAAGGTGAGTTCATGGAGAATGTAATCAATGGATTCGGCACTATGTACTATGTCAATGGTGATACCTATACTGGCCTTTGGGAGAAGGGCAAGCGCCATGGTACTGGTGTGTATATATGGTGCTACGATGGGTCGAACTACAACGGTGAGTGGCACCTGGATAAAAAACATGGCAAGGGACGTATGTTCTGGCTCGATGGTGCCAGCTATGAAGGCTACTGGAAGAACGACTTGCGTGACGGTGAGGGCACCTTCTCTTATGCCAATGGCGACGAGTATGCCGGTCTGTGGCGTAATAACTTGCAGCACGGTAAGGGCGAATATCGATTTGTCGACGGCGACGTGTATGTGGGGGAGTATGTTGACGGTATACGCTCAGGATATGGAGAATATACCTACGAGAATGGATGCAGGTATGTGGGCGAATACAAAAATGGGGAGATTGAAGGACATGGAAGGTATGAGATGCCCAGCGGTGAAGTGTATGAAGGCGACTGGCTACACAATAAACGTCATGGAAAGGGGATATGTCGATGGCCTAATGGAGATGTATACGAAGGAGAATGGAACGAAGACCTTCCGCACGGAAAAGGGTGTATGACACTGGCTGACGGTACAATATACGACGGAGAGTACAAGAGCGGACTCAAAGATGGAGAAGGTAAAGTGACTCGGCCCGATGGAACTAGCATGGAGGGTATCTATTTGGCAGATGTTCCTAACGGTACCTTTATGGAGTATGACGCCGACGGCAAGCTGACGAAGACTGTAAACTATGTAAATGGAATGAGACGATGATGGATTTGTATACGCTCACCGCTCAGGTATGTGATGTGGCTACACAGGCTGGGCATTTCCTGAAAGAACAGCGTGCGGCGTTTGACCGCTCATCTGTCGTGGAGAAAGGTCCACATGACTATGTGTCGTATGTAGACAAGATGTCTGAACAGCGCCTGGTGACCCAACTTTCGGCCTTGCTTCCTGAGGCAGGCTTTGTTACAGAGGAGAAGACCACACGCCAATATACCGAGGAGGAATACTGCTGGGTAATAGATCCGCTCGACGGCACTACCAACTTTATTCATGATATGGCACCCTACTGCGTGAGCATAGCCCTCCGCAATAGAGAAGAGGTGCTGTTGGGTGTGGTGTATGAGGTCTGTCGCGACGAGTGTTACTCGGCATACAAGGGTGGGGGAGCTTATCTTAACGGAAAACCCATCCGTGTGACCGAGATTGATACGATGGACCGCGCACAGATCTTGCTGGGTTTTCCGTACGACAGCGAACATTTCCGTCCTATCATTCTCAAGGCAATAGAGCAGATGTATGGCACGGTAGGGGCTGAACGACTATTGGGCTCTGCAGCCGTAGAGTTGTGTTACGTCGCTGCTGGTCGTGCTGAGGGACGCATCGAGGGATTGTTGGGTCCTTGGGATGTGGCTGCAGGGTGCATCATCATAGCAGAGGCTGGAGGCTTGGTGACCGACTTTAGTGGCGGTAATACCTACCTCAGTGGACGCGAAGTGTTGGCATCGAACCGTCGCATACATGACCATTTGCTACGGATTGTAAGAAAAGCTATTCAATGAGAAGAAATATCAGATAATCATATATTATGAATGAAATAGAAAGAAGACGTACGTTTGCGATCATATCGCATCCTGATGCTGGTAAGACAACACTCACTGAGAAACTGCTGCTTTTTGGTGGGCAGATTCAAGTGGCCGGTGCCGTGAAGTCTAACAAAATTAAGAAGACTGCCACATCGGACTGGATGGAGATTGAAAAGCAGCGCGGTATATCGGTGACCACATCAGTGATGGAATTTGACTATAAAGACTATAAGGTCAATATTCTTGATACACCGGGTCACCAGGATTTCGCCGAAGATACCTTCCGCACACTCACAGCTGTGGATAGTGTTATTATAGTGGTGGATAGTGCCAAAGGTGTGGAAACACAGACTCGCAAACTGATGGAGGTATGTCGTATGCGCAACACGCCTGTAATTATATACGTCAACAAGATGGATCGCGAGGGTCGTGACCCCTTTGAATTGCTCGATGAGTTGGAAGACGAACTGAAAATTAGCGTACTGCCACTGAGCTGGCCTATCGAGCAAGGTGCCCGATTCAAGGGAGTATACAATCGTTACGAACAGAAGTTTGACTTCTATACACCAAGTAAGCAAATGGTGACAGAGAAAAAAGAGATTGATATTAATAGCAACGAACTGGAAGAGAGTATTGGTGTGGCACAAGCCGAGAAACTGCGTGCCGACCTTGAACTCATAGAGGGCGTGTATCCAGAGTTTGATGTGAAGGATTACCTCTCTGCTACTGTGGCTCCGGTATTCTTTGGTTCGGCACTCAACAACTTTGGTGTAAAGGAACTACTCGACTGCTTCGTAGAGATAGCTCCAAGTCCACGCCCTACACCCGCCATGGAGCGTGAGGTGGTACCTGCTGAGGAGAAGTTTACAGGGTTTATCTTTAAGATCACTGCCAATATTGATCCAAACCATCGCTCGTGTGTGGCCTTCTGTAAGGTGTGCTCAGGTAAGTTTGTGCGTAATGCGCCTTATCTGCACATACGTTCGGGCAAGACGATGCGTTTTTCTTCGCCCACACAGTTTATGGCTCAGCGCAAGAGTACTATCGATGTGGCCTATCCTGGTGATATTATCGGATTGCCCGACACCGGAAACTTTAAGATTGGCGACACGCTTACCGAAGGTGAATTGCTTCATTTCAAGGGGTTACCCTCGTTCTCGCCTGAGATGTTCAAGTATATAGAGAATGCTGATCCTATGAAAACTAAGCAGTTGGCCAAAGGTATTGACCAACTGATGGGCGAAGGTGTGGCACAGCTCTTTGTAAACCAGTTTAATGGACGCAAGATCATAGGAACTGTAGGTCAGTTGCAGTTTGAGGTTATTCAATATCGATTGGAGAATGAGTATAACGCAAAGTGTCGTTGGGAACCTGTGAGCCTATATAAAGCCTGTTGGATAGAAAGTGACGACGAAGCCGAACTAGAGGCATTCAAGAAACGTAAGTACCAGTTTATGGCCAAGGATATAGAGGGACGTGATGTCTTTCTCGCCGATAGTGGTTATG
Source organism: Bacteroidaceae bacterium (assembly GCA_017424485.1). Classification (GTDB taxonomy): domain Bacteria; phylum Bacteroidota; class Bacteroidia; order Bacteroidales; family Bacteroidaceae; genus UBA1189. The sequence goes on from JAFOYZ010000114.1 coordinate 9,163, forward strand.
TTCTACAGATGGCACAGATCGACTTCAAGAATATCCGTTTCCACTTTACCAGCGAATTCTAATAGTATTTTTTAAGTTTGGCTTAGAGGTATTCTAAAAAATGAGCGAACAGTATCGTGAAGAAATTAAACGGGCATGTGATGTGTTGCACAAGGGTGGGGTAATCTTATATCCTACTGATACGATATGGGGTATTGGATGTGATGCCACTAACGAAGAGGCAGTGCGTCGAGTCTACGAGATAAAGCGTCGTGCCGACAGCAAAGCAATGTTGGTGTTAGTGGATAACGATGTGAAGGTGCAAAGTTATATCCGCGAAGTACCTGATGTAGCTTGGGATCTTATCGAACTATCTGAAAAACCACTCACGATTATCTATGACGGAGCACGTAATCTAGCTCAAAACCTCGTGGCTGAAGATGGTAGCGTGGGTATGAGAGTCACACGTGAGGAGTTTTCCAAACAGCTATGTTTTCGATTTCGTAAGCCTATAGTCTCTACATCGGCCAATATTAGTGGTAATCCATCGCCGAACTCGTTTGCTGAGATTAGCGAGGAAATCAAGAAGGCGGTTGACTATATCGTAACAGTCCGTCAAAACGAACCTCCTTGTGCTGCCCCATCTAGCATTATTAAACTTGGAGTTGGTGGACAGGTGAAAGTGATTAGGGATTGAGGACTTAGAGTTAAGATTTAGAGCTATGAATAGCAATATAGATACATCTGCGGTAATGGGAAACTATGGTAAGTCTTCATGGCTTGTCGGTTTTACCCAATGGCGTGAACGGCATATTAGTGCAAAGAACTTTACGCTTGTTTTGGCGGTTGTCGTCGGGCTTTTCTCGGCTTTCGCGGCGCTCATACTGAAGAATCTTATCCATTTAATCCAGCACTTTCTGACGGAGAACTTCTCTACCAACGAAGCCAACTACCTCTACTTGCTCTATCCTGTGGTGGGTATTTTCCTGGCCGGACTCTTTATCCGTTACGTTGTACGCGACGATATTGGACATGGTGTGACTAAGATTCTTTATGCTATATCGCGAAAACAAGCACGCATACGTCCACACAATATGTGCTCTTCGGTGGTGGCTTCATCGATTACTATTGGTTTTGGCGGATCGGTGGGAGCGGAGGCTCCTATTGTACTCACAGGGTCGGCTATCGGTTCTAATCTCGGTAGGCTGTTCCGGGTCGATGCGCGTACGATGATGCTTCTCGTAGGTTGTGGTGCAGCAGGTGCTGTCGCAGGTATCTTCAAGGCTCCCATTGCGGGGTTGGTGTTTACCATTGAGGTGTTGCTTATTGATCTCACTATGTCGTCGCTCATGCCTTTGCTTATATCTAGTGTGACGGCAGCTACTGTGTCATATATAGCCACAGGTACAGAGTCGATGTTTCATTTTACGATGGTCAACTCTTTTACCATGGAACGCATTCCCTATGTGATACTGATGGGTATCATCTGCGGATTTGTGTCGCTTTATTTCTCTGAGACGATGAACAAATTGGAAGATTTCTTCCGTCGCTACAAGAATCCGTATGTCAAGTTTCTCATCGGTGGAGTGGCTCTCAGCTTGCTAATCTTCATCTTTCCTTCTTTGTATGGCGAAGGTTACGAAACGATAGAACTCTTGCTCAATGGAAGTAGTGCTGCAGAATGGGGAGCGGCAATGGATAATTCCTTCTTCTATGGACATTCGCGTATGCTACTCGTTTACCTTGCTCTTGTAGTGCTGTTCAAGGTGTTTGCTACGACAGCGACCAATGCAGGAGGCGGATGTGGCGGTATATTTGCACCTAGTCTTTTCCTTGGTTGTATAACAGGATTTGTGTATTCACACTTCTGTAATAATATGGGATTAAGCGTATATCTGCCCGAGAATAATTTTGCCCTCTTTGGTATGGCCGGACTCATGAGTGGAGTCATGCATGCACCACTTACTGGCATCTTCCTTATCGCCGAACTTACTGGAGGATACGACTTGTTCTTACCGTTGATGATTACGTCGGCATTCTCCTATCTTACTATCCGTGTATTTCAGTCGCACAGTATCTATTCTATGCGTTTGGCCAAGAAGGGAGAATTGCTCACTCATCACAAAGACCAATCTATACTTACGCTTATGCGCACAGAGAATGTGATAGAGAGGGATTTTAAGGCTACGACAGCTGATATGGAATTGGGGCGCTTTATTACCGTTATTTCCGAATCACGACGTAATCTCTTTCCTGTACTCAACAAGGATAATCGGTTGGTGGGTATAGTGCAACTTGATGATGTTCGTCATTATATGTTTCGTAGCGAATTATATCATCGCTATACCGTCGATAAGTTTATGCGTGAACCCGTGGCACGTATCTCGGTTAACGATGCCATGGATGTGGTGATGCGTAAGTTTGACGATACCCGTGCGTGGAACCTTCCTGTAGAGGATGAGGATGGTCGATACTTGGGATTTGTGTCGCGTTCAAAGATATTCAACGAATATCGAAAGATAATGCTTGATTATTCTGATGAGTAATGTGTAATAAATTCTCATAACCTTCTCATAATCGATTTTTTTTTATTGTGTTAACTTACAACAGCAAGCTGAAATTCTGTGGCGGCTCGGAAAAATTCAAATATATTTAGCTTTGTTGAATTTCTGCCTCGCTCTGTAAAGAAAACACAAGCATTTTTTTACTTTCGCTCGTTGAAATTTGGCATTTCGCTCGCCTTGCACTAATTTTGCAATTATTTTCTTTTAAGAGTGTAATTAAGTAATAAATAAGATATGAATATTTCGTATAATTGGCTGAAAGAATATGTCGATTTTACCCTCACTCCTAATGAGGTGGCTGCTGCGCTCACCTCGATTGGCTTGGAAACAGGCAGTGTGGAGGAGGTGCAAACCATTAAGGGTGGCCTAGAAGGTATCGTTATCGGTGAGGTGCTCACTTGTGAACCCCATCCTAACTCAGACCATATGCATGTGACAACAGTCAACCTCGGCGAAGGAGACCCAGTACAGATTGTATGTGGTGCAGCCAACGTGGCTGCTGGGCAAAAGGTTGTGGTGGCCACCCTCGGTACTAAGCTCTACGATGGCGACGAGTGTTTTACCATAAAAAAGTCAAAGCTTCGCGGTGTTGAATCTAATGGCATGATTTGTGCTGAAGACGAGATTGGTATCGGCAACAGCCACGAAGGTATCATCGTGCTCCCTACTGATGCAGTGCCTGGAACTCCAGCCAAGGATTATTATAATATTAAGAGCGATTATGTGCTCGAGGTAGACATTACCCCCAATCGAGCTGATGCATGTTCTCATTATGGTGTAGCACGCGATCTTTATGCATATCTTTTGCAGAATGGCTATGAGACCGCTCTGCATCGCCCTTCAGTAGAGGATTTTGCTGTTGATAATAATGAGCTGCCTGTTGCTATTGAGGTAATGAGCGAATCTGCTTGTCCGCGCTATGCAGGTGTGAGCATAAAGGGCGTTACTGTAAAGGAGAGTCCCGAATGGTTGAAGAATAGATTGTCGACCATTGGCTTGCGTCCGATTAATAATATAGTAGATATCACCAATTATATCCTCCATGCCTATGGTCAGCCACTCCACTGCTTTGATGCTGACAAGGTCAAGGGTGGTAAGGTGGTTGTGAAGACTATGCCCGAGGGTACTCCCTTTGTAACACTTGATGGGGTAGAGCGCAAACTTTCTGAGAGCGATCTTATGATATGTAATGCTGAGGCTCCGATGTGTATCGCTGGCGTCTTTGGCGGTTTAGAGTCGGGAACTACCGAAGGGTCTGTAAATATCTTCCTTGAGAGTGCTTACTTTAATCCTACTTCGGTACGCAAAACTGCTCGTCGTCACGGGCTTAATACCGATGCCTCATTCCGTTTCGAGCGTGGTATTGACCCCAATGGTGTTATCTATGCTCTGAAGCAGGCTGCCCTCCTCGTTAAGGAATTGGCGGGTGGTACTATCTCTATGGAGATTTGTGACGTTTATTCTAAACCCATCGAGGACTTCAAAGTAGAGCTCAAGTACGAATTTGTCAACTCGCTCATCGGTAAGGAAATCCCTGTCGAGACCGTGAAGAACATCGTGAATAGCTTGGAGATGAAGGTCGAGGATGAGTCTGCTGAGGGTCTTGCTCTGAGCATTCCTCCGTACCGTGTCGACGTGCAACGTCCTTGTGATGTGGTGGAAGATATCCTTCGTATCTATGGATACAATAATGTGGAGATACCCCTGGCGTTGAAGTCGAGTCTCACAACTAAGAATAAGGAAGACCGTTCACACCGCTTACAGCAAGTTGTTGCTGAACAACTTGTAGGTTGCGGATTCAATGAAATACTTAATAACTCACTCACCAAGGCTGCATACTACGATGGCAACGAGACCTATCGCTCGGAGAACTTGGTGAATCTGATGAACCCACTGAGCAACGATCTCAACGTGATGCGTCAAACCCTGTTGTTTGGCGGTCTTGAGAGTATCGCTCATAATGCTAATCGTAAGAGTGCTGACCTTCGCTTCTTTGAGTATGGCAATTGCTATTATTATAATAAGGAGAAGAAAAACGAGGAGAAGGTACTCGCTTGTTATAGCGAAGACTATCATCTCGGACTTTGGCTTACAGGTAAGCGTGTGAGCGGATCATGGGCACATGCCGATGAGGATGCTACTGTGTATGAACTTAAAGCGTATGTGGAGAATATCTTTGCGCGTCTAGGTATCAATCAACGCAACGTGGTGGTTGGTAATCTTACCGATGGAATTTACTCTACAGCGCTCAGCTATCACACTCGTGGAGGTAAACTCTTGGCTACAGTGGGTATCGTAAGTAAAAAGCTGACCAAGGCCTTCGATATAGATAATGATGTGTACTATGCCGATATCAATTGGAAAAACTTGCTCCATGCTATTAAGTCGGTAAAGGTGAGCTACATGGAACTTTCTAAGTTTCCTGCCGTGAAGCGCGACCTGGCTCTGTTGCTTGATAAGAATGTGCAGTTTGGCGATGTTGAACGAATCGCCTATGAGTGTGAACGTAAGTTGCTCAAGGCTGTCGAACTGTTCGATGTATACGAAGGTAAGAATCTTGAACCTGGCAAGAAAAGCTATGCTGTTAGCTTTATTTTGCAAGATGAGGAAAAAACTCTCAACGATAAGCAGATAGATAAGATTATGGCTAAGCTTATCGCTTCGTATGAGAAGCAACTGGGCGCTAAGTTGAGGTGATCTTAATTTGCAATTTTACAATTTGCGATTTACTATTGATGTGCTATTTGATTATATGATAATTTGTCATCGTGGGAATCGATAAATTGTAAAATCGCTAAATGGTAAATAAATTGTAAATAGTAAATAATTAAATAGTAAATCACAATGGGAAGAGCGTTTGAATTCCGTAAAGCAAGAAAACTAAAGAGATGGGGCAATATGGCCCGTACATTTACACGTATTGGTAAGCAGATCGCCATTGCAGTAAAGGCTGGTGGTCCTGATCCTGACAACAACTCAGCACTTCGTGCAATCATTGCTACTGCACGTCATGAAAACATGCCCAAGGATAACATTGAGCGTGCTATTAAGAATGCTTGTGGTAAGGATCAGAAGGATTATAAGGAGATGAACTATGAAGGCTATGGCCCTCATGGAGTAGCTATCTATGTGGAGACTCTTACCGATAACACCACTCGTACTGTAGCCAATGTCCGTAGTGTGTTTACAAAGTTTGGCGGTACCCTTGGTACGTCTGGTTCTCTCGATTTTATCTTTACGCATAAGTCTATGTTTACCTTCGCTAAGAAGGATGATGTTGATATGGATGAGTTGATACTTGACCTTATCGATTTCGGTGTAGAGGATGAGTATGATGAGGAGGAAAAGGAAGAGGGTGGCGCTGAGATTACTATCTATGGTGATCCTAAATCATTCTCACAAATCCAGAAGCACCTTGAAGAGTGCGGTTTTGAGGTGCGTAGTGCAGAGTTTACACGTATCCCCAATGATTTGAAGGATGTTAACGAAGAGCAGCGTGCTACCATCGATAAGATTGTTGAGCGTCTTGAAGAGGATGAAGATGTACAGAACGTATATACTAATATGAAGCCCGAAGAGTAATCTTTTCGCTTTGTAAAATTGTACGTCTCGAATTATTTAGCTAATTTTGCAGCCAATTGTATGTTGGCTGCAAAATGTGTTTTTATAGGTGTCCTATAATTTGCCGGTGTAGCTAGATTATACAATATGTAATAAAGGTATATAAAAACAAAAATCAATATATGGCAATGATTAAGATTACTTTTCCTGATGGCTCGGTAAGAGAGTTTGAAGCTGGCGTTACCGGCTTGCAGATTGCCGAGAGCATCAGTAGCCGTCTGGCACAGGATGTGCTGGCGTGCAGCGTGAATGACGAAATCGTAGAGCTCAACCGCCCCATCCATGAGGATGCCTCAATACGCCTCCACAAGTGGGACGACGCAGAGGCGAAGCATGCCTTCTGGCACACATCGGCTCACCTCTTGGCCGAGGCATTGCAGGAACTCTATCCCAATATCCAGTTTGGTATCGGTCCCGCTATCGAGAGCGGTTTCTACTATGATGTAGATCCGGGCGAAGGCGTGACCATCAAGGAGGGCGACCTCGAGAAGATAGAGAAGAAGATGGCCGAGCTCGTAGCTAAGAACGAGAGCGTAGTGCGCAACGAGATCTCTAAGGACGAGGTACTCAAGATGTTCTCAGAGCGTGGCGAGACCTACAAGTGCGAACTGATCTCTGAGCTCGAGGATGGTACCATCACCACCTACACTCAGGGTGCCTTCACCGACCTCTGCCGTGGCCCGCACTTGCTCTCTACAGCTCCCATCAAGGCTATCAAGCTCACCTCTGTGGCTGGTGCCTACTGGCGTGGCGACGAGAAACGCAAGATGATGACCCGTATCTATGGTATCTCATTCCCCAAGAAGAAGATGCTCGATGAGTATCTCGTGATGATGGAGGAGGCCAAGAAGCGTGACCACCGTAAGATAGGTAAGGAGCTCGAGCTCTTCATGTTCTCTGAGACCGTAGGTAAGGGCTTGCCCATGTGGTTGCCCCGTGGTACAGCTCTGCGTCTCCGCCTCGAGGACTTCCTCAAGCGTATCCAGAAGCGTTTCGGCTACCAGCAGGTGATGACTCCCCACATCGGTAACAAGAACCTCTATGTGACCTCTGGCCACTGGGATCACTACGGCAAGGATAGCTTCCAGCCCATCACCACACCTGAAGAGGGTGAGGTATACTTGCTGAAGCCCATGAACTGCCCCCACCACTGTATGATCTACAAGCATCAGCCCCGCTCATACAAGGACCTGCCTATCCGCTTGGCTGAGTTCGGTACCGTATACCGCTACGAGCAGAGTGGTGAGCTGCACGGCTTGACCCGCGTACGCAGCTTCACACAGGACGATGCGCACATCTTCTGCCGTCCCGACCAGGTGAAGGAGGAGTTTACTCGCGTGATGGATATCATCGAGATCATCTTCAAGGCACTCAAC
>JAFOYZ010000115.1 GCA_017424485.1 Bacteroidaceae bacterium
CTGTACGTGCCCTTCGAGATTCCTGTTGCCGACATTATAGACAAGTATGACGTGGCCTACATCAACGACGTGCGCCTCTACGACAGCAACGGCAACAACGAGACCGACGAGAACGACCAGATGGCCACCGAGGTCATCAAGGTCACCAGCGGCACACTCCATGCCAACCACCCCTACATCATCCGCGTGAAGAAGAGTCTGAGCACCGATGACGCTGTTGCGGCTCGCAACATGAGCCTGGCACTGAGCACTAAGTTGTGCCAGGCCGAGGAGAACACCTACGACTGCTCATCGCTATACACACGGTATGAGTTTGCCGGCACCTACAACAAGATAAGCAAGGAGCAGATCATGGAGCAATGCGGAGGCAATGCCGGACTCTATGCCATCGCCACAGACGGCAGCTGGCACATCATCAAGGATGGCAGCTCGCTGAAACCCTTCCGCGTATACCTGAGCATAACCAACCGAGACGGCTCGCCCTACCGCCCCAACGAAACAGCGGCAGCTGCCATACGCATACGCGTAGCAGGCGAAGAGGACGAGGAGACAACGGGAATTGACAATTCACAATTCACAATTGACAATTCACAATTTGTCTATGACATGCAGGGACGCCGCGTAGAGAAGCCCACCAAGGGAATATACATCGTGGGGGGCAAGAAAGCAGTGATGAAATAAGCCGAACACACAAGAACAATTATATATATCACTTTGAAAGAGAAGTACATCAAACCAGAAATCTACATCGAGGAGTTTATCATCGAAGTAGGTATCCTACAGAGCTCAGGAGGAGGGGGATATGATGAGGAGATCCCCATCGACCCCACTCCTGAGGAACCTGCTGCCAACAGCCGACGTGGCACCTGGGGCGACCTATGGTACACCGAGGAGTAAGCATCAGGCCCTAAGCATCAGACAGCGGCAAAGGTAGATATTGGGAAAATATTTCTATCTTTGAGATAATCTCGAAGATAATTGGCACTCGCAGTGATAATTACTCAATCAAGCTTGGCATTTCTCGCTCGTTTATTTCTATCTTTGCCCCTACATTGACAAAACAAGTACACCAACCCTATATCACCTATGCACACACGCACCACGATACATTGCCTGTGTCTGCTGGCAGTGATACTGCTATGCAGCTGCCAAGAGAACGGCACCACACACAGATATTCCGAGGAGGATAAGGACGCAGTGAAGCAATCGGTAAACAAGGCGCTGAAGACCGACTCACTGGACTTCTACATCGGCTACTACACACAAGCCGACGACCACTATGCGCTATCTGTAGCCTACAACGCACTGGGACGCAACCACCGCAACAAGGCGGCCTATGCCGAAGCACTGGCTGCACACAACAAGGCACTGGAATATGCCGTGCTGGCTGTAGACACACCGGAGATAGTGCAGGCCTACAACAACCTGGGTACCGACTACCGACGACTGGGCGAACTCAAAGAGGCCTCGCTACACCACTATAAGGCATTGGAGCATTGCGAAGCCTATAGCGACAAGAGCAGCTATGGGGCTGTGAAGAACCGTGTGGTATCGCTCAACGGCATAGGCAACATACACCTGAGCATGGGCGACATGAAGGTGGCCGAGAGGGCCTTCCGCCGTGCACTGGCTGGCGAGACACAGCTGGGCAGCGACCTGGGACAGGCCATCAACTATGCCAACCTGGGAGCGATCTTCGAGAGCTACGAGCAGTACGACTCGGCCAAGGTATACTACACCCGCTCGATGGAAAGTAACCAAAAGGCGAACTCCACGCTAGGCATATCGCTTTGTCACGACCACTTCGGACGACTGCACGAGATAGCCGAACAGTATGACAGCGCACTGGTGGAGTATCAGAAGGCATACGCACTGATGCAGGGCAATCATGACAGCTGGCACGCCCTGAAGGCGGCCATAGCCATAGCCCGCGTATATATGCAGCAGGGCAAGCGCATGCAGGCTTACCCTTACCTGCAGGAGGCGGTGGCGATGGCCGATGCCACCCAATCGCACGGACGCATGGCCGAGGCATGCCGCATGCTGGCAGCCTACGAGGAGCAGTGTGGCAACCACAAGGCGGCACTGGAACACTATAAGCGCAGTGTGGCCTACAACGACAGCGTATACAACGCCGAGAACCAGCAGCAGCTGCGCGACTCGTATGTGGACTATGAGAAGGGGCAGAGCCTGCTGCAGGTGGAGAGCATACGCACGGCCTATGAGGAGGAGGTGAGGGCCAAGAGAATGGCATTCATCACGGCCATAACAACGGCATTGAGCGCGCTGGTGATAATCGCCTTGCTGTGGTATGTGCTGCGCACACGACGCAAGAACCTGCAAATGCTGCAGCGGATGGAGCGTATGCGAACGACCTTCTTCACCAACATCACCCACGAGTTTCGCACACCGCTCACCGTCATCCTTGGACTGAGCGAGGAGCTGGAGCGGAGAAACGATAAGGATACGGAGCAACAGCAGTACCTGCAGTCTATACAGCGACAGGGAAAGAGTCTACTGGACCTGGTAAACCAACTGCTCGACATTACCCGACTGGCATCGGGCAACGGAGAGGCGCAATGGTACCGGGGAGACATCGTGGCCTACGTGAAAAGTACCGTAGCAGGATATACCGATTATGCGCGTATGAGGAAGGTGAACCTCACGTTCCACTGTGACGAGCAGGAGATAGACCTATGCTTCGTGCCGGAATACATAGACAAGATCATACGCAATCTGATCTCCAATGCCATCAAGTATACCCCCGAAGAGGGTCACGTGGCGGTGATACTCGCCAGAAAGGGTGGCCACGTAGTGATGCGCGTGACCGATACGGGACATGGATTCCCGCAAGAGGACCTGCCTCACGTATTCGAGCTCTTCTACCAAGGGGCAAACAACAGTACCGAATTTACAGGTACAGGTGTGGGACTGCCCTTCGTGAAGCAGATGGCTGAGGAGATGAACGGTACCGCTACGGCAAGCAACCGCCGTGAGGGTGGGGCAGAGCTGACGCTGACATTGCCCCTGAAACAACCGGCAGAGATTACTTGCCGAAGCACAGTATGGCAAGGGAACACACCGGAAGCAACACTCCCGACACCTGTAGAAGAGAACGGCAAGGCCAATGAGCAGAGCAGAGAACGCTGTATGGTACTCGTGGTGGAGGACAATGCCGACATTGCGCAGTATATCGCTACGCTACTGCAACAACGATATGAGGTGCGTACAGCAGCCAACGGATATGAGGCGCTGCTTGCTGCCGAGGAGCAGCACCCCGACCTCATCATCACCGACCTGATGATGCCTGAGATGGATGGCTACGAGCTGTGCAACCGGGTGCACAACTCGGAACTGCTGTGCCACATACCCATCGTGATGGTGAGCGCACGAGGAGAGGACGAGGACCGCATACGTGCCCTCGAGAATGGTGCCGACGCCTATCTACAGAAGCCCTTCAATGCAGAGGACCTGATGGTACATGTGGAAAGGCTCATCGCACAGCGCAAAATGCTGCAGGAGCGGTTTGCCAAGATGGCCACGAAGGGGATAGACAAGAGTTGGGAACTGGCCGACGAGGACCGCAAGTTCATCACCCGACTCAACGGACTGATACTGGACAATATGGGCAATGCGGACTTCAACGTAGAAACTTTGGCCGAGAAGATGCACTCGAGCACATCGAAGCTATATCGCCATATACGTGCCCTCACAGGCTATAGCAC
>JAFOYZ010000116.1 GCA_017424485.1 Bacteroidaceae bacterium
GATAGCATCAAACTGACATGCCTTCACACAGTCGCCACAGCCCAGACAGCCGAAGGCACAACCCGTCTCGCCACAACCTGTAGCGTGGGCAATCTTACACGATACAGCACCATCGTAAACAACCGTTCGCGGACGATGCTCACATGTTCCGTTGCAGCGTACAACTGCTACTTTGGGCTCGGCAGCATCGGCACTCAGTCCGAGGATGTCAGCCACTTTTGTCATCACAGCTTGTCCACCAACAGGACACAGCAGACCGTCGAGCGAACCTGCCTTGACACAAGCGTCGGCAAAGCCGGCACAACCAGGGAATCCGCAACCGCCACAGTTAGCTTGCGGCAATACCTCAGCCACTTGTCCCACACGTGGATCTTCTTCTACAGCAAATTGCTTGGATACGACAAACAACACACCGGCCAAAACCAGTGCTGTCACTCCCAAAGCAATTACTGCTACCAAAATTGTGTTCATTACTACTGATATTTAAATAGGTTTGATTGTAAACGTAAACTCACGGGCCAACTTCTTCTTATTTGCAAACAGGAGAAGAAAATAGATTGTCAGCACCAACAATGCTGCCAAAGCGGCCAACGCCTCGTTGCCATCGGCAAGCCACATCACCATGGCTACAGCGGCCACAAGCAGCACGAGAGGAAAAAGAAAAGCGAGGCGAACAGCCTTCATACCCATTGCGGCAGCTCCCTCGACCATCACTCGTTGTCCTACTTGATAGGCAGTAATATCGGCACCATACACATCTACGATTTTCTCCTTGCTCTCAGCAGCCGAGCATAGACTTTTCGCCCCACAAGCAGCACAAGCCGAAGCCTGTACAATACGTACATGTATGCAGTTTCCCTCGATAGAATCCACTACGCCGTCGTGTTTTATCACATCTGCCATATCAACATTGCATTTATCTTGCAAATTTAAGATTTATTCTTAGAATGAAGAAACTTTACGACTCATTTTTACTCATTCGCAACGAAAAGAACGGCAAAAACAACGATAAACCCGATTAAAAAAGGAAAGGGGCCTATCGTATGATAGAGCCCCTAAAATTTATGAATGCAGAGTTGTGTTTTTGATTAAGCCTCCTCAGTTGCGGGAGCCTCTTCTGTAGCAGCTTCAGCAGCAGCCTCGGCCTCAGCCATCTTAGCAGCAGCCTTCTTCTCAGCTACTTTCTGTGCAATAGCCTCGTTTACCTTCTTCTCAGCTTCGAGGGCAGCCTTTGCAGCTTCACGCTTAGCCTGCTCGTTCTTGCTAACGATAGCAGCGAGGTTAGCCTGCTTGTTATTCTTCCAAGCCTCGAAACGAGCTTGAGCAGTAGCCTCATCAAATGCGCCCTTCTTAACACCACCTTGGAGGTGCTTCATCATGTACACACCTTCACGAGAAAGGATGTTACGAGCGGTATCAGTAGGCTGAGCACCTACACCAACCCAATACATAGCTCTCTCGAAATTCAAATCTACTGTGGCAGGATCGGTATTAGGATTGTAAGTTCCGATCTTTTCAATAAATTTTCCATCACGTGGAGCTCTTGCATCAGCAATTACGATTGAGTAGAAAGCATAGTCTTTGTGACCTCTTCTCTGTAATCTGATCTTTGTTGCCATTTGTTGTTAATTTTTAATTAGTTAATGATTTGAACATGCCAATATCTCGTATTAGCGGGCGCAAAGGTACAACATTTTTCTGAAACAGGAAAATATATTTACTGATTTATTCTCCAAAGTTTGATTCATCTTATTATATATGAGCTATTACATTTGCTATTATGCATACCTGACTACAACTCGCGCAGCCACTTCTCAAGTTCGCCAGTCCACTCACGCTTATAGATAAAGTTATCCCTAAATCCCCACCCATGGCCTCCTACAGGGTAGCAATGCAACGAAGCTGCAACTTTATTTTTCACCAAAGCTTGATAATAGCGTATACTATTTTCAACAGGCACTGTACGGTCATCGCTACTATGCATAATAAAGGCAGGTGGAGTTTGTGCATTTACTTGAAGTTCATTGCTATAAAGTTTCACCAATTCATCTGTAGGATTCTTGCCAATAAGGCGTTCACGCGATCCCTTATGACATATAGCCATATCCATACTTATGACCGGATAAAAAAGAATCTGAAAATCGGGTCGACTATCTTCTGTATAATGAGTAGCAGCAGTACTTGCCAAATGGCCACCTGCCGACGATCCCATTATACCCACTTGCGCTATACCCCACTCTTGCGAATGTTCTCGCACGATACGTATAGCCTGTAAGGCATCGCTGAGAGGCACATCATCATGTTCATTGGGCATACGATATTTAAGTACAGCATACACGATTCCTTGTGCATTGAACCATGAGGCCATATCATGCCCCTCGTGATCCATAGCTAGATGTACATACCCACCTCCTGGACATGCCACTATAGCCTTACCGTTAGCTTTCTTTGGAAGATAGACGGTAAGTGTAGGTGAAGTCACATTCACCGGGCGATTGGCACGGACTTCCGTTTCCTCTGCCTCTATACCATTATTATTGGGGGCACCATTGGGCCATACTTGAAATTCAATCTTCTGTTGCGCCATAAGTGTTGCAGTCAAGCAAAGTCCTAGACTCAGCGCCAATACTCTACGTAATGATGCAGTAACCATAGTCATACTATTTTTATTTGTTTTCAAACAATAATTTATAATCTCTTTCCGCAGCAGGAAGCGTCCATTTTTCAGGAACGAACTTCCATTGATTCAAACTCTTAGGATCAACCGATCCACGCATTTCTATATAGTTAATCATATAGAAACGCAAGTCTACATCTGTAGAGTAGAGTAAGCGATTCTCTAGTTCGTCATGTGGCACTCCAGCACCTTTAGTGAGTAGTTCGCCACCACCATTTCCACGATACGAATTCAATGCCACTCGATAGGTGCGGTTCGGGGTAAACGCATCACCATTGGCCATACTCTTGATACGTACCCTACTGCCCACAGGCTTGGTCACATCCACTTCATAGATGATGCCTGCCGCTGAGTCAAAATTGTAATAGATATTTTTCAGACGGGGTTTCTTGCTGTCGAGTGTAGACTCATCAAAAAGCAGCAAATGGTCATTAGGCGATTTCATCTGGTTTGTCCATTGGCCATACGACATTTCGAGGTAGTCTTTAATCTCCTGACCGGTAAGCTGCATCACATACAGCATATTCTCATATCGATAGAGATTAAACATGTCGCGTACATGTATATCCCCTTCAGGAAGCCATGTGCTGAAAGCCAGAGGTGCGGCAAAAGAAACCTCGGCCTTAGTGATATCGAGTTGCATGCGATGGATAAAATCAATAAAGTCAGAAGGGCCAAAGTAGGCATCGCGTGAACTGATACGATGGGTCGATTCTCCGAGTTTCTTAGACACATATTTCTTTACTCTCTCCATATGAGAAGCAAAGTGGCTCATATAGGCCGTGTCAGGTTCATAGGCATTAACATTGACCAACTCTGCCTTAAGTACCCAATGCGGTTCACTGCCTTTCTTGTATTCCACATCCAATACAGCAATTTGATTGGCATTATTGGCAGGATTAAGGAGCCACACAGTGTCACCTGCCACATTTACAACTTTGTCACAAAATGCTTGATGATCATGTCCAAAAAAGACCGCATCAAAACCAGGCACATTGACAGCGACATCACGTGCTGCATTCTCCTTATATTCATTTGTTGTGATACCTCCTTCATAGCCTGAGTGGAAAAGTCCAACAATAAGGTCTGGAGACTCATGTTCGTTTACATATTGCATCCAATGCTTAGCCGCACTCTCCATATCATGAAACTCCAAGCCTTTCCATAATACACGAGGCAGCCAGTTTGGGATGGCAGGAGTGGTCAGACCGATTATGGCAATCCTCACCCCACTCCGCTCTACTACAACATATGGCGGAACGAAAGGCACATCAGTACTTTCCAGATAGATATTACCACCAACAACCGCACATTCAAGATCACCAATATAACGCTGATAGGTAGGGCCACCCGTTTCGATATCATGGTTACCCAGCATAGCCACATCACATTTCAAATAATTAAGCACCTCAGAAGCCAAATGTTTGTGCTCTATAGCTACCGTATTATAATAATAAGCTGTTGGCTGCCCCTGTAGAATATCTCCATTGTCAAGTAACACCACATTATCGCCCAATGGTGATGAACGCAACTCGTTAAGATAGCTACTTACACGAGCCAAACTGCCACTTGCCGGTTTATCGGCACGAAAATCGTAAGGAAAGAAATTGCCATGTACATCACTTGTGCATACCATCTTTATATGTACAGGCTGCGGCTTATGGCACGATGTCAACAGCGCGGTCATAATCAATGCTAAATAGAAAAAACGACGATTCTTCATTTTACTTATCTATATTTAATTGACAAAGATAAGGTAAGCCGAGAAAAAAAGCAAATATTTCTTCATTGCTATGCAACCTTTTCTCTAGCCATTGGTTAGAATGATAATGGAGAGTTGAGAATGGAAAATAGAAAATTAATCATTCGGATGACAACCAACAACCATCAACTATCTGCCAACAACTATCAACCAACAACCCATGGCTTTCATAGATTACTACAAAGTGCTAGGCATCGACCGAAACTCATCTCAAGCCGATATTCGCAAAGCCTATCGGCGACTTGCTAAGCAATACCACCCAGACATCAACAAGAATGACCCCAATGCGCAAGAACGTTTTCAAGAGATTAACGAAGCCAACGAGGTTCTCAGCGACCCTGAGAAACGCAAGAAATACGATGAATATGGCGAACATTGGATGCATGCCGACGAATATGAGACACAACGCCGTCAATATGAGCAACAATACGGCTACGGCAAGGAGGGGCACAGCAGCTTTCAGGGATATGGCGGACAAGGATTCGGAGGGTTTAGCTTCGGTGGATTTGGTGATTTCAGCCGTTCTGAAGGAAATACGGGCGGATTCAGCGATTTCTTCGAGCAGCTGTTTGGAGGAGCAAGAGGTAACCGTACAAGCAGAGATCCGGCACGCGGACAAGATTTCGAAGCCGAGCTATCACTCACCCTACGCGATGCCTCTGAAACCCATAAGCAGATACTCAACATCAATGGCAAGAGCATACGTGTGACCATACCTGCTGGAGTCACCAACGGACAACGGCTCAAACTACGCGGACATGGCGGTGAGGCGCCTCAAGGAGGTACACGCGGGGATTTATATATCACCTTCAGAATCATCCCGGACAGCACGTTCAGACTCGATGGGCACGACCTGCACGTCGTAACACCCATCCTACTCACTACGCTCCTACTCGGTGGTGATGTGACCGTAGCCACACTCACTGGTAACGTACGCATTAAGATCAATCCGGGTACACAACCCGACAGCAAACTGCGATTAAAGGGGAAGGGATTCCCTAAATTTAAAAAGGAGGATGAAAAGGGCGACCTCATCGTCAGCTTCCACCTATCGCTACCCCACTCACTCACCTCACGCCAAAAAGAGCTTATCGAAGGACTGAAGGAAATGGGAATGTAGGTAGAACATTCATTCTATCATCGCCAGAAACTCTTCCTCACTCACGATAGGCACGCCCAACTTTTGCGCTTTTTCCAGTTTGGCAGGTCCCATATCGCGTCCAGCAAGTACAAAACTTGTCTTGCTTGAGATAGACGAGACATTCGCACCTCCATGTTGCTCTATCATAGCTTTATACTCATTACGAGAGTGTTGCGCAAAGACGCCGCTGATAACAACACTCTTACCGGCCAACTTATCCGTACGTTCAATACTCTCATCCACCACGACCTCCATTTGCAAACCGACCTCCTTGAGCCGATTCACGAGGGTGCGGCACTGCTCATTAGCAAAGAAACGAAGGATGCTCTGCGCTATCTTCTCACCTATCTCGTCTACAGCCACGAGCTCGTCGAATGTAGCATTCTCGATACGCTCCATAGAACCAAAAGCACGAGCCAGTTTCTTGGCTACGGTTTCACCGACAAAGCGGATACCCAAAGCAAAGAGCACTCGCTCGAAAGGAATCTCACGAGAACTCTCTATGCTACGTACGATATTCTCGGCTGACTTATATCCCATTCGTTCCAGACGGCTGATATGAGGGATGCGCAATTGATACAGATCAGCGACATCATGTATAAGCCCTACGGAGTATAGCAAATCTACGGTCTCGGCACCTAATCCGTCGATATTCATCGCCTTGCGACTAATAAAATGCTCTATTCGTCCCTTGATTTGTGGCGGACACGATACATCATTAGGGCAGAAGATAGCCGCCTCACCTTCAACACGCATCAGCGGCGTACCACACTCAGGACAACGAGTAATGAAGCGAACCTTCTCGCCCATCATGAATGAACGGGACGAAAGGTCTACAGCCGTAATCTTGGGGATAATCTCACCACCCTTCTCTACATACACCATATCACCGATATGCAAGTCGAGGTTATCCATAAAATCAGCATTATGGAGTGTGGCACGCTTGACCATGGTACCTGAGAGTTGTACGGGATCAAAATTAGCTACTGGGGTCACCGTACCTGTACGTCCCACTTGATACGATATCTCATTCAGTCTTGTCAGTGCCTTCTCAGCTTGAAACTTGTAAGCGATGGCCCAACGAGGAACCTTGGCCGTATAGCCCAACGCGCGTTGCTGTGCCAAGGAGTTTACCTTAATCACGATGCCATCGGTCGCCACAGGAAGGTTTTTGCGCTCCACATCCCAATAGTTGATGTATTCAAACACCTCATCCAGTGTGTTGCACTTACGCATGGCAGGAGACACCTTGAATCCCCATTGCGCTGCATGCTGCAAGCACTCATAATGTCCGGTGCTGGGGAGTTGCTCACCCAACATAAAATAGAGGTATGCATCCAGCTTGCGCGATGCCACCACCGAGGAGTTTTGTAACTTCAATGTCCCTGATGCTGCATTGCGTGGATTGGCGAAGAGTGCCTCCTCCTGAGCTTCACGCTCGCGATTGATTCGGTCAAACTGCTTCCACGGCATCAGTATCTCACCACGAATCTCAAACTCACGGGGCCATCCCTCACCATGCAACACTAGCGGTATACTATTGATGGTTTTCACGTTAGTAGTCACATCATCACCCTGCACCCCATCACCACGAGTCACGGCACGCACCAGACGTCCCTCTTCATAGGTCAAAGATATAGAGACACCATCGTACTTAATCTCACAACACAATTCAAAGGCTTCGCTGCCCAATGCCTTCTTCACACGTGCATAGAAGTCGGCTACCTCCTCAAATGAATAAGTATTACCAAGCGACAGCATAGGATACTTGTGAACTATTTGGGTAAATTCATTCGAGATATCACTGCCCACACGCATTGTTGGCGATGTAGGATCGTACATCTCTGGATGTTGTGCTTCGAGTTCTTGCAGTTCACGCATCAATTGGTCAAATTCATAGTCCGATATCTCGGGCATATTAAGTACATAGTAACTATGATTATGGCGATGCAGTTCACTGCGCAATTGGGCTATACGTTCTTGAGATGTCATAGGATTCTTAAATCAAATATTGCACAAAGTTAACACTTTTTCTGCATAGAGCACCCATGTCATCTAAAAACATTTTTTAGCGTATCAATACTACTTCCAGAATAGGGCATCTCATCCACGTAATCAGACATACATATACCAATGTTTGCTCCTATGTAAATAGGATCACATACATATATACATAAAGTAGCTTTTTCATCTGCCAATGTCCGCCAATAAGGTATACCACCCATATATTCAATTGATTGATGGCAGACACCGCGTACAATTATCCACATCAGCCAATTGGACAGAAATGACGTTTACAAAAGTCTATTCGGCACCAATAAGCTATCACTTTTCATTATGCGTTTTTACAACATCACTAAAGCTAAGTTATTTGCTGTTCGCGAAGAGCAATGCTGTCGTTCGCGAAGAGCAACGCTGTCGTTCGCGAAGAGCAACGTTACCGTTCACGAAGAGCAACGTTGCCGTTCGCGAACGGCAAATAAGAGCGACAAATCAAAAAAAGAAAACGCATGACCGTTTTCGTATCTTCGGCAAGGAGTAGCAGCCTCCATGAAAGCAATGCTGATGTATGCATGGCCGATACAGCCGACGTAGAAAATCGTACTTAATGTCAGCCACTAAATATAATGCAATCAATTTATTATCGTATATTGGCGGACATTGGCAGATAGAAAGCGAAAAAGTCATTTTAATATTTAAGACTTTTTTACTATCTTCGCAGATGAAAACAGGGAATAAACATTACAAACCTAATAATCAAACTTTATGTCAAAACTATCACGACTTTTTGTGAGTGTTGCCTTCGTTTTAGGCAGCATAATTACCGTGAATGCTCAGCACACGGTAAAGGGTACGTTGGTAGATGCCGAGACACGAGAACCGCTAATGGCGGCCTCAGTGCAGGTAAAAGGCACTACCTTGGGAGTAGTAACAGACTTGGACGGACAGTTTACCATCGAGTCAAAACAGGCCAAGCCCACACTGGTATTCAGCTACATTGGCTACCAGACTTTGGAGCAGAAAGCTACCAAGAGCGATATGGGTACGATAGAGCTTCACCCCGACGCGGTAGCATTGGGCGACGTGGTCATCACCCAGTCGGTAGCTATCGCACGCAAAACACCGGTAGCCCTCTCTACTATCGACCCTGTATTCATAGAAGAGAAGATGGGAACAAAAGAGTTTCCTGAAATCCTGAAATCGACGCCTGGCGTATATGCCACAAAGGCTGGTGGCGGTTTCGGCGACTCGAAGATCAATATGCGTGGTTTCCAAAGTGCCAACGTGGCTGTAATGGTCAATGGCGTACCGATGAACGACATGGAATGGGGCGGACTGTACTGGAGCAACTGGATGGGACTCACCGATGTGACACGCAGCATGCAGACTCAGCGCGGCTTGGGTGCTTCCAAGGTGTCGGCTCCTTCAGTGGGTGGCTCCATCAATATCGTCACCAAAGGCCTCGAAGCCAAGAAGGGTGGTACAGCATCGTACAGCCTAGGCAATGATGGTATGAACAAGATGCTCTTCAGCTTCTCTACCGGACAAAACGACAAGGGATGGGCATTCTCATTCCTCGGTTCGAAGACCTGGGGTGACGGTTACGTCCAAGGTACCGACTTTGAGGGCTACAACTACTTCGTAAACCTATCAAAGCGTATCGGTCTCGACCATCAGCTCTCATTCACAGCCTTCGGAGCACCGCAAAAGCACTATAAACGCGACAACTACGATGGACTCACCATCCAAGGATGGCAACAGGTAGCCAACTATATGAAAGGCGACAGTCCCTACAAGTTTAAC
>JAFOYZ010000117.1 GCA_017424485.1 Bacteroidaceae bacterium
TTACAAACCTTAATTATTGCAAAGGTACAACAAATTAGGAGATTAAGAAAGCATACTTATAAAAAAGCGGTGCATATTGTATCCATTACGATATATATTCCTTAACATTTGCAAATGAAAAAACTAATTCATACTTTTGCAAATAGCAAATACCATTAACACAACAAGCTACTCTTCATGACATTAAGATTTCATTTCAGCGAATTTCAAGCAAAATGGCATCATACATCTAA
Organism: Bacteroidaceae bacterium; assembly: GCA_017424485.1. Taxonomy (GTDB): domain Bacteria; phylum Bacteroidota; class Bacteroidia; order Bacteroidales; family Bacteroidaceae; genus UBA1189. Next base: position 234 of record JAFOYZ010000117.1, read on the forward strand.
ATATAACAATCATGAGACATTTTATCACTATTTTAATACTCCTTCACTTTTTTACGCTTTCTTCACAAGAAAATAGCAGTACCATTATGCTTCATAAAAAATGGACTATATATGATACGAAAAATGGCGTATACGATTACTCTCTTGAGAAAGAATACATCATTGGTGGAGTAAGATATCTGAAAGCTTCGTCCGAAGAACTTTACTACCGTCAAGAGGGGGGCAAAATATACTGTTACAATAAAAGTACAGAAGAAGAAGAAGAACGTGTTATCCTTGATTTCGGGCTCGACATAGGGGATACATTCAGACTATATGACGACTTACAGTTGACACTCAAACAAGTAAAAGATACACTGGTGGCAGGAATTTTCTGTAAAAGTTTTCACCTATGCGGTGTGGAGGATTCGTCATACACAGACATCTGGATAGAACACGTAGGCTCATCTCACTATGGTATAAATCCTCCTCAAACATATCAAGAGGCCAAGAATCAATACCTAATAGAGGGGGATATTGTAGCCGAGACACATACACTAACACTTCCTTTCAAATACGACAATGTACAAGGACTAGAAATGCCACTAACGCGCACAGAATTCACTGAAGAAGATCGTGAAAACATAGAAAATCTCTTTTTCAAACAATTCTTGGATTTCCGACTGTCAAATGATACGCTCATTGTTGATGGATACATCGTGGATGACTGCATACGAATGTATGCTCTTATCTCAGAAGAAGAAGGAAAACTTGTTTGGGAGACCTACAAGATAGCGCCATTCTATGATAGTTTCATTAAGTCTATTGTACACATGGAAATCCCTGGATTTACTCAAAACCAGTATACCATATACAGGAGAGGCGAGATTGTCGCTACAGTCAGGAGAGAAGATACATATGTGACAACTTACAAACATAGCTTTCCAATATTCCATCCCTACTACGATCTCCAAGGTCGTCCCGTAGAAAGCCCCACACGCGGCATCTATATTAAAGATGGAAGAAAAGTGGTAATCGAGCAACAGTGACGATAGCAATGGAGGACAATAATTATTTATGGAAATTGCCTTTGGCCCCTACGGGCAGCGAATGCTTGCGCTCGGCTAGTCCGAGAACTTCGTTTCACAGTAATTCATGTTTTTTCTCTTTAACACGAATATTCATGAATTGACCGCGAATTTTCCATGAATTAAGTTATACGATAAGAATAATTAGTAATTATTTATGATAATTCGCGGATAATTCATGGGAATTTATGTCAAAAAGAAAACACGAATGCAATTATATATATATCAACACGAAATAACACGCGATTACACCGTTTACCCTACGCAGTGCCATCACGAGCACAGCGATGCGACATCGTGTTTAGATTTGTGTAGACGAGTAAGCTCGTACTCCTTTGGGAACCTAAAGGTTTCTTCGTCGCTATACACCTATAGTCTTAGGCTTGTGTTCCCCCTTGGCAAAGCGCCCTATACCCCTTGGCAGAGAGGCTTGTTAAAGGAGGCTTCTGCCAAGGGTATACGCACTGACAACGTGCATGTTATGCATAATAGCGAATAGTGATATTCAGACATTAGCCCCACGCTATAGCAATATTTCATCTGACCCTTGGCAGATTGAAGGTTGAGAGTCTATGGTTGAGGGATGAGGGTTGATGGTTGAGGGATAATTAGTCACGCATAAGAATTGGCATCACCGAAGGCTCGTTTTGTAACAAACGCACTGTGAATCTGACGAATTAGGTAGTTCCAATTTATTTGCTGTTCGCGAAGAGCAACGTGGTCGTTCGCGAAGAGCAACGTTACCGTTCACGAAGAGCAACATTGCCGTTCGCGAACGGCAAATAAATTATCAGTATACAAACAGGGAAAACAGAGGATGTAAAACGAGAAAAGGGGAATACCATTTCTTGTTAAGGGATACTAAGAGAGAGAGAACTCTGCTCTCGCTGCGCTGCGCCATTGCCAGGGGGTAAATGCAAATCATTATATGGGGGGATTTTCGTTGATAATCAACGATAAACGTCAAAGAAAAGGCGTTTTTGCCAAGGGGTAGCCAAGGGCCCAGGCACTGAACGATGTAGGCCGATAATGAATACTTGCGCTTGGTTTACCCCTGCGAGAACTGGTAATAGTTATTTAAGAGTTATAGGGAGATATCGCTTCGCTCTCTGGGGAGATAAAGCAGATACCGCGATTACGCGAGAGCAAAGACTGCTTGCAGGCTCTGCCGAACAAGCGCGGCATCAACTATGTTAAAGCGCGTAAAGACATTCGGCCTTTATCTCCTTATTTTCTTTATCTCCCCAATAAATAGGCATAAAAAAACATAGTCTTATTAGAGAAATAGAAATATTTGCGTAAATTTGCGCATAAAGCAATTATAAAAGATAACGCATGAAAAAGTTTGCTAAGATTACAGGTATTGTACTGGCTTGTCTGCTGGGGCTGCTTATCGTAGTGCCCATCGCATTCCAAGGTAAGATTAAAGAGATTGTTATCAGTGAGGGCAACAAGATGCTGAATGCAGAATTCGGATTTGAAGATCTCAACATCAGTCTGCTCAGGAATTTCCCCAAAGCATCAGTGGGACTCGAAGGATTCTGGATCAAGGGTGTGGGCGACTTTGCCGCCGACACATTGGCGAGTGTAGGCGATGCCCAGGTGGCAGTGAACGTGATGTCGATATTCGGCAATAGCGGATTTGACATTACCAAAGTGCTGCTCAAGGATACCTACCTCAAGGCTATCGTATTGGAAGACGGCCGGCCCAACTGGGATGTGATGAAGCCCTCTGACGAAGAGGAAGAGGAGGACACCACGGCCAGCAGCTTCCGCATTCTGCTGAAGAAGGTAACTGTAGATAATCTCAACATTATATATGATGACCGACAAGGGAACATGTATGCACAGATTGCTGACTTTAACGCAACGTGTTCGGGCGACATGGCGGCAGACAGAACCATGCTCGACCTGCAAGCCGGTATAGACGCGCTCACCTTCCGTCTCGATGGAGTGCCCCTACTGAGCAAGGCGAGCATAAATGCAGACCTTAACGTAGATGCCGACCTGGCCAACAGCCGATTCACACTGAAGGAGAATACGCTATCGCTCAACGCCATACAAGCAGCCATCGACGGATGGGTAGCTATGCCAGAAGGTGCACCCATGGAGATGGATATTAAGCTAAACACATCGGATATCAACTTCAAGGAGATACTCTCACTCATCCCGGCCATCTATGCGAAGGACTTTGCCGACCTAAAGGCCGAAGGTCAAGTGAGCCTACACGCATTTGCCAAGGGAAAGCTCGAAGGAGACAGCATCATGCCACAGTTTGAGGCTTCGCTCAAGGTGAAAGACGGTAACTTCCGCTACCCCGCCCTACCCGCTGGTATTGATGATATACAGGTACTAGCCAAAGTGAACAACCCTGGAGGAGATATTGACCTCACAGAGGTAGCCGTAGAACAACTGAGCCTTAACATGCTGGGCAACCCCTTCAGCATCACAGCACAGGTAAAGACTCCCATCAGCGACCCCGACTTTGCTGTAGCGGCTAAGGGTACATTGAACCTGGGTGAGGTAAAAAACGTATATCCGCTCGAAGATATTAACCTCAACGGCATACTCAAGGCAAACATGAGTCTGGGTGGCCGACTGTCATACCTCGACAATGAGCAGTATGAGCGCTTTGCTGCCAATGGCGAGATAAGCCTACAAAACATGCAGCTACAAATGATGGATATACCCGAAGTGAAGATCGAGAAGTCGACATTCTCATTCACTCCCCGATACCTTAACCTGAGCGAAACCAAGGTGCTCATAGGAGAAAATGACCTGACGGCCGACTGCCGATTTGAGAACTACATGGCCTTTGCCCTCAAGGGAAAGACACTCAAGGGACAGCTCAACCTGAAGAGCAACCACATGAACGTCAACGACTTCATGGGTGACGATGAGGAGGAACCCGCAGAAGAAGAACAGCCTACTGAGCAGGAAGACACTACACCTGCCACAGAATCGGAGGAGCAAGGCGGAGCAATCATAGTACCTGAGAATATCGACTTCAACATGAACGTGGATATGGCAGAGATCATATTCAATGAGATAAACCTGCGCAACCTCAAGGGACAGCTGAAGGTAAAGGATGGCACTGCCGACATGAGCAACCTATCGGCCAACACCATGGGTGGCTCGGTAGTCATCAATGGTGCCTACTCTACCGCACAGAACCCCAACGAGCCTGAGCTGGATGCCGCCTTTGCACTGAATGAGCTATCATTCGCACAGACATTCAAGGAACTAGCTTTGGTACAGAAGATGGCACCCGTATTTGAGAACCTAAGCGGAAACTTCTCAGGTAAGATTGCCGTAGACACCAAGCTAGACCATACAATGGCTCCACAGCTCAATACGCTCACAGCCAGCGGAAGTCTCAACACACGTAACCTCAACCTCTCGGGAGTAGACATCATAGACAAGATTGCCGACGCCACCAAGCGTGAGGAGCTGAAGGACATCAACGTGAAGGATCTCAACGTGGAGTTCACCATCAAGGATGGACGTATAGCTACCAAACCCTTCGATATCAAGATGGGCAGCACAACGCTGAGTCTGAACGGTACTACCGGACTGGACCAAACCATCGACTATGCCGGCAAACTGAAGTTGCCCGAAGGAGCAGCCAAAGGCATCAGCACCATAGACCTGAAGATTGGCGGCAAGTTTAGCTCACCCAAGATTACCATAGATACCCAGAGCATGGCCAAGCAGGCCGCATCGGCAGCTACCGACAAGGCACTTGAGGCTGTAGGACAGAAGCTGGGCATCGACATCAGCAATGCCGAGAAGCAGAAGGAGGAACTCGTAGAAGCAGCACGTCAGGGTGCACAGAAGCTCGTGGCAGAGGCCGAGAAGCAGAAAGCTGCATTGGTAGAGAAAGCGGGCAGCAATGCTATCAAGAAGTTGGCCGCCGAGAAAGCGGGTGATGCCCTCGTAGCCGAGGCCAAGAAGCAAGGTGACAAGCTCATTGCCGAAGCCGAGAAGAAGGGCGACGAGCTAATACAGAAAGCTAAGAACAACCAATAACAACATCATATATCTATAATCGTATGAACAAAGAATTATCTATGAACCCCAACAAGATTGTGGCCTACCTGCAAAAACCATGTAAGGAGTTCACTAAAGCAGACATCGTACGCTATATACAGGAGAACGGCATACGCATGGTCAACTTCATGTATCCTGCCGGTGACGGACGACTGAAAACCCTCAACTTTGTCATCAACAACGAAGCCTACCTCGATGCTATACTTACTTGCGGCGAACGTGTAGACGGCAGCAGCCTATTCCCATTCATCGAAGCGGGAAGCAGTGACCTCTACGTATTGCCCCGATTTAGCACGGCATTCGTGGATCCGTTTGCAGAGATACCTACCCTATCTATGCTATGCTCATATTTCAACAAGGATGGCGAGCCACTAGAAAGTTCTCCCGAGAACACTCTGCGCAAGGCATGCCGTGCCTTCCATGAGGTGACAGGAATGGATTTCCAAGCAATGGGCGAACTGGAATACTATGTGATAGCACCCGACTGCGGCATGTTTGCAGCCACAGACCAGAAGGGATACCACGAGTCAGCACCCTACGCTAAGTTCAACGAGTTTCGCACCCAGTGCATGGCCTACATAGCACAAGCAGGCGGACAAATCAAGTACGGACACTCAGAGGTAGGTAACTTCACTATCAATGGTAGAGTATATGAGCAGAATGAAATAGAATTCCTCCCTGTGCCTGCCGAAGATGCTGCTGACCAACTAATGATAGCCAAATGGATCATCCGCAACTTGGCCTTTAAGCATGGATACGACATCACCTTCGCACCCAAAATCACTGCTGGAAAAGCAGGCTCCGGCTTACATGTACATATGCGCATCGTGAAAGACGGACAGAACATGATGCTTGAGAATGGTGTACTTTCTACTACGGCCCGAAAGGCAATAGCAGGTATGATGCAACTGGCTCCATCGATTACCGCCTTTGGCAACACCAACCCCACCTCGTACTTCCGCCTCGTACCTCACCAAGAGGCTCCCACAAACATCTGCTGGGGCGACCGCAACCGCTCTGTCTTGGTGCGCGTACCACTCGGTTGGGCTGCCAAGAGCGATATGTGCCAGATAGCCAACCCACTGGAGAGTGCAAGCAACTATGACACCACACAGAAGCAAACCGTAGAGATGCGCTCACCTGATGGTTCGGCCGACATATACCAACTCATCGCAGGACTAGCTGTAGCATGCCGTTACGGATTTGAGCTAGAGAATGGATTGGAAATTGCTGAGAAGACCTATGTGAACGTCAACATCCATCAAAAAGAGAACGCAGAGAAGCTCAATGCACTGGCATCACTGCCCGATAGCTGTGAGGCTTCGGCCGATTGCCTTGAGAGTCAGCGAGAGGCTTTCGAGAAATACAACGTATTTAGCCCAGCCATGATTGACGGTATCATCAAACGCCTACGTTCGTATGGCGACCGCACCTTACGTGCCGATATCAACGGCAACCAGGAGGAGATGCTTAAGCTGGTAAACCGATACTTCCACTGCGGATAATATGAAGTAGCGCATGGCTGCTGCAAATAATAAGCGGACTTGCTAGGGCAAGTCCGCTTATTTATTATATGACAGCCTTTGGCTGTACGTTGACGATAACGTTAACGAAAACTACCTGCCGGATGGCAACTCAAAACTCATAACTCATAACTCACAACGCTGCTTATACACTCACGCAAGGAGTCGACCCAATAAGGAACTTCTACACCGTAGGTCTGCTTTATCTTCGTCTTGTCAAGTACCGAATAGTGCGGACGAGCCGCTGGTGTGGGATATTCATCGGTGTGCAATGGTTTGAGTTGGCAAGTGGTGATACCACCAAGAGCAAATATCATCTTGGTGAAATCATACCATGAACAAACACCCTCATTGCTATAATGGTATATGCCTGGTACTATGCCCTTAACAACGATATGCTGTATGGCACGAGCTAAATCACGAGCGTAAGTAGGAGTACCAATCTGGTCAAATACGACGCCCAACTCGTCTCGCTCGCTACCTAGACGCAACATCGTCTTCACAAAATTATTGCCAAACGTACTGTAAAGCCATGCTGTGCGTATGATTACAGCCGCTGGATGAAGGGTCTGGATAGCTTGCTCACCGGCTAGTTTCGTTGCGCCATACACAGAATTGGGGCATGTAGGTTCATCTTCCTTATAAGGGAGGTGATGCTCACCATTAAACACATAATCCGTAGACACATGTATAAGTCCTACCTGATGCTTAGCTGCCACACGTGCCAGGTTTGCAGGAGCCTGATGATTAAGTTTATCGCACAACTCGGTATCTTCCTCGGCCTTGTTGACATTGGTGTAAGCTGCACAGTTGACAATGCAGTCGATGGCATGGTCTACAACATATCGTTCTATGGCTTCGATGTCGCAGATATCCAGTTCGGCCACATCAGTAAAGTGATATACTAACTGCTCTTGCTCAGCAGATACCACACGCATCTCATTGCCAAGCTGTCCGTTGGCACCTGTAATAAGTATATTTTTCATTTGACAAAGGGCAATTTATCTATTCTATTATGGATATATTTTGATTTTTTTAATCTTCTAGATCAAGCTCTCCTGCCCTATCCTTCTTATAATAGTCAGACAAGAGTCCTATAAATTTCACTATATCGGTTACAGCTGTGGCTGTATCGCTACTGACTTCCTTGCGTTGTAGACGCAACATCCATACTCCGTATAGCGCATCGAAGCAATTCTCCAGTTCCGACTTATCTTGACCACCTTTGGCACGCAGTTCTACGATGAAGGGCAATGCCTTGTAGTATGCCGCCTGATAAAAGGGAAATTTCTGGGAATGCATAAGTCTATAATGTAGGTCAGCAAGAGAGATAATCACGTTCTTGTTTATCTGTAGATGTCCACATTGCTCTACTCCTTCAATTCTCATCATCTCCACCAAGTTAGCATACCATTCTGTGAGCTCAGCATGCTGTGTTTCGGGCAGGTTATAAGCATCCACCACCGTGTGCTCTATTTTATCAATGTCACAGGCATTGGCACGGATCAGGTCCTCTACCTGCCACATGTAGAGCAAATACTCCGATATGCTCTGTTCCCTTAATTGCTTAGATATATACATAAAAACGAATCTATTCTGCGAAGTTACAAAAAAGTTTTATATCATCAGCGTATAGGCCACCCCTATTATGCCGAAAATCATAACTGCTGTTCCAATAATACGATTGAGTAGCCAGATACCGCGTACATCAAAACGGCTTCCCAACTTGTCGACAAACCATGTAATGGCAAACCACCAGACGGCAGTTCCTAACCAAATAGATGCATAACCAATCACACGTTCCACGAAATCCAACTCAGGAAGCACGAAGGACATGCGTGCAAAGAGTGCTATAAACATCAGAATGACAAGCGGGTTGCCGATAGCTAGAGCAAAACCTGTAAGAAAATTATAAGCGAGCTTAGTCTTGGTAACAGGGTGCGAGCCAAGTTTCTCCATCGGATTGGCGCGATAGCTATGGGGATTGGTACGGAAGGTATGAAGTCCGAAAAAGAAGAGCAGTACACTACCTATAATATGCAAGGCAAACATATTATCGGCATTGTTGATAAACTCATACACGAACGACATACCGAAAGCTGTAATAGCAGTATAGACGAGATCGCTCACTGAGGCTCCGATACCCGTCATAAAACCATGCCAACGTCCCTTGTTCAGTGTACGGCGTATACACATCACACCTACCGGACCCATAGGTGCCGATACGATGATGCCTATAACGATGCCTTTCAGCATGAGTTCAACAAAGGAAATCTGCTCCGCAAACTGCTCCAACCAATTCATTTCACAAAGATACTATAAGCCGAGAGGAGAACAAAATAAATTTTATTTATTTTTTATCCCGAGGCGCCATGTATCTTCTTTTTACGAAAGTAAAATTATATTAGTGCAAGCCGAATGAAATGCAAAATTTATTTTAGAATTTCTGAGGCACAGCCTAATTTCTATCTATACATAGTAGAAATTAAAGATACTATAAGCCGAGAGGAGAACAAAATAAATTTTATTTATTTTTTATCCCGCCGACGCGAATGAGCGTCGGATGCGACGAAGAAACCTTTAGGTTTCCCGAGGAGTGTGACGAAGTCACTCCATCGCCATGTATCTTCTTTTTACGAAAGTAAAATTATATTAGTGCAAGCCGAATGAAATGCAAAATTTATTTTAGAATTTGCTTTTCCCTTCGGCCAGCGACCTTTGGTTCTGAGGCACAGCCTAATTTCTATCTATACATAGTAGAGATTAAAGATACTATAAGCCGAGAGGAGAACAAAAAAAGCAGCTGCCTATATTCACATACAAGCAACTGCTAAATTACCTAAAAAACTGATACTCTATTTACTAATCTTTAAAAACACTTAAAATTATGTAAAGAAACAATTTTAACTAAAAACACAAGCTATGATTACTATGGAAGGGGAAGATACCAGTTTGACATATCGTTCAACTTGGCACGAATCGCAGCATCCTGCTCTCCATTACGCATCGAGATAGGCTCTGCCAGATATGCAACATCGTTTCTACGAAGTGCTACACGCATGAGGTCATAATAACGATAACCCTCGAAAGCGCCCTCCAAAGCCATCTCATCAATAATCATATCCTCAACAAGAGGTATCTGATAGTCGATAGTATCCTGACGTGTTGCCAAAGAGTCTGTAGGCATTGGCAAAGTGTAGTACTCATTGATATGACTATCTCCACTACCACGTGAATGTATACCCATCGCACGATCCTTGGGGAAGATGTTGGCATCAAATTCAATCAATGCAGCAGCTTGTGAACGCTCAATAGAATCGACATACTCAACTATATTGTCGCGACATATACCATGCTTGAGGATAAGGAAGGCCGACTGAGGATAGCCTGCACGATTGAGCGCCTCAGCATAGCGCAGATAGGTCATCGTATTACGCGAGGTTGGAATCATTCCATTGAGTGCAAACAACTCTGGCTTAACGACGGTCTGAGTCTCGGAGCTATATTCCGAATATTCATTTTGAACACCTGAAGAACGTTGGCTAAAATTAGAGTATAGACGAAGGTCACCCACAAGTGATGGCTTGAGGAATCCTGTACGAGGCACATAGATGGTATCGGTACCCGTATCGCGCTTGTACTCCATACAATAGATCTGCTCTGCAGACAATCTATAGATACCTGATGCAGGTGTCACCTGATAGTAGTTGTAGTTCTCGTCGGTAGAGCAGAAGATATTCTCAAGATCGGTCATCACACCATCAAAGGCACGGGTCTCCATAGGAATAAAGCTACGGATATCTGTTGTTGAGAATATAGCTCCACCAGGACTTACAAACTCGGTAGGATTGTTCCATGTGATGCGTCCAGAAAAGGGAGTGATGGGATCGTCACGATCGGTGAGGAAGTCGTGATACCAGCGGGCAGCCTCTTCATAACGGTTGGCCCACAAGCAGAGATCACCCAGCAGAGTGCGTACAGGAATAAAGAACTCAGTAGAGTTGAATCCATCTATAGCACCAAAGCGAGGCACCTCCTTATAGGCATACGGGGTGAGATCGGCTATGAAATACTCACATATCTCTTGCAACGAAGCACGTGGACCATTCATAGCCTCCTGAGCCTTAAGTTCGGTCATCAATGGTTCGAGCACCAAAGGCACGTTGCCATACGCCTTAGCCAACTCAAGATAGGTCCAAGCACGGAAGGCCTTCACAGCGGCATACTGCGCTTCAAACACCTTGTATCCACGACGCTCTAACGTCGTATCAACATGATGGATAAAGTAGTTGCAATGATTTATCACGGCATAGTAGTCACTCACAGAATTATACTTGTTCTCAACCGAGAAATCCAAGGCAGACAAACGCTTAAGATCGGCCGAAGCTGCATCTGTAATCGTTGTAAGGTCACCACGTATCTCACCCAACAAGACTGTGCGGTCGGCAATCACCTGCATCTTGCTGATTATACCCAATACACTATACACAGAGTCGGTAGGATGTGAGAGGGTGTTATCTTTCTCATACATGACAATGTCTGAATCGGTCTGCAACATGTCGGCACAAGAACTTAGCCCACCAGCTACGAGCAATGCACCCAATATATACTTATATGCTTTCATGATTCCTATTATATTATAAGTTAATATTTATACCCAAAGAGAATGAACGGCCTGGAGAGAGCAAGCCACGGTCGATACCCATAGAAAGTACATCATTAGAGATAGAACACTCAGGATTGTTACCCAAATAGCGAGTCAGAGTGAACAGATTTGATGCATCACCCCATATAGTAATACCCTGCAGATAGGTACTTTGGATTGGCAGGTGATAGCTCAACTTAACTGAACTTAGACGCAAGTAGCTACCATCCTCAATCCAGCGATCTGAGAAGCGGCTATTGCCCATAGGATCACCATATGATACACGTGGGATGAGGGTCTGCTGACCTTCAGTTGTCCAACGTTCACCCATTGCTGTAGTCTGATTAATGAAGAGGTTACCTCCCTCAAGCAGAGCTCGCTGATAGTTGTAGATATCATTACCCAAAGAGTAGTTCATCACGGCCGAAAGGGTAAAGTGCTTCCAATTCAGTGAAGTAAAGATATTACCGTAGATATCAGGATTGGGATTACCGATAATGATACGGTCAGCATCATCGATCACCTTATCGCCATTATCCTTGAATCGCGCATCGCCAGCATCGAAATAGAGTTTGTCGCCACGATTATTGAGGATATAATGTCCTTCCTCCTGAGCATCGGCAGACGTTGCATATACGCCTTCGGACTTCCATCCATAGAAGACGCCCACAGGATGGCCTACCTGTGAAAGCACTGTAGCGCCATATAGATCGGTTTCGAATGGGCGGTTATTGTTGGGGAGTGCCGTAATCTCATTCACATAATGGCCTACTGATGCTCCAAGTTCCCAGTGCCAGTTCTTAGTAGCAACGAGCTTGGCCGAAAGTGAAGCATCGACACCGATATTTTCAAGTTTACCACCATTGCTCCAGTTCTCCTTCAAGCCACTAGTCCAAGCAAGCTGGCTGAGAGAGAGAAGATTCGAAGTCCAGCTCTTGAAGAAGTTGGCACGTGCATGTACGCGATTATTGAAGAGGTTGGATTCGAGTCCGGCAGTAATACGATTGGTTGTTTCCCATTGTAGCTGTGTATTACCAATGTTTCCAATGACCAGACCTGTGGCATTGTCGCCCAGCATACGCTGTGCCACAAAGTAGCTGCGCGATGCGGTATAGTCGATATCATCGTTACCTGTCATATCATAACCGATATTAAGACGGAGGTAATCAAGTCCTTTTATGCCAGAGAGCCACTTCTCATTGGTCACAACCCAAGCACCCTCAACACTGGGGAAAAGTCCCCAACGCACACCTGCAACTTTGAGTCCAGGAGCATCGATACCAAAACGTGATGAAGCATTGGCCGAAACACCAGCATTGAAATAGAAACGCTCCGCAAAGTTATATCCACCAAAGGCATACCAAGTCAGTTCACGTGTCTTATCGTCGGCACCATGAGTGGTCTTAAACTGTAGCGAACTATTCATATTGGGGGTTTTGTCATTACCCGTATTGTAACCTTTCTGAGCTGTCAGGTTGTAATTGTTGCTAAGGTAACGGAATCCTCCATTAAGCGTTACATAGTGAGCATCGAAACGTCTATTCCATGACAGGCGAGTATCGCTCTGAATAGCTGTCTGGCGAGCTGCCAAACTCTGTGCATAGTTTTGGAGAGCAGTACTCTCATCAAGCCCCTCTACGGTAAATGTTGGCACGCCGTGTATAGGCAAATAGTACATCTCATTGGTATTGATCAATCCTAGAGAGAACTGCTCGCTCAGCGTCAGGTAATTGTTAAACTTATACTGAGGCGTTACCGAGAACATAATGAAGCGGTTGCCCTGAGAGTTTCTATTGGCTCCTACACCATAATTAAGTATCGCTGTAGGATTGGCCAAACGACCTTTACCTTGGAACATACCCTCGAGGTAGTCGTCAGCTTCGGCCAGATATTGACTGATATTTCCCTGCTTGTCGTAAGCATAGGGCGACAAGAAGGGTGATTTGGCCAATGCCAGGAATGAGGGCGATGTGATTACAGTTGACAAGGGTTCTGCAGGCGCTCCGTCATCAAAGAGCTTACGATTGACATCACTGTATGCTGCATCAAATCGCACATCAAGACCTTTGAAAATCTGGATATCCGTATTGAGGCGCATATTGAAACGAGAGAAATCATTCTGCTTCAATGTGCTATTAGCCATAGAGTATCCTACCGAGAGGTTATACGATGCGATATCGTCACCACCCTGTACATTGATGCCATAGTTTTGCGAAAGCGCATTCTCATATACCTGATCTACCCAGTTGGTATTGTTATGATACTGATTATAATAGAAGTAACCGGGGTCTGAATTCAGATACTTCATGGAACCCAAAGTCGGTGTCTTGTCTGCCAACAACTCTGTAGTATAGAGTCGATAGTCTTCGGCACCAAGCATCATCGGCAATCGAGGTACGAGTTCATATCTAGAGTTAATGGTCACATCAATCTTGGTTGCCATACTCTTGCTGCGCTTGGTATTGATAAGAAGTACGCCGTTGGCACCTTTAGATCCATAAAGCGCAGTACCATTCTTCAACACCTGAACACTCTCAATATCATTGACACTGATATTGGCCAATATATTATTGTAATATCCATCATGGAGCATGCCGCGGTCATACTGCATGTCTAAAATGACACCATCAATGACTACCAAAGGCTGTGCATTGGCATTCAATGAGTTGATACCATGCATAAGCATCATATTGCCTGAACCTATCAAGCCGCTACGCGATATCATACGAATATCGGCACCCAACTGCTGCTGCATGAGCGGATCTACACTTACCTCAGCTGTATTGGCAAAGTCTGTAGCCAGCGAACTGATAATGGCTTCGGTATTCTTCGTATAGCTACTCTTGAATGCCTCATGATAGAGGGCCACATCGGCACGGCCACCGGCTATAGCACGCTGTTGAGTACCATATCCATCTACAGTCATATATACAGAGCGTGTATACTCGGGCACCTTAAGTTCATACTCACCTTGCTCATTGGTCATTGCCGTATAGCGAGCATCACCATAAGCAGTCACCATAACACCTACCAGTGGAGAACCTGTGGCAGCATCGACCACACGACCCATTACTGTATTCACATTATCTTGTGCTGCTGCACTCATAGAGCCACAAAGGGCAAGAGCCGCACAAAGTGTCTTATAGTATTTGCTAATCATAGTTCTGAATATCTTATTATTCGTTATTCATTTTTCTTGGTCTCAGGTAGATGCAATCAAGATACATCTCGCGCGAATAATTGGCTTGTTCACGCGGCAAGATGGAACATTGCAACTTAACGCTCACCTTACTGCCTGTCTGATCATAGTTACATGCCGGGAAGTAGAACGATTCGGCCAGAACAATCGTGTCAATACGTGCCGGGTCGGCCTTAAACTGCGTATTTCCACAATTGAAGGTCTGCTGAGCACCCTTCTCATCAACATAGTTAATATTGGCCTTGAACTTACAGGGCTTGAAAGTCTCGTCAGGATGAGTAATCGTACGTGGCAATACGACTGCACAGATATCATAGCAAGCACTCAGAGTGTTGGGGATACGGAATGTCAGTTCCCAGTTAGAGGTTGCCTTCTCAGGAAGAATCTGCAGATAGGCTCCTTCAGAGATACTATCAGTGGCCAGACGACGTGTATTGTATGTACACATCTTCTCTTCTATAAGGTAATAGTTATTCTCTGTCTCACACCACATTTCACGGAAGAATGTTTCCTCTGGAGTATAGGGCCATGCATCGGTCTTATACACTACACCATTGCTACACTGTATAGGCTCAGCACCATAGAGCACCCCACCCTCTTCAAGAGGCTTGTGGAAGACATGGAATACGGGTTTTCCAGGTTGCACCGCACCTCGCACATAAGGAACCGAAACGATTGAATCGGTGATATCCTCTTGGATATGCATGTTGAAGATAGCATCCTGCATCAGCGCTGCTGTTGTCCAGTGATGCTGCAAAGAGTCGCGCTTAAGCACACTCTCGTCATATACGAAATACTGTGAAGTCTCTTCCCATACTTGTTGCCAAGCATCCTTTGAAGGAGCTACAACCCAATAGAGTGAGTCTTCACGATTGATATAACCCAAACGATCCAACATGCGGTTGCGCTCAATGATGACAGAGTCTACATAGATAGGCACACCCTCGACGATACCACTGGAGATAGAATTATCAGCATCAAAGTAATCTTCATCGTAACGATGCAATACAGCTCCTATACCAGAGAGCTGCTCATCATCACTAAGAGTCTCATAAAGATTCCGTTCGTATGGGATATGAGCAGCTGCGATATGGAGCACACCATTCTTAGCTCTAAGATTAGGTGTAGTGATAGCAATTCCTTCGACCATACCATCAGCTGTCTCAGCATACTTGTTGTTGAGCAACAACATGCGCTTGTCATCCTTTGTAATCGAATTGAGTGAACGTGAGAGATGATTCTGGACAAAAGATTTCTCTACGACAGAGTCGCCTTGTGCTGTCTGCACCATCTCTAGCAACGCATCCTTATCAAAGGTTCCATTAACAGGAGCTATAACGGTGAATAATTGGCCGCCGCTCAACAGATCGGCATAGCTAACAGGAGTTTTGCGATGTTGACGGAATATCTTTGTCTCTTCAAGCACCTGAGCAAAATCACTCAAGTCGGGATTATCCTTAATCTGTTGCCACAAAGAGGCCGTTCCCTGTGAGGCGTCATCAGTACCAACAGTACCATAATGCTCATCCCAATCAGAACATGCCGTAAGGCAACCTAGAAGGCATATTCCCAAGAAGCTCTTATATACGTTTTTCATAATAATATCTATTATTCGTTATCTATTAGAATCAATGTGTATCCTCACCTTCAGGACTACCGTACACACTCTTAGGACAAATCTCAATGTAGTCGAACGACCAATAGCGCTGAGGGTCATCTAATACTTGTCTGAAACGCAAGTAATAGGTTTCGTTAGGATCGAGATATTGAGTTGTGAGCACACGACGCAGGTTCCAGTTGTTATTACGCAAAGGACCAGCAGCATCCCACGGACGATAGCTGTCCATAGCCTTCATATAACCACGGTTATGCATAGCCTTATCGTTTGCGGTATTCTCTTCAGCATCGTCAGTATCCTCAAGCCAACCGATTGTAGGATCGCCACCATACACACGCAGATCGACCGGAATACCGCAAGGTTCATTGTTGAGGTATACCTGTACCACACCACGCTCATCACCTACTGTATATCCTAAGCGAATCTCATAGGTGCCTGATGGGACAGGAGGCAACTTGAATGCTACATCAAATACACCACTGATACATACAGCATTGGCATAATAGGAGTTCCAGTAACCCACATCACTATGCACACCTACATAAGTTTCATCACTTACACGCCAGTTAGAGATATACTCATTCTTGAATCCTGTAAGGATATCCTCACCATAACGTCCACGACCATTACAGTTCATGAAGTCGGGACTCAATGTTGTAGCATCAATACGGATACGGCAATTGAGCACTTCATCGCGCACTTGAGTTGTATATGCAAGAA
>JAFOYZ010000118.1 GCA_017424485.1 Bacteroidaceae bacterium
GTCTCGGCATAGAGCTTAGCCTTGTGGGTATCAGTACCAGCTTGGATAGCATCATACTCAGCCTGCTCGTTATCGCCATAGCGATATACAGCCTTAGCTGTCATCTTATACTGACCTGCGGGGAGTGTGATGGTCTGACTGAAATCATATACAGCTTGCGAACCCACCTTCACCATACCGTCCTTGATACCCTTAGTACCCTCGGCATTCCAAGCATCTGTGGTAGAGAGGTCTGCATTTACGATGTAAGAGGTGTAGTCGTTAGGATCAACTACAGGCTCGTCCTCGATTACGATCTCAGCGATGGTCCAGAGAGCAACAGCTGCACCGTTCTTGTCGCCATAGCAAGATGAGCCAGCATCAGTGCCGTCAACGCCGATACCGCCATTCTTACCAACGAATGTATAGAGTCCCTCAGCATTAACTGAGATGTTCCACTCATCCTTCACGTCGGCAGAGGCCACCATGGTCCATTTATCAGAACCCTTGTAGCTCAGATACATGCCCTTATTGTCATGTACATAATACTTTCCATTGCCTACAGCCTCGAAAGAAAGAGTGTCTGCAGCAGCATCAATGGTGATGGCAGACTCACCGATGGTGAGGTAGTTCTCTGTACCGTTGAACTTCACTGCATAGATAGCGTCAGCCGCAGGAACAGTCACCACATAAGCCTCAGTGGCAGTATTGAGTACAGCAAGGGCAGCTACGAGCTCGTCCTTGGTAGCCTCAGCATTCTCGCTCACAGCCTTGGCAGCAGCTACAGCTGCAGCATAGGTATTGTACACCTCCTCTGAGTACATAAATATGCCAGCACCCACACCAGCCTTGGCATCTACGGTAGCCTGAGCTGTAACGAGAGCAGCATTGAGGTCGATGCGTGCAAGGTCAGTTTCGGTAACAGCCATAATCTCCACCTTGTCGAAGAAGAGGTGTTGGTTACCACCTGAACCAGCATTAGGAGCAGCATAGCCCAGTGAGAGCTTACCTGTGGTAGTCTCAGCCAGTGTAAACTTGATGTTCTCCACTGTCCAAGTGTCTACAGCATAAGCCTTTGCCGGAGCCAGATACTCAGTACCATTGTCGGCGATGAAACCGATAAGGCTCTTGGTAGGAGCAGAAGTACCGCCCACAGCATTGTACACGGGTACACTGATTACATAGTCACCTGCCTCCAGAGTCACAAGCTGTGTATACTGAGCTGTTGCACTCCAAACGGCTACTATACCGAGTGCATTACCCTCAGCCACACCAGCCGAATTGGTAGCGGGCACATTGTAACCTTTACCACCGAGCCAGTAGCCAGAGCCATAGGTAAACAAACCTGCGGCGCGAGCGTCGCCATTCTCACCTTCAATGGTCCAACCTGCCACTTCCAGCATCTGGCTGTAGGTTGTTCCATTATCTCCCATGTCCTTTGCATACGTACAGATACCATTGTCCACCGGAGTACCTTCCGAGAAGTCAAGGTTTGTACCTACACTAATGACCGATTGCGCCCATGCACTACTTGTGCAAAGCGCGATGACCAACGTCATCAGAAAACCAAGTTTTCTTTTCATAAAGTAGTAGATTTTGATTAATAAAAGTGTTTTATAAATTGGAATAAAAAATTTCTCTAGCTAGGGGGAAAATCCCCTACGCGCCTCACGGCGGGCAGGGGCAAAATGAAAAAAAGTTTTGTATTTATGTTTTGGGGTTATTTCTTACAACAATCGCAACCATGGTACCTACCATTTCTGCAAAAAACTTCTTTGTCATACTGGTTCTGTGTGTTTTGTTAAACAATAAGAAAATTGCCGAAGATTCTTTCTGTTACTGCAAATATAGTGATTTTATCAACATACACACGTGCATCACCAATAAAAATGTTACTTTTGTCAAAAAAATCACAAAATGACTTGCGCAGACCCCAAAAAAGACGAGCATAATCTCATCTATAAATACAAACAGTATTTATTATTCGAGAAATCTCTATCGCCCCATACGCTCGATGCCTATCTACACGACATAGAGAAACTGCTTCACCATCTCAGCACTCAAGGAAAGAGTCCTTTGGATGTCCGTTTGGAAGATCTGGAGCATTTCCTGGCCAGCCTGCACGATGATGAGATAGGTCCGCGCTCACAAGCCCGCATCCTTTCGGGTATCCGGTCGTTCTATCGTTTTCTGGTCATCGACGGCTACATTGAAGCCGACCCCACCCTGCTGCTCGAATCACCCAAGATAGGCATGAAGCTCCCCGAGGTGCTCAGTGTAGAGGAGATAGACCAACTCATTGCCTCCATCGACCTCAGCAAGCGCGAGGGCCAACGCAACCGTGCCATTATAGAGACACTATACAGCTGCGGGCTACGTGTGTCAGAGGCCTGTAACCTGCGCCTCTCCGACCTCTACCTCAATGAGGGTTTCATCAAGGTAGAGGGCAAAGGCAGCAAGCAACGCCTCGTACCCATCTCATCGCGAGCCATCGCAGAGATTATGGAGTACATGACCGACCGTGCCGAGATAGACATCAAGCCCGGCCACGAGGATTACCTGTTTGTAAGCGCCCACTTCAAGAAGAGGATGTCGCGCATCACCATGTTTCACATCATCAAGGTGCTAGCCGAAGAGGCTGGGATAAAGAAGACCATCAGTCCGCACACGTTCCGCCACTCCTTTGCCACCCACCTGCTCGAAGGCGGCGCCAACCTACGTGTCATACAGAGCATGCTCGGCCACGAAGACATTGGCACCACCGAGATATACACCCACATCGATGCCCAACGCCTTCGTTCCGAAATCATCGACCACCATCCGCGCAACAAACGCAAGGGATAAGCATACAAAAGCCTTGTGTTGTTTGGAATATCTGTTTTATAATTAACGATAATATGATTTTGAATCTGCTTTTTCAAACAGATTCTCAAGAATTTTAGCTACTTTTGTCGAAAGAAAGAAAAAGACAATCACATATTACACAATGAAAAAGAGAACTATGCTTGCAGCCACCATCGTGGCATTGACCTTGGGAGCATCAGCCCAAGTCATCGAGAGTTATCAGGTGCGCGATGCCGTGACACTACGTGGCCCCATCGAGACCGACAGCATCAACGGCGAAGGCCGTAAGTTTGAAACCCGCAATCTACTGAGCACAGCCATCGGGCTCAACCAGTCCAACTACACCACCCAAACGATGGAGACCGACACCACAGGCTTCGTCACCTTGTCCAAGGCCGACGACGAACACCTCATCTATGTAGTAAGCACACAGATCCGTGCCGACCGCTTTATGAGAGGAAAGCTCAAGGTGACATCGCCCGTCCGTTGGGAGGCATATATCAATGGTGCATCCAAATCCAGAAAGGAGAGGGCCGACGATAGTCTGAACGTGAAAGCCGCACAAGATATCGCCCTACGCCTCGAGCCTGAGCGCAACTACGAGATCACGCTTAAGTTCCTTGCCCATAAAGACGACAAGGTGGCCCCCACCTTCAAGTGTGAGGTTGTGGCCGACAAAGGTTTCGAGGAGGTAAACATATACTCCGGTCACGACCTCAAGAAACGCTTCACCCTCGACAACACCGTATATGGCAACCGCGTGATCGATGTAGCCCTATCGCCTAGCGGCAAGTACCTGTATACTCGTTACTGGAACAACTACAACAAGGGACGCCAGCATGTATACGCCCAATTGTCAGAGACCAAGACCGGCAAGATACTCATCGCCAATGCCAAGGACGGCATGCGCTGGATGCCCAAGAGCGACAAACTCTACTATACCGCCACAGCAGCCACAGGCAACGATGTCATCACCCTAGACCCAACTACCCTCACCGAGGAGGTCATGCTCACCGAGATACCTGCCGAGAGCTTCACATGGGCACCCACCGAAGACTACCTCATCTACTACCCCAGAGAGAAGGGCATAGAGGAGCAAGGCCCGCTGAAGCGCGTGGTTACCCCTCGCGACCGCATTCCCGGCAACCGCGGACGCAGCTTCCTGGCCAAATACGATATCAAGAAGGGCACTACCGAACGCCTCACCTATGGCAAGCGTTCAAGCTACCTCAACGACATCAGCCAGGATGGCACAAAGATTCTTTTCAGCACCAGTGCCGAGCACCCCACCGAGCGTCCCTTTGGCAAGTCATCGATATACCAACTCCATCTCGACAGCTACAAGATAGACACACTCGTCTATGAAAATGCCTTTGTCGATGATGCCACCTACTCACCCGACGCCACACAAGTGCTCTTCACCGGAAGTGCAGAATCCTTCGATGGAATCGGCAAAAATTGCGGTTCACACCCCATCGCCAACGACTACGACAAGCAAGCCTTCATCATGGAGCTGGCAACTCGTGAGGTCACCCCTATCACCAAGGATTTTGACCCTTCTGTAAGTGTGCTCCAATGGAACGTAGCCGATAAGCACATCTACTTCACCACCGAAGACAAGGATGAGCAGAATATCTATCGTTACAACACGCTCAAGAAAACCTTTGAGCTGCTACCATTGGAGATCTCTGTCACCCAACGTTTCGCACTTCCCTCACAGAACGCAACCATCGCCGCCTACTACGGGCAGGACGACCACACAGCAGGTGTAGGCTACCTGTTCGACCTGAAGAAAAACCGCTCACGCCTCATTGCCGACCCCATGAAGCCCATCCTCGATGAGATAGAGCTGGGCGAGACACACGAGTGGAACTTCACCGCATCTGACGGCACGCTCATCCATGGCAAGTATTGCCTGCCCCCCTCGTTCGACCCCGAGAAGAAATACCCGCTCATCGTCTACTACTATGGCGGCACCTCTCCCACGGTCAAGGGTATCAGCAACCCCTACTGTGCACAGCTCTTCGCATCACGAGACTATGTAGTATATGTTATCCAGCCCAGTGGCACCACCGGTTTCGGACAGGAGTTTGCTGCTCGCCACGTCAACGCATGGGGTAAGCGCACAGCCGACGACATCATCGAGGGCACCAAGCAATTCTGTGCCGAGCATCCCTATGTCGATGCCGAGAAGATTGGCTGTCTGGGAGCCTCTTACGGAGGTTTCATGACACAGTATCTGCAGACACAGACCGACATCTTTGCTGCTGCCGTATCACATGCCGGTATCAGCAACGTCACCAGCTATTGGGGCGAAGGCTACTGGGGCTACAGCTACAATGCCATAGCCGCTGCCGACAGCTACCCCTGGCAGAATCCCGATCTTTTCACCAAGCAGGGCTCGCTCTTCAATGCCGACAAGATCAACACCCCGCTCCTGCTCCTCCACGGTACCGTAGACACCAATGTGCCCATCGGCGAGAGCATCCAGCTCTTCAATGCGCTGAAGATTCTGGGCAAGCCCGTTGAGTTCATCCAGGTCGAGGGTGAGAACCACTTTGTTTCTGACTACGACAAGCGCGTGCTCTGGCACAACACCATCATGGCATGGTTTGCTCGCTACCTACAAGGCACCGATAAGTGGTGGAACGACCTCTATCCTGAGCGCCATTTGTAAATCAGTGCAGTCAAAATCACTAAGGTTGGGCCTCCAGTATAAAAAAAGCAGAACAAAAAAGGGTGCATAGCAAGAAATAAGCAAGCCTACAACGCAGAAAGTCCGCAAATGTTACTATCTTTGTGCGCTCTAAGAAAAAAGAACTATTATAACAACAATAAAATTTATTAACACACGATGAAAAAAATCTATTTTTCTTTCCTTGCTGCTACCCTGCTGTTGCTCAGCTCATGCAGCAACAAGCTTGGTGAGCTCTCTTCAAGCTACTTTGCCGTTACTCCCCAGTTCCTTGAGGCCGTAAACGGTGAAGTCCCCGTAACCATCTCTGGCAGCTTCCCCGAGAAGTTCTTCCCCAAGAAGGCAGTTATCACCGTTACTCCCGTATTGAAATACAATGGCGGTTCTGTAAGCGGCGACGCCTACACCTTCATTGGCGAGAAGGTAGAAGGCAACAGCCAGGTTATCTCTCACAAGGCTGGTGGCAACTTCACCATGAAGAGCGTATTCGACTACATTCCTGAGATGGCAAAGTCTGAGCTCTACCTCGAGTTCACTGCCAAGGTAAAGAACAAGGCTAAGGCTCTGCCTGCCGTAAAGGTTGCCGATGGTGTATTGGCTACAGCCGAGCTCTACAACCATACTACCGCTTCTACCAAGCCCGCATATGCCGAGGATGCTTTCCAGCGCGTAATCAAGCAGGCCAAGCAAGCCAACATCATGTTCCTCATCCAGCAGACCAACCTCCGTTGGAGCGAACTCAACTCAGCTAGCATGAAGGAGTTCACCGAGACCCTCAAGGAGGTAGATGCCGATAAGGAGAACAAGGTACTCGACAACATCGAAGTATCAGCATACGCATCACCCGATGGTGGTTTCGATCTCAACGATCGTCTTGCTGCTCAGCGTCAGAGCAACGCCGAGTCACACGTCAACAAGCTTCTCAAGAAGAATAAGGTAGACGCATACGTTGACACCGAGTACACTGCCGAGGACTGGGAAGGATTCCAGGAGTTGGTAGCAGCCTCTAACATCCCCGACAAGGACCTCATCCTTCGCGTACTCTCTATGTACAAGGAGCCCGAGGTAAGAGAGCGTGAGATCAAGAACATCTCTGCCGTATATGGCGAGTTGGCTGAGGAGATTCTCCCCCAGTTGCGTCGTGCACGCATCACCTTGAACTACCAGCTCATCGGCCGTTCTGACGACGAGATCCTCGCTGCCGTGAAGGAAGACGCCTCTGTTCTTAGCGTTGAGGAGCTCCTCTATGCTGCTACATTGGTAAGCAAGACCGAGGATAAGGTAGCTATCTACAACCAGACAGCAAAGCTCTACCCCAACGACTATCGTGCATACAACAACTTGGCCGAGATTGCCATGAAGGCAGGTGACTATGCCAAGGCTAAGAGCTTCCTCGAGAAGGCCGTTAAGCTCAACACTTCAGCTGCAGAGGTTAACACCAACCTCGGCATGCTTGCCCTCATCGATGGCAACGTAGCCGATGCTGAGAACTATCTCGTAAAGGGTACCGAGGCTAAGGCCAACGAGGCAGCGCTGGGTAACCTCTACATCGCTCAGGGTCAGTACGAGCGTGCCGTAAGCGCCTTTGGCGAGACCTACAGCAATGCAGCAGCATTGGCACAGATCATGGCCAAGGACTACAGCGATGCCAAGAACACCCTCAGCAAGATTGAGACTCCCGATGCATACACCTACTACCTCAATGCTATCGTAGGTGCACGCACCAACAACCCTGCTATGGTAGCCGAGAACTTGGTTAAGGCCGTACGCCTCGACTCAAGCCTCCGCGCCAAGGCGCTCAACGATGCTGAGTTCAGAAAGTTCGCTGCAGCACTCTCACACATCTAATCACATCTAGCCTAATAAAGGAGCGGAATTTGTTAGGCAAATTCCGCTCTTTTTTTCTACCATTCATACCATGCTTCTATGAAAGAATTCAGCTACGAGCTACTCATGAAGGTGCGCGACTACGAGTGCGACCTCCAAGGTATCGTCAACAATGCCAACTACCAGCACTATCTGGAGCACACACGCCACGAGTTTCTCCTCTCTATCGGCCTTAGCTTTGCTGATATGAGTGCTGCCGGCTACGACTTTGTCATCTCCAAGGTGACGCTCAACTACAAGTCACCACTGCGCAGCCGCGATGAGTTCCGTTCACAGCTCTATGTCACCAAAGAGGGCATCAAGTGCGTATTCCACCAAGAAATCATCCGCGTATCCGATGGTAAGGTATGTCTCAAGGGTACCGTCGAGAGTGTATGCATACACGATGGCAAACTCGTACGCACCACCCCCTACGACAGCATTCTCGAAGGACACCTGACTAAGTAGCAGAAATGAGTTATGAGTTGTGAGTTATGAGTTATGAGTTGTGAGTAAAGTTGAAAGATGAGTTACCAGTTAGAGGACACTCTAAACACTAAACTCTAAACACTAAACTCTAAACACTAAACACTAAACTCTAAAC